>JAWBQJ010000001.1:0-300000 GCA_038845865.1 Desulfurococcaceae archaeon
TCGCTAAGAAGGAGGTTGAGCTGTTCGCTAAGAAGTTAAATGCTGCGTTCCTCGACGAGGTAACCCCCACTAAACTAGCCATGGCGCTAGATGAAGCCGGGAGAAAGCCCGTTCCAGTATACAGCAACGGGGCCACTAAGATAGCGGAGCATATTACGGGTAGGGGTGCAAGCTAATCAGGGGCTGGACCACTCCTCCGGACTGGTAGTGATTTCCTCTCCTCGACGAGGAGCCCCCTGGCATTTTCGTGAGCGTTCTAACGACGTACGCTTTTGCAACAACACTCCTCGCTGTACTGGTGTTCGCTTTGACACGTAGCATACTCGTGAGCTTTGCGCTCTACATCAGTGTTATTGGATGGTGGGGTTGGCTACTGTGGGTGCTCAGCGTGGCCTCAACCGTAGACCCGGTAGTAGCCGTAGCCCTATCTATCGCAATGCCTCTCTTCGAACTAATGCCTGCGACGTAGTCGGGTTAATACGAGCACCACTATGAGCACCGTTACTGCCGTTCCCATGGTGACTAGTACTTGTGGTTGCTTGTACCAGGGTTCCTCGTGTTCTAGGATGTTTAGTGTTATGGGGTACTCCTTCGTGATGTTTCCACTAGTTGCTACGAGTACTACCGTGTACGCCCCGGCTCGTGCCTCCTGGGAGACGGTGACGATTAGCGTAGTCGATGTTGACGGCACGACCAGCTCCGTGCCCAGAGCGTAGGAAACACCTTTAGGCGTGTTTAAGACCATTAGGGAGACTGCTTGAACGGGCTCCCCTTCACCTAGAACAACCACTCCTACTATAGCCGAGCCACCCCTGTACACCTGGATACTACTGGGCTCTACTTTCACGTTGAAATCGAACGGCTTCACTTCCCTGAAGTTCGCTCTCAGGCTTACTTGACCGCATACAAACAGCTCCGTTGGGTTACTATGCCTATCGTAGGTTGAGCACTCCGCGTATATATCTGTCCACTCCTCGAACACGTATCCCTGCCCCGGTATGGCCGTTAAGCGCATGTATGTTCCATCATCTACCCAGTACTCGCCTGGAGGAGGATTGGTGGTGCCGTTGCCTCTACCAACCCCTACATGAACCAAGTACTCGACGTGGTATGACCTGCTCAAAGTACCTGGGCCCGTGACCGTTAAATTAATGCAACCGGCATCGTGATTGGCGTACCTTCTATAGCCACTAGTAGAGTGGACGAACTCCTCGAAGCAGCACGCGTGCTGAGAGCCTTCATCCCACCAGAACGAGTATGGAAGCAGGTCTATATCTATGAAAGCGCCGTCGACGGAGAGGGGGGCTAGGGGAAACGCAATATCTGGTCCCAGCCCCTCGGCATTAAAGACCCACAAGTACTGTACCTTGTACTCCGCTAAAACAGTACCACTGCTTTCCGGGGCGTAGAGGGTGCCTCCCATACCCGTTGCGATACCGCTTGTCGATCGCCAGGCGTAGCGCTTGCCCTCGGTAATCGATGGAACGTGATCTACCCACTGATATGAATGCACCGAGCCGGGGCTCCAATTAAAGCTCACGGGCAGGTCCGCGACACGGTAGTCCACGCCATCAACCGTGAGAACGGTAGCATCCAGCGAAACGTCCTCCCCGATCCCGGTAATCGAGAAGGACACTGTGACCACTTCTCCTTGAGCCGTCGGCAACCCCCTGCTACCACACGTGTACACTAGTAGCGCAAGGAGTAGCAGAAGGTAGATGCTCAATGCGCTAGAGGTCCTGGAGGGCGCTCCTAGCAAGTAAAATTACCTCGTGTACAGCATTGAGTAAAGCCCTTAATATAGTTCTCAGCGACATCTACGTACCCAGAGAACCGAGCTTAAACACCTCTCGGTGAGTTAGTACAGCAATCAACCTCCTCACTACTCGGAGTCAGGCCAGTTAGAGCGGTCGTGGTCCTCGTCGGGCATACCCACATACCGGCTGAACATGAAGGTAAACAGCATCCAAGTGTTAAATCCCGGAAGCTGCGAACAACCGAGAGACCGGGGTCTAAGGGCGTCCTACGCGATACTGGACACGGAAAACAACGTGTACGAGCAGTACGGAGTTGAATACTATGTAGGCAAAGTACTACTGGAGCTACAATTGCTAAAACTACAATGAAATGTACTTTAAATGGCTTAAAGCTATATTCAAAACCGGTAAACCATTAGAAAGAATTGATTATGGCGTTAGGCGATCTAGACTAACAATGACAATGCGCCGGGGTACTGAAGCGTGCTTGTGACTTAATGCGACTGACCTTAGGCTGGTTTCCGGCATCAACTAGGCGCGGGAACCTTATTAAATGGAAAATTAATGATGGTAATCGCGGAAGGGCCGGGTCTAACAAGCATGGATAGAATAAAACTGAGCATTATCACCCAGAACTTTAACTCGTATAGCTATCTACCGTTATCAATGCTAAGCCTGTATAGCGCTTTCAAAACCCTAGCTGAACTCGGCAATATAGCTGAGGGAAGGGTGCTACTCATAGATAGCTCATCTACCGACGGATCGTACGAGAAACTGTGCCGGCTCGGATCAGAATTATCGAGGAAAACAGCCGTGGACTTCGAGTGTAGAAGGTTGAATAAAGACCTCGGCAACAGCTTTGCAATAACCTACGGTTTTCTCCTTGAAAAGAGGAGAGGCACTAATTACTTGTTAAACATGGACAACGACTTCATTATTCTCCACTCAAATGCAGTCAGGGAAATGGTAGACCTGGCCGAGGAATTCGACCTACTAAAGACTAAATACCATGCAATTACAACCATGTACATCATGGGGAATAGAGATAGATTCCTAAAACACTTAAACTCTAACGAGAAACAAGACCTCGATGAGGCCATGAACTTCGTGTACAGAGATGCGGAGAACTCCAACTTAATAATGCCTAATATAGGTTACGTGAATGTTCTTAATCGGCCTTTTCCGTTGCTTCCTGTAGTGTCTCGAAAGGATTTTAATAGCATAATCAACGAGAAGGGGTGTCCGCCAAAGGTGCTGATCTCCGCGTTTGTTCCAGCCACCTTCACCTTATACAATCCGAGCACTGCGCCCATACCTCCTTATTTCTACATCCTTGGAGATGACATCTCCTCAGGGCTAGAACACGCAAAAAGAGGCTACCTCAACGTTGTATTGACAAAGTTTGGAGGAATACACTACATTGCAACCTCACAAAAAGTAAATAGCGTAAGGCTTTACTTCGGCTTTAGGAATAGTGTTCTGTGTAATTCCTCTACTGGGCTCCGAGGGGTACTACACAAATTTACCTGGCTTGTTTACAGCATCCTCTACTCAACAGTAGGTGTTTTTAACCTCAGACACGTTATAAAACAAGGACTTGCATTTAGTGAGCTCTTAATGTCATCTTATTACTACAGTAATATGAAACTAAAACCATATATTGCTAAGTACGCAGTGCTTGGAGCTTTACACGGTACCATGAGCAGCCATCGCTTTAAGAGAAAAATTGAACGGTGGTTCAGTAAATTTGTCCTGAAGCACGGTGTTGACTATCTGGATTACACTAGACTTGACTATACCACGTGGAGTAATAGCTCATTCTCACTTAAGAACTTATTGCTATACCTAATAATGCCCGAAAAGGCGGTGAGGAAAGACGTTGGAGTGAACATCCTTAGTCGCAGGCTTAGAAGAAATTAGCGCCTTCTTCAGGAGACTAGTCGTTTAAGTAGCCCGGAATCCATGGTACAGATGTACTATCCTCATTCTTCCGTATTCACGGTGAAATTCGTATTTTTTTGTCCTATGAATAAGCGCGTGAATGTAGCCTACGATATTGTATAAGTACGCTTTCATGTCTTTACGCTGGTGCTCCCTCATCTTTCTCGTTACCTTAAGGTATATTCTCGTTAGAGGTAACAATAGCAGTAGAATTGGGGGCATCCCCCACTTGTAATACTCGATTCCATAGGCGTACTCTCTATCCTTTAATGTGATAATTGGAGGGACCTCGATACTACCTTTACCATTATAATCTAGCGGCCACGCCCCCCTTGAGATGGCGAGTGCAAATATAAACCTATCGTCACAGTAATTTACCGGGTACCTGTTCTTCATCAATACCTTGAAGAAGGCTGTAGAGATTAGCAGGGCCGAACCTATTCCCGATACCAATGGTTTCTGTGCTATGAGGTTATACAAGTAGTCCTTCGGGAGGACGACGTCGCCGTCTACCTTGAAAAGGTAGTGGTACTGATGAAGGCCGGTTTTCCTTTCAATGAACAGTAACGCCACGTTAAAAGAGTACCCGATTCTAATTGGTACGGGCCACGAGGATCTCGTGGAGACAACTATGTTCGGTATATCGAGACCGCGCTTCTTTAGGTCGATCGGCGATGCCGAAATAACGTATATGTCTTGCAAAACCCCAACCTGGTTTACTACGCTCTCAAGGCTTTCCCTGTTAAAGGTCGACTCGTCCTTGGTGAAGTATAACGTGAGTACTCTAATCACGAACACGCACCCGAGAACACGTGAGGCGATCCTGATTTTAAACTGACACGTTGAGCTTGTTCAAGACGTCCATTAAAACCATGTCCATGTTCAAGTAACGCCAGCTACCCCACCTTCCCAGGGAGACAATTCCATGTTTATTAACTTCTACGAGTACCTCAGACCTTTTCGTGGATGCGTTTATCCTGTGTATTGGGTACCCGTATTCGTGGACGTACTTTTTAGCGAAAATTACCTCGCCGCTCTCAAATACCCCGAGCTTTTCGAGATCATCAATGGTTCTTTCAACAACATTTGCTGGAACGTCCACCCCTCTAGGAACTGATATTTCGGCTATTACTAGCGATTTACCGGGGGGCGCATTACAGGGGCTGTAATTGCTTAACCACGCGTATCTGTGAAATAGAATTCTCTCATCCGGAACGTAGATCCAGTGGTGGTTGGGAGCCCGTTTATCTACTGCGACCGCTACAACCACTATTTTATTATAGTCTAGGAAATCCAGTTGCTCGGGCCCGTAGCTCACGTCTACTTCAAGTACTTTAATTAAATCGGGCAGTGGAATAGTGCTATAGACCTTTTTGCTTCTTATTTCATTGTTTACCACTAAATGTCTATCCATTTTCCTGATGCTTGAAACCGGGTAATTAGTTATTATTTGAACGCCGCGATCCACCGCCTCTTTGAGAACGGGCTCGAACAAAGCATATATCCCGCCCTTAAACGGGTAGTAGAACTTAGCCTGCTCCGAATAACCGATAGTTGGCATTCCCAGAGCCGATTTCACTATATCCCTCCAATCAGGTATAGGTAGCCTTCCAGGCGTGTGAACCCAGTCCACGTCTATCTCGTTGAGAGGCCTCTTCCAGATCTTCTTGTTATACGGAACTAGGTACTTGTTCGCAATCCACCTGCCGAAGAGCCCGTAAATCCATTCTTCGAGGTTTCCCGGCTCCCAGCCATCTCTTAGCGAGAGTAATGCCTCTAGGAAAGATACTAGGGCTTCGTAGCGTTCCTCGACTGGGAGCACGTAAAGCCCGTTTTCAAGTGGATACGGTACAAGCGTCTCCATTAGCTTTACGTAAGAAAGCCGTGTATGAGAGCATACGTTATTGCCAAGCATAGAGAGCATTCTGCCCAGTATCTCCTTGCTCTTGGAGAAAATAACGTGCGAGCCCCCGATGTCTATGGTGAACCCGCCTACGTACTCGCTCCTGAGTAGACCTCCCACGGTACTTTCCTTTTCCAGGCACACTACTCTTAACCCCTGCTCAGCCAGCGCCTTTGACGTTAAAATTCCCGCCCAGCCGCACCCCAGAACAACGGCGTCAACATCCATGGTGTGCTTACCCTGCGTTACTAAAGTAATGAGAGGACCTAGTAATTTTCTTTTCCACGCATCACGACAGTGTTAAAGCTTAACTAAGTTAATGAGGATTAAGATCCGTTGCGCACGCTGTAGCAGAGTACTCTATCGTTCTAACCGCAATCACGCTACATGAGGGATCTTGGTGAACGGGTGCAAGAACCTTAGTGGTCGGAGAGCCGTGGGAGGTCCTAAGATCTGTGTACCCAACAAGGTAGAGGAGGAGAACGTAGTCAATGTGTTTATGAGGGAGTTCACCGGCGTAACTCCCTACACCGTGGAGGTCGCGGCTATAACGTCGTTTATGCTCAGTAAGTAGGTGGGCTTCACCGTGATGGCGGCTTTACTCCTGGTTAACTTGGTGATCGGCATGGTACACGGTCGCGGAGCGGCCGGGCGATCTGACCCTTAAAGTCGAAACTAGGGCCCTGGTTATCATTCTCGTAGAGTAGGTTATGGCTTTCCTGAACTCGTGTGCTAGTTTCACAAGCTTCATGTAGTCTTCTTCGGTGAGTGGTTCAAGCCTCTCAGCTACCGTTACGTACCCTGCGAGTTTTTGATGCGCCCCTGACTCTATGTACCTGGTACTGTGACACGTACAACAACCTCTCTTCTGTAGAGGTGCTTTATTCTCTCACTGAGATGCTTGGATATGTAGATGCAGAGCAAACCGTGGCTTGTCCTCGATGAGCGTGGCGAGGAGGATACCTCGTGCACCCTGCTTCGCTGCAGAGAGCCGGGTGAACCGTGGGCAACCGCTGAAGACACGCTCCCGCAGGTGGGGCCGGGAGAAGAACAAACCGTTGAGAGGTAGATGGCTAGGAGGCTGGATACGGAAAAGCATGAAAGCCTATGAACAGCTATCCACCAAGAAACGGTTAAGGAATGATCTGCTGCCTATTCAGCACTGTTAGTACCGCAAATGATAGTATCTGAGTTAGTGCTGTGTATATCACGGCTAGCGACACGGATGTTTGTAGTAGGAGGGTTATTATGAATCCTCCAACACCCCATGAAACTCCATAGAGCATTCCGAAGACCCCGTAAGCCATTGCCAATCTATCCTTGTTAACTATGTCTGCTATTGAAGCCCTCATTATCGTCTCCGATATACCCATCGTAAACCCCCAGAAGACAGCTGCTATATACGCAGCGGCCGTAACTCTCGTAGCCAGCAGTGGTATTATTGTCAGCGTTGCTATGGGGGCTAAGTAAAGGCTCCTGAACTTTACTACGTCGTACAAGTAGCCTATCGGGAAGGCCACTACAGCGTCTACGCCCATCGCAATGGCGTATAGCACTGCTATCTCCGCGTCTCCTAAAACCCCCCAGTACTTTAAGAAGTATGATGCTATGGCCCAGTGCGCGAAGCCGAGAGACTGAAAGGTCATAGAAGAAGTATAAAGCCAGAATCTCCTACCCATGCCTCTAAATGAAATTCTCTTCGGCGAGATCTCGACGCTCCTAACTCTCGGGTACAAAGACCACGCCGTGAATATGAATACCATTGCCATAGTCCCCGGAACTAGGAGTACTAAAAACGCGTTCGAGTAACCGTACCGCACGAGCATGTACGCGAAGAGCAGGGGGCCTGCTAGAGCTCCGACCTGGTCCATGACTTCGTGGAGGCCGAAGCCCTTCCCCTTACCAATACCCTCCGTGACCTCGGCCAGGATCACGTCTCTTAGAGGGGTTCTTAAACCCTTACCAACCCTCTCTACGAGGTATAGCGATGTAGCGGTCCACCAGGAGCTTGTGAAAGCTAGTAAGGGTAAGAGTGTGACGTTCATGGCATAACCCAGCGCTATAAAGCCCCAGAAAGCAGCTGAAGACCCTATGTAGGATGCCAAGGCACCGCTTACAAACCTAAGGACATACCCTAAAAACTCTCCTACTCCTACAATGGAGGAGGCTATTGCAGGTGCTTTCAGGTACTCCAGGTAGGCCCCGCTAACGGATCTGGCCCCCTCGTAAACCATATCAGCAGTCAGGGAGATAAGCCCGAGTAGCACAAATACAAGCAGTATTCTCCTCTTCGTGCTTCATCACCTGGTACGTTAATTTTAATTCAAGGCAGGTATTTAAAGCAATCAATGCGTACTCATGGTCGAGGAAGAAGGCATCGAACCGGAGGAGATCGCACTCGATCCTAAGTGAAGGCTGCTGGCGCGATAGATTCCTAGGATCAGAGAAGATCGGGCAACCCGTAGACGTCTACTCGCAGCCGGATCAAACCGCCCTCAAACGCGTTAAGTCTTATATGAATCGCTCGCGGCAAGCTAGCGGGATACGGGCCGCCAGCGTAGGCTTTGAAGAACCCAAAATAATGCTGAAGGAGAAATCCTCGGCCCTTAAAGCCTAGGTAGAGGTGTAACCCTAAGAGGTGACCACGATATAGCTACGTCCGCGACACCGCTAACAATGAGGGCTCTCCAGCTCTTAGGGCTTGTGAACACGCTCCTCGCGTTTGGATTCTTACTATATGATACCTCTTTATCGTGATGAAAGATATGCTGGCAGAAAACAAGGAGTTTTCGGTTGTAAGAACGCCCTGTTCGAGGAAGTGAAGATTAAATGCCTCTCACAGTACTAATAGGCTTCTAAGGTATCGTCAGAGGGCTAGAAGAATAAAACGGCTAGGCCGTTAATGATGTGTTGTTAAGTAGAATTCCGCCTCCAAGAGGGCCATGTATACCAGCGCGTTCACGACGGTCACGATCGCGCCAAGCTTCAGGAATTCCTTGAACGTGATCGTCGTGTTCATCTTGGATTCGAGGTACTCGATAATGATGATATTTGACGCTGCACCTAGGGGCGTCAGGTTCCCCGCAATAGTGGTGGACATGGCGAGCGTTATCCACGAGAGTTCATCTCCCCCTGTGTAGCCGACACTTTTCATGTACTCTATTATTAGCCGTGCAAAGGGAACGTTACTTATCAGCTGGCTACCCAATATTGACAGCGCTGTTATCGAGGCGATGTTCACTGCTACGTCTAGGTGTTTCACTGGGAGGAACGCACTTACGAGGAAATCCAATAAACGGCTCCTCCAGACACCCTCCATGGATATGAACATCGTCATGAAGAAGAGTATTGTACCCCAATCAACACTTGCGATCACTTTTCTCGGTTCACTCGACAACGGGTAGAGGGCTGCCGCTATTACAAACGGTATGAACCCTCTGTGTGATATATGCGGGAGGCCCATTAGGTCCAGTGTATCGTTCACGATTAGCGCCGAGATCGACACCGCCATACCAATTCCAGCTAGCACGGCGTCTCGTTTGTTTTTCAGCTGCTCATGAGGCATGATCAGCACCCCGTTAGCACTACTGCGCTCTATTCCATAATACTTCGCGACGATGAGAGGCGTTACCAGCAAGTTTATGATCGTGGGTATGGTGAGGTATGCAGTGAATTTCAAGAATGGCGCAGTCAAGCCGGATTTCTCGGCTATTAGCACGTTCTGTGGGTTGCCTATCGGCGTCATAGCTGAACCTATTGTTAGCGAGTAGGCTAGTAACAGAAACATCGCTGTGGGGTTGATGTCTAGCGCCTTGGCAATGGTATAGGCCATGGGAGGGCCTATGAGCGCTACTGTGTCGTTCATGGCTATAGCCGCAAGTAGTCCGAATAGCGCGGAGAAAGCGTAGATCAGGAGTTTAGTGTTTTTAAACAGGCCAAGGAACCAGGCAGTCATGGTGTTTAACAAGCCCGACGACTCTGCCAGGCCCGTAATGCTGAACATCCCTATGAGGAAGAGGATCACATCGAGGTCGATTACTGATCCGAGCTCGTCCGTGTTCACTAGTCCTGAGGCTATTGTTATAAAGGATGCAAAGGCCATTACGCTCCAAATGGGGATCTGCGGTTTACGGCCCCTAATTATCAGCGCCGAGATCAACAGCACCACGATACTTAATCCAATAGCGGTTTTAAAGCCTAGCATAATCATTCACCAAGCACTGATAGACTGCTTCGCGGGGAATTTAAGTACCACTTACTCACAGAGTCCGTACATCTATGTGATCTAGCCATTTACCCGGCTTCACGGCCTATTTATATTCGTTCTTCGCGTCATTCTAGATGACCAAGGGGGTTGAAAACCTTATGCTAATTGAGATCATAAATTTCCCCGGAAGCATGCATATCTAAACGTATGCTTTAGGTGCATTTCGTGGAGTGCATACCTCGTCTTAGATGCGAGCGTGGCAATGTGCATCTCTACCCCACTAGCCCCTACTAGCCTGTTTCTCGACACCAGCTCCACCTGAGCGCTTCTAAGCGTTCCAACGACAAATCTGAGCTTTCTGTACAGGTGTTCCCTGACGACACTATTAGTTAACGTTTGTACCCAGGAAAGATCATCAGTGGCTTCTCGTAAAGCCTTAACTCGGGCTGGGGGGCATTCACGTTAACTCCATCATCATGTCGGTAATTGGAGGTGTATCATGTACATGTAATTTACCTCCTGTGGCTAACCTAGTGGCGGTCGTTGTAGTGGCCCGGGAGTACACGCGGTTTACGCACTCCGTCTTGGTTCAGGATGGCACTAGGAGCTCTTAAGAGGGCTGGGAGACCGCTACTAGAGGCTTGCACGAAAGGGACCCCGCGTGGAACTCAAATAGGCCTGCAATGCCTTTGAACACGCTTTTAAATTCAGGGCTACACTAAGAATAAAAAGTAGTGAGCACTATGAGCAAGAAGCTGTTTTACGCGATAATCTTGGTTCTAGCATACATACCCCTACTGGGCCTGCCCTTCAGCAACAGGGTGGAACCCGAGATCTTGGGCATGCCCCTACTGTGGTTTTACTGCCTAGCTTGGTTCCTAGAGATCTTCGCCTTAATGGTAGTAGCCTACTACGTTGATAAGAAGCACGTATGGGGGTAAAGCCATGGGCGCGGAAGCGGGCTACGTAGCGCTCGGCATAATTATAGGGTGGTTGACGGTAACGACGATCACAGGCATCATCGCCACAATTAAAAGGCACAAGGTCCTAATGGCAGTAGATACATGGTTCGTCGCCGGCAGAGCCCTAGGCCTACTGGTGGTTTGGCTTAGCCTAGGAGCTAACATATATAGCGCGTACACGTTCCTGGGGCTGCCGGGTGCCGCGGCAAGCGAGGGCATTAGGGTATTCGCAGTAAACCTCTACGGGATGGTGGGATACCTCATAGGCCTTCTAATAATACCGTTCCTCTGGTCCAAGGCCAAGGAGAGGGGCTGGCTCACAGTAGCCGACGCCTTCGAAGACCTATACGACAGCAAGGTCGTGGGGGCGTTTGCCGCCGTAACGGGCGCGCTGTGGTCTATACCATACATACAGCTACAGATCCAGGGTGCCGGATACATACTGGAAGAGGCATCCTACGGTACAGTAGACCCCTTAACGGCCAGCATAGTGGCCTTCGTGCTTATAGCAGTGTTCACTGTTATAGGGGGGCTTTTAAGCGTGGCGCTGATCAACGTTCTTCAAGGGGCCATAATGCTCATTGCAGTGTGGCTCGTGGGAGTACTAGCGCCCCTAGTTGCCTTCGGGGGCCTAGGGAACGTGTTCAAGGTGCTCGAACACTACGCGGCCAGCAAGCCTCCGGAGTCAGCGTTCAGCCTTACGTTAAAGCCAGACGACTTCGCGTGGATGGCAACCCTACTCGTAGCGGCGCCACTGGCCTTCTGGCTATGGCCTAACAGGGTGCAAAACGTGTTCGCGGCCAGAGACGTGAAGACGGCTAAGCGGAGCGCCGTCCTAGTGGGCATTTACCAGGTCTCACAAATACCCGCAATACTGGTCGGGTTAACGGGTCTCGCGCTCTTCTTCAAGGGGGTGATCAGCATACCTCTGTACAAGAAGCCCTACAGTGACCACGCTTTCATGGTTACCACAAAAGCGCTCCTCCCTCCATGGGTGGTGGGACTCGTTGGCGCGGGCGCTTTGGCAGCCTCGATATCAACTGCAGCCGCGATCCTACACGTATCGGGAGCACTATTCGCTAGAAACATGTACCAGAGGCTACTTAAGCCCAGAGCTAGTGGAAGGGAGCTCCTACTAGCTGCGAGGGCGTTCACGGCTATCTTAGCCTTAGCTTCACTGGTATTTGCACTACTAGCACCGGGCGTACTAGTATACCTTCTGCTCGTAGGTTACGCGGGCATTGTACAGTTCTTCCCGGCGCTCGTACTCGGCGTGTACGGGAAGGGCTTGGTAACCAAGCACGGGGCACTGGCAGGCATGGCGGGAGGCATGTTAACGGTAGCGTACATACAGGTTATCCTGAGGAGAAGCCCTCTAGGAGTGTACGAGGGGTTCTGGGGGCTCCTGACCAACATAGCACTACTACTCATAGTCAGCTTAGTGACGGGAAGGCGCAGTAGGCGGCTGAATAGTAGTGTTCTGAAGAACAATGCAAAGGCGCTCTGAAATTGTTACTTAATTAGCGAAATGAACAAGTCGTTTACGTTGGTCTCCGTGTACCCCGTCACGATCACCTGTCCAAGCCTGTAGAAGAACGTGTAACTGTCGTTGTTTTCCAGGTAGTTTATGGGGTTTAGTCCCATGGTGAGGGCCTTTTCAACTGTTTTACCATCTACTAGTGCACCGGCTGCCGGGCTGACGCCGTCAATGCCATCCGTAGCTACGCAGGCCGCTACAGTGTCCGGGAGATCGCTAATACCCATGGCCAGTGAAAGGCATAGTTCCTGGTTCCTACCGCCTACACCGCTACCTCTAACGGTTACAACGGTTTCCCCGCCTGCAAGTATTGCTGCAGGCTTTGGAACCGGTTTACCGTACTTGTGAACATTCCTTATGATCGATGCCAGCACCCTGCCTACCTCCCTCGCCTCGCCTTCAAGCATCGAGGTGAGGACAAGCACGTTAAAACCACGTGCACTAAGCACGCGGGATAGAGCTTCCAGCACGGCCTGATTGCTGAGGATGACCACGTTGTCTACCTTACTAAAGCAGGGATCCCCGGGTTTAGGTGTATCTGGCACCTCGCCTCTAACACCCCTTTCGAGGAGTTCCCTCACGTGGCGTGGTAGACTCCCTAGTAGCCCACTCCTCTCTAGGACACTATACGCATCCGCGAAGCTTGTCTCATCGGGTGCCGTGGGGCCTGATGCCACCACATCTACCCTATCCCCGATGACATCGCTAACTATTAGTGACACTACACGTGAGGCATTAATGTATCTCAGCAGCTTACCCCCCTTAACCCGCGAAAGCCTTTTCCTAACTGTATTGAGCTCGTAAATGCCAACACCTCGTCTCATTAACTCGCGAGTAATCCACGCCACGTCTTCGAGCGTAACGCCTTCTTCGGGTATCTCAAAAAGCGCCGAACCGCCACCGGAAACCAACACCAGTAAGATGTCCCTTTCACTGACGTGTTCAAGGTATTCCAGTAACCTCTGCGAAGACTTCAACGTATTTAAGCCAGGTAACGGGTGATCACCATCCAAGACCTCGATCGGTCCAACGCGCCCCCGTTCACCGGGATGTACTACCACACCTCCTGCAACCCTATCTCCAAGGACATTGAGAACGGCCTCGGCCATCCTCCTAGACGCCTTACCGAACCCCACCACATGGACAGAGCCTTTAACATCGATTCTCCTATTTCCAACTAACAGCTCGCCACCCTTAACACCCAGGTGTGAGGTGACGGCACCATAAGGATCTGCTACGCGAAGCGCACATTCAACTGCCTCGATTAAAAGCCCATGTAAATCGCTTCTCCTTAACGTATCGGCGTTCTTAATCACCTCTCCCACACCTCAACACCAATTAATCAAGGGCCACTATTACAAATAACTGCTAAGTTCGTGGTAAGGGGCTACGAGCAACTATATTTGTGGAGTAGTATGTATTCCTTGTGGGGCACAGGTGGTATGGCTTGAGGCTTTACGGGATAATAGTGCCTCTCATCACCCCCTTTCGAGGGGACTACTCAGTTGACATTGAAGCCTTAAAGTGGCTTACCGGCTACTTGGTTAGTAGCGGTGTTCACGGGCTTTTCCCCAACAGCACTACTGGGGAATTCGTGCACCTGACCCGGGAGGAGTCAGTACTCGTGGTTAAGGCCGTCCTCGAAGAGGCGGGTGACAAGGCCTGGATACTACCGGGTATAACGGCTAACAGTACCGAGGAGTGCATTAAGCTTGGAAAGGTCTTCGTGGATATGGGCGTTACGGGCGTAGTTGTTGCACCTCCCTTCTTCTTCAAGCTAGCCCCGAAAAGGCTTAAAGAACACTTCTCTAAAATAGCCGAGACGCTTGACATCCCCGTAGTAGTGTACAACTTACCAGCACTAACAGGCGTCAACATACCGGTACAGCTGTACGTGGAGCTCGCAGCCGAATACGACAACCTCGCAGGAGCTAAGGTGACATATGACAGCTTCACGTACACGAGGACACTAATACAAGAGGTTAAGTCCGTGAGAAGGGACTTTGCAGTGTTTACCGGGCTAGACGACATGTTACTGCCAGTTCTAATGATGGGAGGCGACGGCGGGATCACCGCGCTAGCTAACGCCACGCCGCAATTGCATCTAGCAATGTACAATGCGTGGTCAAGAGGTGACATTGAGCTGGCCCTCGATGCTTGGAAAAAGCTGTTAAAACTTACAAAAGTCTACGATTACACGTCATCGTACCCAACAGCGGTAAAGACCGTTCTCGCGGCTCTGGGCACGCCCGTGAAACCGCATCCCAGGCCGCCGCTAGCCCCTGAACCCCCCGAGATCGAGGCTAGAGTTAAGAGAATCTTAGAGGAACTCGGCCTAAGGAAGGCTCCGAGTAGCTAACGCGGTGACGTTAGCACGAGCGTTATGCCTGTCGCGTGCTCTAAGCTACGCGGCTGCTTTCTTCACAAGACTGTGCCGAGGTCTCGAGATCATGTGACGCCTCTAAGCGCTCCTCCTGGGAATCTTCAAAACCGCCTGCTCTAACCCATGAGAACTGCGTGAGAGCGTGTTTTCAGCTGGGCGGGCTTATTGGCAACTTCTTAAATAGCTCGTGAACGACCTCTCTTACCTGGTCTTCGCGATCGAGTAACTCCTTTAGCACGCGCTCTTCATCCACTGTAATCACATTGCCGTTTTTAACCACGAACACCCCATCTACGAGCACGTCTGTAACAGCATCACCCTCTAAGTAGCTGACTACAGCATCTACGGGGTCTATAACTGGCATAGTCTTAATGGATGACACGTTAAGCACCGCTAGGTCAGCTGGATAGCCTTTGCCGATCACCCCAACTCTCTCACCTACCAGGGCTCCGCCATGTCCAGTGGCCATTTTAAGAAGCCTCCGTGCACTAGTGCCAGACTTGTAGTAAAACAGGGAGTTAGCTACGGCCTTACCAATGGCCCTTGCCACCTTAATTTCGTGTAAAACGTCAAGCCTATTCCACGCGCCGCCATCACTTCCTATGCCAGCTATTAGGTCCTCGTCGTCGAGTAGCCCGGTCCAGTGTATGCCCATGAGCCAGGAGTCTACGGTAGGACACCAGCACAAGCCTATACCGTGCTTCTTGAGCAGGCTTATTTCCACGGGCGAGAGGTAGATCCCGTGCGCCACGATCACCGGCTTGATCTCACCTATACCTCTGTAAACCATGTATTCCAGCGGCCTCATACCGTACTTGCTCAAGGTGTAGTCTACTTCGCCCTGGTACTCGGCCAGGTGGAGCGTTAACCCGATGCCGTGTTTTCTGCACTCTTCCATGACGGATCTCACTAGTTCTTCAGAAGACATCATTACCTGCCTTAAGCTCATCCATATACGAACCCTGCTACTAGCCTTGCTAAACCCCTCGTAAAGCATTAAAGCCCTCTCCATTACCTCGGACGTGCGCCTAGTCTCTCCTTCGACTACGTCGTAAGTTGCGTAAGTTACTACGCCTTTAATCCCGGACTTGATGGCCTCCTCCACGAGGATTTCCGGGTAGGGTGCGCCGGCTTCAACGAAGTAGGTTACACCGTTCTTTAACATGTTAAGTATGCTGGCCTGTGTTGAGAGCCTGGCGAGGTCCTCACTCATGGCCTCTTCGAAGGGGACCAGGATCTTCGTCCATACTGGGGGCATTTGCATTAACACGTCACCTAGTGCCGACCTCAGTAGGAGTTGCTGTGTATGCACGTGGCAGTCGAGTAGACCGGGCATAACTACGTGGTGTTTTCTCTCCACGACGTCTTCAGCTACATACCTGTCTTTGATGCTGTACTCGTCACCAACGTCTACTATGAGCCCGTCCTTGATGGCGATAGCCCCTCTCGGTATAACGAAGTCGTATGGATTCAACGTCATGACGTACTTTCCGCATACTATGGTGTCCACCCTCTCCTTGACGGTGCTCACCGCCTCTCACCTCACACTAGTACGGATGAGGGCCTCTAACACAGCCGGTGCAACATCTTTGACATGCCTTTCCAGCTCACTAGCTAAGGCGAAGCCTGTAGGCTTTACGAGGGAGTTGCTGACTATCAACACTGAGGCGGCCTTAACTCTCCTCAATAAGCTGACTGCGAGTATCGGCGCTGTTTCCATGTCAACGGCGACCATGCCCCTGTTAACCCACTTCTCTACGAAGCCCGGCTCGGTGTAAAATGCGTCACAGCTAACTACTGGGGCCACCATGTGCTTTTTGCCGAGTTTACGTACTTGCGTAACTATGTTTTCCAGTAACTCGTAACTAGGCAGAGCAGCCTGACACACTGGTTCTTCAACGTACTGGTGGAATAGTCCTCCACAGTAGTACGAAGCACCGGTAGGTATCACGAGGTCGCCGACATCCAGCTCCTTGACCATGCCCCCGCAGGTACCGAGTCTAACGACTACTCTAGCTCCTAGCATAATTAGCTCCTCCAGGACCAGCACAGCCGATGCTGAGCCGATGCCATGAACAGCCACGGTTACTGGGACCCCGCGGTATAGCCCCGTGTAGACGTGGTAGCCCCTGATATCACTAACTAGTTTAGGGGTCTCCAGGAGCCCTGATACTAGCTTAACCCTAGCAGGGTCTCCTGCCACAATTACGTGCTCTGCTATCTCCCCCTTACGGGCCTTTATGTGGACGGGCTCTGACAAGCCTGCCACCCGATCACGCCGGGAATTGGGGATTTAAGAGTTGCACTATAGCCTCCGCCACTTCTCCCGTCTTAACGGCGCCCACTATTCCGAGTTCCCTAGCCAGTAACGTTGACTGTAACGGTATAAACCCGTGCTCAGCAAGCCACTCCACGTCGCTCAGCACCTCTCGGGTGGTTCCTTCACGAGCTATTTTACCGCCGGACAGCACAACCACCCTGTCAGCCACTTCGCCTATCAGCTGCAAGTCGTGCGCGACGAGCACTACTGTTCCTCCAAGCTTGGTGAACTTCTTCAAAACCAACAGTAACTGTAAGCTACGCTTGTAGTCTAGCCCTGAGAAAGGCTCGTCTAGAACTATCACCTTAGGCCTTAGCGCCAAGATACTGGCTATGGCGAGCCTATGCTTCTCGCCGAAGCTTAACAGGTGCGGTGACATCTGCAGTGGTTTTTGCAGGTCAACCGCTTCAAGGGCTTCTTTTATTCTTCCCTCAACTTCTTCCTTACTTAAACCTATTTTTCTAAGCGCAAAGCTCATTTCGTCATATATGGTACTAGCGAAGAACTGGGCTTCGGGGTTCTGGAACACCATTCCCACAATTCTAGCGAGCGTGGAGACGGATGTTTTACGCGTATCGTAGCCGAGTATCTTAACGTAGCCGTTAACAGGCTTCAAGAGTCCGTTAAAGTGCTTTACAAGCGTTGTCTTACCAGCACCGCTGTGCCCAATAATTGCTAGGAACTCCCCTTCACGTACTTCTAGATTTACGCCTCGTAGAATCCAGGGAAGGCCTCTACCATACCTAAACCATAAGTCCCTAACCTCTATTACAACTCTACCCTTCGCGAAATCCTCAACACTTCCTTCCTTCAGCGTGGTAGGCGCTACTACGGTGTGGGCTGACTTTAATTTGGGATTTGCTTTTAGGGACTCCACGGCTTCCCTAAGCGCTACGGGTATCTTGGGGAACGAGCCCGGCTTAGAGTCCAAGATCCTGTAGAATATCTCACTAACTTGAGGTGGCCTAACACCGGTCTTTACTACTAGGTCTTTGTCACTGAATATCTCACTGGGCGCCCCCTCACACGCTATTTTTCCATCCTCCATTATGAGGATCCTATCGGCGTGTTCGGCAACCCACTCGATTCTGTGCTCCACGACTACTAGCGTCATACTGGTTTCTCTTTTAATCTTCTCAATTAACTCGAGTATTCGCCGTGTGCCGGGATGATCCAGCATCGACGTGGGCTCGTCTAGTACGAGTATTCTAGGTTTGAGAGCGAGCACAGAAGCTATAGCCAGAACCTGCTTTTCTCCGAGGGATAATGAATAGGGTGATTCGTGCATCTTGTGAACTAGGCCCGTTAATTCTAAGATTTCCCTGATCCTCTTATCGATCTCACTGGTACTCAAATTCAGGTTTTCAAGACCGAACGCGATCTCCTCCACTATGCTCGGCATTATTACCTGTATCTCCGGGTTCTGGAAGACAAGACCTACCAGCCGGGTGAGCTCTTCGGGCCTTGACCTTAAGACGTCGAGCCCCATCAAGCTGACGTGACCCCTGATCTCGCCCCTGATGATGTGCGGTATCATGCCAACGAGCACGTAAAGCAGCGTTGACTTGCCGCATCCCGAGGGCCCCATAATCACTACCGTTTCTCCCTCACGAACCCCGAAGGAAATGTCCTTCAAAACCCACTCATCCGACCCAATATACTTAAACCAGAGGTTTTCAACCCTAATAGCGTCCACCACGCCGAACACCTACTCACCGAGCGCCTTGACGACGTAGTAGTACGTAGAGAAGCCCGTGAGCTTTAAGGCTATAAGCAGTACATAAAGAACTACCAGCACCACCACTGCAACGGTGTCACGGCTACTCCACTTAAGGGAGAAGTAGAATGTCCTGTTCTTACTGGCACCAAAACCCCTTACATTCAGCACCACGCTTAAGTCCCAGGCATAACTGAGCATCCTGATGATCACGGGGACGAACACGGGGACCGTGTAAATGATCCTTTTAACCGGGTTCTTCGAGTCCACCGGTATTCCACGGGCCCTCTGCACGTCTATCACGTTCTTAAACTCCATTAGCGTGTACGGTAACAGTCCAAAGGCCAGCATGAACATGTAACCGACTTTGTAAGGAACGCCCATCCTAGTAAACACCTGGACTAAGTCATACATTTTAGTGGTCGTTACTAGTAGCAGGAAGGCCGTGATCGGGTTTACTATGAGAAAGAATTTGCCCAACCCCACTAATAGCCCTACGTCCGTTATCCTTATGTTCGCTAGTGGAAATGTCCATAGGTATGTACCAACACCCTGGTACATCGACGCCCATACCAGTACCGTTACTACGAAGAACACTATACTGTATGCCACGATCAGCGCCGCCCTCTTAATGGAGATCTTGGCCAGCGTCAGGCCCACGATCAGTGATGCGTAGACGAATACTGAGACCGAGCCGTCCCACTGAGATGCTATGGATGCGGCAAATGCCAGTATAAACCAAACTAGCTTGACCCGCGCGTCTAGTTTGTGTATGATGCTATTCCTAGGTAGGTAAAGCCCCGTGAAGGCCACTAGAAGCCACCTTCACCCTTAAGTAGTACCATAAGCTAGTGGCGGCTAAAACCCTCCATTCCACTTCCAGCCTCGTTCATAATTCGCTCTCTAATATCGAGTACGCGTTTATAGAGCCTTTCGACGCTAATTCCCACGACGTTGCCTCTATCAACCAGCTTTTTACCGTTTACGTAAACCATAGAGACGCTTTCGCAACCTAAATTGTACACAACAGTGTGGTAGGGGTCCTCGTGCAGCCCAATAGATCTACTTAGCCTTGGCTTCAAGACCAGTATATCAGCCCTCTTACCCGGTTCCAGGGATCCCACCTTGTTCTCCAGCCCGAGGTTTAAGGCAGCAATCCTCGTAGCCATCTCCAACACGTTCCTCGGAGCAATTCTACCCGGATACCTGTAGACACTAGATTGCACTGCTATTGTAAACTTCATTTCTTTGAATAGGCAGAGGTCACCACTCGTAAGGGGGCCATCCGTGGCAAGCGATACGTGCACGCCCTTCTCCAGTAGCTCATGTACTCTCGCGACGCCTTGGCCCCAGCTCATTATTGTAAATGGCGAGTACGCTACGCCGGGTTTATACCTGCCGAGTATTTCTAGATCCCTATCGGTCAGGTACGTCGCGTGAGCCAATAATGGCCTCGCCTCCATTAATCCAACTTTCTCTGCCAGCTCTGCCGGCGTAGTGCCGTACTTCTCCTTGACGTGCTCCACCTCGTGTAGGGACTCGGAGAAGTGCATGTGTATCTTTATATTGGTACTAAGCGAGGCTTCTACGGCTTCGCGCACTGTCTCGATACTACAAGAGTAAAGTGAGTGTATGCCGATCATCGTGCTCACCCTCCCGCCGGCTGCGTTGGCGTATTTCAACGCGAAGTCAACCGAGTCCTTGACGCTGTGCTTGGGAGCATGCTCGCTGTACTCTACAATGCTCTTCGCGAGCACGGCCCTCATACCCACCTCTTCCACGGCCTTTACAACCTCTTCTTCGTAGAAATAGTGATCAGAAAACGTGGTTATCCCGTTTTCCAGCATCAGCACCATTGCCATCTTCGCGGAGAGGTAGATGTCGCTCGGCTTCAGTAATCCCTCCAGAAACCACACCCTCTTCAGCCAGTTGAAGCCCGTTAACCCTGAAAAGAGGCCCTGGAAGACGATCATGGGGGTGTGAGTGTGCGTGTTAATTAAACCCGGCATGACGACGTGGTTCTCCCCTCCTTCTAAAACATCGCACTTATGCTTCCCCAGGTTCTCCTCCTTGTCGACGGCCGTGATCACGCCGTCCACGCCATCAAACACAACCAGGCCTCTTGGTAGCACAGTGCCCTTCTCGTCCATCGTGAGCACTAAGCCTTTAATGCAAGTAGTTGACACTAAGAGGGCACCTCCGGGGAAAAAAGACCTTTATCACTAGGCCTTAAACTCTACTCTATCGGCCCAGTAAAGTCCCCGTGCTTTTATTGGCGGGTAGAGTATGAAGCCTAGTATGGGCGTTACGATCGCCGTTATGAATGCATTGTTAAATATTACCCACGGTGCAAACCAACCCCATACCATGCTTCTCGGTAACCCTATTACAGGCTCTAAAGCGTCCAGCCACCATGATATGTATATTGAGCACCACACGCTTGATACCAAGACGCACCACACGTAGAACTCTACAATGCTTCTCGGCGTTCTGAACGTGTGGTCTTTCATTAGCTTGTAGGGCACGTACGCTATTACGAAGTTGCCCACGAAGCCCCCGATACTGCCTACACTTAGATAGCCCGCCAAAGCGTCTGCTATGAAGTTTCCTATAGAGGTGCCGAGTGCTCCCGGTATGCCGAAGAGTATGCCGAAAAGCGGTGCTAGAGCGTTTGCCGGCCTGATCCACGTGAAGCCTGGTATTATCGGTATACCACCAGTTGCCGCTAGAGCACCTCCGTAGACGGCTGCGCAGAGCGCCGTTATTGAGATGTCCACTGCATCCCACCTTATTATCTGCTTGACGAGCCTTCCACCCTTAACCGTCCAGCCCAGTAGCTCCATGAAGAACAACACGGTCCCCGCAAGCCAGAGCACCAAACCCACACCAAACCAGAAGTCCCTGCCAAGCATCACGAAGGGCTGTGTAATTAGCCAGTCGGATGGCTTATCAACGCCCTTAGCTAGAATGTCTACTCCTATATATATGAAAAACGCAACGAACAGTATTGCCACTATGATTGAGACCGTCCAAAGTGCAGGTCCTACCCTTCCAGACGTCACTTCCCTTCACCCTGGCCCGTTTTTCCAGGCCTTCTCCTCAGGTACTGTAGAGTGATCCCCAATCCGGCTACCAGTATTATCACGCCAATGACGTTGTTCAGTGGATGTGGTGTTCCATATATTCCAGCGTACGAGAGCCCGTAGTAAAGTGCCATGGTTAACAACCAGAGAACCCCGATCAGGACTAGTAGCCCCCCACCGCGCCTCTTACCGGCGAACAACGCTATTCCAAGTACTAGAATTATGGCGCCGATAATAGTTAATACTACAAACTGGTCCATTGACTCGAACACCTTCGTGTGTATAAATGTTGGTCAAAATATAAAAAAGTATACCGTGGAATTGCTCTCATCCCAGTAATAGGCACGGTACAATTACTCCACGAAGCGGTGAGCACCCGGCATGGTGTTGGCGATAGGGCTTTACTCCAGCTCTTAGTTTCGGTGGAGTGGCAAGACCTAAAAATGTGCCGTTCATCTTCCACTACGCTTCATTACATAGTTTTGGCCTACGAACAGTCTCTATGTACGCCTTTCTAACTCTTGCAACAAATTCCCGAGCCCTTGGGTGAATAACGTAGTCTACCGATGCCCCGCACGAGCTCTCTACACCCATATACTTGACCAGGTCTTTAAACCACGTGCCTACGATGCCTTCACCGATCGCTGCGTACCCCTGAGCGGCTTCTTTGGCTTTAGAAGCCCCTTTAAGCCCCCTCAACGTCACCACCTCCACGTCCTTGAGCAGATCGCCGATGTACTTAGCGATCTTGGCGTTCTTACCGTGCCTACCCGTCAAGACGGCCATGTCCGCTCCCGGCGTGGACACGATCATCCTATTAATGTCTTTTACCACCCCCTCAATGAAAGCCTTGAACATGCTTGCGTAGGGTTCTTCACCGTTCTCGAAGCGTCTTATGATCTCGTCAAGCTCCCGTAGCTCAGTGCCGTAGAGTACGCCTCCGTGAAAAACATCCCACCTTTTCCACGTTTTAGCGCCTACTACGACTTCGAAGTCTACTGCCCCAGGTGTAAGCATTCCTGTGGACGCGTACGTGCCGCCCACGCCGTCAACTATAACACCGTTCTTAACGGCTATGGTTGCAGTGTAGCCGTAACCGAGCTCCGCGACAACGATATTTACTCTGTTCGTGTCATACCCGTACTTCTCGCTCACCTCGTAAACGGCGAGGAACGTGGATGCCAGCTTATCAACGGTCCCCATATCGATCTTGTTGATTTTTCTGTATCGGGGTATAGTGGGCAGGTGTATTACGGCCGGTAGGAACAAGGTTTTTCCACCATACCTACTAACTAGGTGAGATACCACCTTTGCGAGGGCGTCGTAAACCCATATACCCACCTCGCCGCTCCTAACCCCAGCGCTGATGTCTTCTTCGGTGCTGAGGAGTAAAACCTCTACTGCAAACCTTCTAGCATCGAGAACGTTATCGCCAAAGGTTACGGGTACGCCATAACCGGACGGAGCTACGACGTAGTCTGGGTTTAATGCGTCTACGGCCTCGACGAGTACCTGAGGGTTAGAGGCTATTAGCGGAGTGTCAAAGCTTCGTTCGACTTTAATGGCGTTATCTTCGAGGGCGACGACGTCAAACGTTTTTGTGCCGGGGTCGATGCCGACTATTCGGACCATGAGACAGTACCCTGCCGACTATACTAGGGCTGCACCGTGAAGGTACAGGTGCAGAGGGCTGAGTGGGGAAATACGGTTCGTTAAGGGAGTTTACTTCACTATCTTCGAGATCAAGTACTGGTATACTTTCTTATCGCCAGTTATCTCTGGGTGGAAGGTCACAGCTACTAGGTTACCCTGCAGAGCGGCTGCACCAATCCTGCCCACTGCCGGGTGGTCTACGTATCCTATTATTCTCGCTGACCCCCAGGCATCGATTATTCCAGGTGCGCGTATGAAAGCGGCTTTCACGATGCCCATTCCTTCTACTTCTACGTCGGTTATAAACGAGTTCTTCTGCCTTCCAAACACGTTTCTTACCACGCTAATATCCATTAAGCCCAGCGTTACCTGCCCCGTTTCACCTACAACCCTGTCAACGACCTTCTTGGCCATTAGCACAGCACCGGCGCAAGTGCCGAGTATTGGTACGCCGCTTTCAGCTAGTTTTATTACGGGTTCAATGAGGTTTCTGACCTTCATGAGTGTGCCGATCGTGGTAGACTCTCCTCCCGGTATTACCAGAGCGTCGATGCCGCTTAGGTCTTCGGATTTCTTGACGGGCTTGGCATTTACCCCAATTTCTCTTAGTATCTCTAGGTGCTCTAAGAAGTCTCCCTGTAAAGCTAGCACGCCTATAGTGATCACGACTACTCTCCTCTAACTTGCATTAACTGCTCTGGTTTAAGCGTTCTAACATCAATGCCCATCATCGCATACCTCTCCGAGACCATTTTCTGGGCTTCTACGACTGTTTCCGGGTCATCGTAAAACGACGTCGCCAGCACTATTGCCCTAGCCCTGTTTCCTGGATCTTGGCTCTTGAATATGCCTGAGCCCACGAAGACTCCATCCGATCCCAGCCACATCATTAAAGCCGCGTCAGCCGGCGTTGCAATACCTCCTGCGGCGAAGTTGACAACCGGCATGCGGCCGAGCCTGGCGGTCAGTAGCGCTAGCTCGTACGGTACCTTGTTCTCCTTGGAGTAAAGCCATATGGCTTCGTAGTCTCCGCTCAGATAGTACCCTCTCAGGGTTGCGATGTCCCTGTTTACGAGCTTCATGTGCCTGACAGCTTCCGCGACGTTGCCCGTACCGGGCTCACCCTTGGTCCTGATCATCGACGCTCCCTCATATATCCTCCTCAAAGCCTCAGGAAGGTTTCTGGCACCGTTAACAAACGGCGTCTTGAAGTCCCACTTGTTGATGTGATTTTTCTCGTCAACTGGCGTTAAGACCTCGCTTTCATCAATGAGATCTACGCCTACCTCCTCCAGCAACCTCGCTTCTTCTCTATGCCCTATACGGCACTTAGCGGACACTGGTATGGTGATCGCGTTCATAACGCTCACTATTACGTTTAAATCGGCCGTTCTCGCCACGCCACCCGCCATTCTCACGTCATAGGGTAGCTTGTCGAGGATCATTACTCCGACCGCTCCCGCTTCTTCTGCGATTCTTGCCTGCTCTTCGTTCGTAACGTCCATTATAACGCCTCCTTTAAACATAGATATGAAGCCGTAGCGGACGAGCGGCGTTGCCTCGCGTATTGGAATGAGCTCTGACCCGGATTCCTTGGCCCTGTCTCTCAGCTCTAGCAGAGAATATATGATATCCCTGAGCTTATCGAGGTACATGTACGAGTCCACTAGCTTCAACTAGCTCACCTAGGAGTGTTATATAGTGAGCTCCTTGTTAAGCATTATTGAACGTTCAATAGCTTACCGGCAAATGCTGTAGAGCTTGACTTTGCGCTTCCCCTTACTCACGACTTCGTAGCATACTTCACCTCTCAACTCCATGTCTTTTACGGCCTTGTATACAGCCCTTAGAGTGTAGATGGGCCTTTCCCTCCAGATCTCGTAGGCGGTCAACGGCTGTCTTCTGGCTAGCACTTCCAGTACTGCCTGCTTGACGGCGCTTCTCTCGCCTTTCCCCGGAGGCTTAAACCCCATGGTCATAACCGCGACCGCGTTACCGAGCACTCTCGCAACGTGGTAGCTCAGTGCAGCCAGTAACTTTATCTTGAAGCCTCTAGCTACTAGCTGCTTAAAGGATTCGTAGACCTCCTGATCGGGTATCTCGACAACCCTTATACCGCTAACTCCGCGCACTAGCTGAACGCCTAAACCCTTCACAGTGGCCGCCACAATGTCGCAACCGTATTCTATGCCCGCTTCGTTCAGGTCTTTTAACCCCTTGTAGAGGGACAGGGCAAGCAGGCCTGTCTTGGCCGGTACCACCACGTAGTCGGCTTGAACGCCTCTCTCGTACAGTTCGAACACTATTGTCTTCAAGCCCTCTACCGTAAATGGGTTGACGTAGCCAACCCTCAAGTACCCAGCACTCGGGGACTTCATGATCTCCACCTTTCTCGAAGCGAAGAACACCATGTCTTCCGGTTCCACTTCGAAGATGCTTTTCGCCACCACTTCTACGTCCACGTCTCGGAGGTAGTGTAGCGTCGACCTCGTGAAATCAGGGAAGTAATCGAGCGATACGCGCGTAGCCCCCGAGTTCTTCACGTATGAAGCTATGACCGCGGAAGCCCTATCCGCGTAAGACCCCGTAGGATTGAACTTCTCATTCTTAACTATCACACCGTTAACTTTACCTATAGGCGTTAAACCCTCTCCGAGCGATATCCTGTTAGTAAACCCTGGAAGCAGTGAGGCGTACCTCCATATACCGTGCTCTCCGCGGTTAACCCTAAATACGGGGTTTGTATACTCTACTACTAGCACTCCTCCACAACGAGGACAGGCGTCGAGAACGGGCACCGGTAACTCCAGTCCACAACGTAGGCATTTCAAAAACCAGCTAACGCAACTCATCACGTAATCCCGTTACTTTAAAATAGCATCAAAGCGCTGAAAAGCTATATTATGAAGGGTACTGCGCACCCCCATGGAACTGGGCTGGGGAGCGTTGAACTAATACCAATACCACGTGGGTGGAGGCAATGGTCCTGAAAAGATCGTGCATCATAGCGTAGCTATATCGCTGTAACACCGCACCGTGCAAGGTAAAATAACCACTTAAGTTCCATTTCTCGCTTGCGCGGGTAACAGCTTCAAGCGTCCCAAACACTCCTATTTAATACCTCTTGTTCTGTACCTAAGGGCCTCAATTGATCTACCACTACGTGGCGGAATGCCTGCGATCACCTAGTGGTCTTGCCTCAACGTATTTAGCACTGAGCTCTAGTTCTCTACCAATAGCCTTTCATCATTGATAAGCTTTCATCCCGTGCAGCGTTGAATAAAGACCCTAGTTTCATGAACACATGTATTAAAATCCAAGTAGTTTTACCAGGAGACTAATCAAGGCAGCCGATGCAATTACCACAACTGGGTGCAGTCTCAACGTTAACATCAATATGGCAAGTATAATGAGTATCAGTATTGATACCCAGTCTAACGATCCACTCTTTATTAACGTGCTACTAGCCAGCCTGATCAAAGCATACAGAATAATTGCTAAAACAGCTGCATTTATGCCTCGGAAAACGGCTTTAGCCACCCAATGTTCCATGTAGGGCCTCAGGAACATAACAGTACCTAGTATCACGACATAACATGGTAGGACGACTCCAAGTGTTGCTACAATGGAACCGGGCACCCCTTTTAATACGTAGCCAACCCATGTAGCTGTATTTATGGCTATTGGACCGGGAGTGCTCTCGGCTATTCCTATTATGCTTAGGAACTCTTCTTCACCTATCCATTTCTTGTCCTCCACTAGGACCCTGTAGTATACTCCGATTCCTCCATAGCCGCCCCCGAACATTATGAACCCTATTTTCAAAAACTCTAAGAACAGCTCCAGGTACGAAACCATTGTCTGTCCCTCCATTTCCTATCCGTAAACACGTTACTAAACACAAAATCGGTTTTAAATAAACCTGCTTTTACTTCCCTCATGGTTAACCTGTTTCATTCGAGGTGCTTTACCTGAACCTGAAAAGGTTGTTGAGGTCTTCCAGCAGAATCTTCAACGTGCTATAGGGCAGAAGAGTGGCCCTCGAAAACATGGAGCCCAGCGCGAAACATGGCGATGTCAGGGCCGTTAAAATGTTCTTTGGAAAAGGGGCTCGGTACCAGGTTTGTGCGGGTTCGAGCACCCTGACACCGTGATTGTAGTAAATGGGGGCTTGAAAACTTGCGGAATACCCGAAAGGCCTGGAGGCCTCATGATCGTATTTTGCTCGTTGAGACCCTGCATTAGGCACCTTTATATAGTGCCCTGTCTCCTTGAAGCTACTTTAAGGGTATCTCCGAGATCAGCTCTAGCGACTCTACATTGAATACCCTGATCGAGCTCGACGATACCGTGTAGAGCTCATTACCTATGTATAGAGCCCTTGTCGCGCCTGGGTGACTTAATATGGCCTTTAATTGCAGGGCGCTGTTTTCGAAGTACACTACCGCTATACCAGTTGGTTCTTCACCTCGCATAGCCCTGTACAGTGCGATTGGTATGTAAACGTGGTTGTAATCCGGGTCAACCGTGACGGCGTGGTGGTCTTGTAGAGCTGGGCTCGATGCCATGTTTATTACTATCTTCACGACCTCGCTCATGTTAGCCGGGTTTTTAACGTCAAACAACGATATCTTTAAATTCGAGGGGTCCTCGCGCCCGACGCCGAGTAGAGTATCTCCCGGTAGCGGGTGCAAGTACTCACTAAAACCGGGTATCTTCAAGTAGCCCAATACCTTAGGGTTCTCCGGGTTCGAGAGGTCTATCGCGAACAGTGGGTCAACCTGCCTAAAGGTTACTAGGAACAGGGTGTTTTTGATTAATCTCGCAGCGTAGATCCTCTCACCGCTTGCAAGGTGCTTCAAAACCCCTCTGATGGTGAGCGAATCAAGGCTTACTACGTACACTCTATTATCCGAATCGCTGACAGACACGTAAGGGTGCATGTAAATGTTTTTTCCTGGCATCACTTCGCTACTTACGTTCACGTACCTGACTGGTACCGTTCTATCAACGCACTCTGTCCCTCTACAAATAAGTATTGTAGCGCCTTGCTCTACACTAGGTAATTGCGATGTGACCACGACATAGCCTAAACTCACTTTATAACTGTTAACCGTCGTTGCAACGACAAAGTAGCCGTCGTACTCCTCGATCGCGAACTGGTCGAGCACCCTGCCTTCAACCGTAACGCTACCAATGTAGTCGATTCCCAGCCCTCTAACTCCTAGTACGTATATGTGCGTATAATCGGGTAATTCCACCAACTCTAATTCCCTCCTCACCTTCTCTAGGAACTCTTCGGGCTTGTCCACGCCGTTAATGTATTCTACGAGGTGGCTATACGCTGACGTCAGATCTCCCCCTTCAACATAGACTTTAATTTTCCCCGAAACATCAAGGGGGAGTAGCCTGGCTGCCGCCTCAACAACGTTCCTATACAAGTCGACGATCGACGGCTGAGTAGACGATACTATGTAAAGCTTCTCGTAGCTCATATAAAGCCTGCTACCAGCCGGCATTAGCACTGATCTAACAGCGTATTCCAGCCCGGTCACGTTAATAGACAGTATGTTCGCATACACTTCTCCGAGGGCCCCTGTGATTATAATGTTTTCGGCGCTCACCGCGCGAGCGTTTACTACCGGTATTAGCAGTTCCGACTCGCCTTCGACTGCGGGCTGATTCGCGACTACGTAGACCACCTCCCCTAAGAGTCTAGCGCTGAGAAGAGACCCGCCAATCCTGATCCTCGTCAGCGGGTTCGGTTCTTCGGGATCACTTACATCGACTACATATATAGACGTGTACTCGCAGGGAGCGAACATCGTTACGTTAGTACCCAGTATTAACGGCATTTTCGTTTCTTCAATGCTATGGGCTATTATTACAAGCCTGTTTCCTCGTAAAAACAGCCCCTGAATACTGCTTTCTTCGATAACCACCTTGCCAACTACCTTTTTCCCCTGCACGCTAACGAGGAAGACTTCTCTGGAAGAAGCGGTGGCTATGATCTTTTCATTCGCCTTAACGATATCAGGTTCATCGATGCCTGCTACTTGTACATTAGTCCACGAAACTCTCGTAGTGGCGGTTTCTTGGAGTGCTTGAGCGGCTCTGCTGGTGGTAAGCCCGAATACTTGAATATCGGTGATTGCTGGCAATTCTACCGGCACTGCCGCCTTGGTGTAATAAAGGCGTAGTAGCGATGCTACGTGCTTCTTGTAATTTAAAGTCCTAGAAAGCAACTCTACGAGTTCCTCATAGCTCGATAACTCGCTTTCGGCCCCCCTTTCTCCAGGTGAAGGTGTTGTAGGTACCGGCAATATACGCGTGGTCACATTCATCTGTGCCAGCACGTTAAATGCCAGGTACGCCGCTATGGGGATGACTACGCCAGTCAATAACGCTATTGATACAAACAACACGAGGCGCCTATCCAAGGTTTACACCTCTCTGTACAAATCTGTACACGCGGCCTCTTAATGGAAATGCTTGTACACTCAACCCAGCCGAGTGTCCTAGAACCCGGACAGCGTGCTTTACGCCCCCTAGGTCAAGATCCTCTTCCTGTACCTGTAGCCCTCTAAGAACATCAACGTGAACGCTGTTAAGGAAGTCGTTATCGCCACGAGGGAGTCTATCGTGAACTCGCCTCTATGTAAAGCCACGACGAGCTGTCCTAGGAAAAGTCCGAGGAAGAAGAAAGAGTAAACTATCAGCCTGGGCACCACTTTCCTTCCGATTACGATGTAGTCTTCGAGCGTTACTTTACCTACGACTACGTAGCCTTCCTCGCCATCTTGGATTAATCCCAGCCTTTTCAGTTTCTTGACGTGGTAGTGTACCGTGCTTGGCGAGGCGTCCAACACGCTGGCGATATCTCTGACGCTAAGAGGCTCTTTAGATTCGAGGAGTAGGGTGTATATTCTTATATCTAACGGGCTTAGCTCACCGTTGTCAATACCTCTACGTGCTCTACTCACGGTATAGGAGCACCCTTTAATCTACTTCCACTTCCAGTAACATGCTTAGTGCTTCAAATAAGTGTGGCCCAGCAGCGTCAACGAGGCTGTTTAACTGCCCTTACTTCACTTAGTATTCCAAGGGTGTACGAACTTGAAAGTACTGTTTCTAGGCGTGGGAGGCTGGATATCTAAGCCCATACTTGGTCACACGTCTATACTAGTAGTGTCGAGTAGAGGAGGAGGGTTGCTACTGGATGCTGGTGAAGGTGTTGTTAGATCTCTCTATTTTCACGGCTTTAAGGTGCATGACCTTGAAAGTGTAGTGATTACCCACCTCCACGGAGACCACGTGCTGGGTTTACCTACGCTACTAATGTTTGCTAAACACTATGAAAAGGTTAGTAGTTTACGCGTATACGCTCCACGGGAGTCCGTTAGCGACCTCGACGCGCTTCTGAGAATAGTGGGTGTAGATTACACGGGCGTAGCAACGCTACTGGGTGTTTCACCAGGTAGCAATGTCAACGTAGGCGACTTCACCCTCTACTTTGAGAGGGCAGTACACCCGGTACCCGCGCTTTCACTAAAGATCATGGCGGAGGGTAGGTGCATAGTGTACTCTGGTGACACCGCCTACAACCCGGCACTCGTAAGGCTCGCGGAGAACTGTGATTTACTAATACATGAGGCGTCGGGGCATCATGAAGATGCTCATTTATATGGGCACAGCAACGTAGGTGATGCGGTAAGGGTGGCCGTAGAATCTGGAAGCAGGAAACTCATTCTAGTACACTACTACGTGGACACGCCAGCCCTAAGGGCGCCCTTACCAGAAGGTCTGGAAGTATATTTGGCGTATCCCGGTTACGAGCTTTTTCTCTAACCCCTCAGCCATTTCAATTTGTAAACTTGCAGGACACGCTAGAAAGGCGTTCCAGTAGATCTTGTCGTAACCCCCTCTCAGCCACCTCTCTGTGATCTACATCTAGTGCGAGCACCGGCTCAGGGATGCCGGAGCTCCTGATCATTTCGAGGAAAACCTCCATGAACACTCCTATACCGCTTATTTTGGTGGATTGCGGATATGCGTTTACTTTGGGTTCACCTTGCCAGTACGGGTTGCTTGTTGTCGTCTCAACGGCGCATGAAGGGCTACCGTGCACTCCCACTAGTATGTACGTGCAACCGTCCCTTACTAACTCTTTCAGCAGGGCTACGTAGTGTTCAAGTATTTTCCGGGAGAACTTCCTGTAAGACTGAGTATCGTACTGCTCTTTACTCATCCACCACCTCCTCATGCCGAGGTATAAGGCCTCGGGACACGGTAACTGGACAATGCCGTAACCCAGCTTCACGAGCGCGTTCACGAAGTCACTCACTACGCCCTCGTGGCTGGCGAGATGCTTAACTACGGTATTCTGGTTCAACGTACAGTGCGCAACGACTGCTACGAGCTTTTTTCTCCTGTCAGCTGGGTGCATAGCGACCCCGCCTTAACTACAGTACTTTATCATGGCGCTACTTTTAACCCTAGTAATACCGCGTTTTCTAACCTCTATTAGTAGCCCGCCAGTTATCTCTTCGGGCTTAACACCGAGCTTTGCGAGATCTTCCTCTAAATTGAGTTCCGTGTATATGCCGTAAGAATTAACCAGCTTCACCGCTTCTTCGAGCGACTTGGTGTAACGAAGCCCTTTTACAGGCTCAATGCTATTTACTACCATAAAGGCATCTAAGAAGAAGGTGAAAGTGTTCAAGAGGGTGACCTTAACCCTTCTAGATCCTTTACGTAACTCAACATCACCCCTCACACCACGATAGGCCATTAGGGGTATGGCGGATGCTTCGCTGTTAATGTCCTTTAAAACCTCCTCTAGGAACTTCGCGTCACGCGCACACATGGACCTCACTGCGAGTAATCCCCCCTTGCGTGCGTAGTTGTCAATTCTCTCGAGGAGGTATTCTTGATCTAGCTCACCGTCACTACCAGGAGAGTGCACTGCAAGTATACCTCTAACTCTCGAGAGCGCGGCTAACCCCATCCAGTCTGCGAGGGGGCTCCAAAGGTCTTCTTCACACCCCGTTGCCAGACTATCACCTCCAACGTCCACACCGATCACGAGGTCTAGACCATCTTTCAGGGTGATTTCCTCCAATGCCCTCGTGTACCCTTCAACCCCGCCGTAAAGGTCTATTATGTACATCTTCTCACCGAGCAGCCGTGCCACCTTCGCGGCCTGAAACACTAACTTCTTCCCCCCGCGTATAGCGTAGCTTTCGCCTGTTATAGCAACGTAGTATTCTCCGCTATCAACGTAGTTTCTTATTTCGCTAAGCCTTACAGGGCCCGGTGAGGGATCGTAAACGTACCTTTCCCAGGCTATCGATGCCAGTATGCAGTCCACGTTAATGTCCTTTAAAGACCGTTTAAGTACAGCTGTTGAAGCTACATCGCCTCCTCCACCAATGGCGACTAATAGCACTCTCATACCCGGTCTGAGAATGCAGTCCAAGCTAAGCACCGGTTATCGCTGGAAGAGATACTCATTTAGCTAGTTCTTTAACGGGTACTTGTTGCTGTACCACTACTTTGTCGATACTGATGTCGAGCGTTAACTCGCCTATGTCTTTTGAGTACTCTGCCACCCTCCTAATGCTTTCAAGTAGCATTCTAAGAGAGATAAGCTCGCCTGGTTTAAGGATCTGAATCACCGAACCGAGAAGCTGTTCTTCCGATCTCTTTAGTTGCCGAGCACGGGAGGCTATCTCTTCGATAGCAAGTGGGTTCTTTTCGAAAAACGCCTCTATGGCCATGCCGTATACTTCGAGGGACTCTATGCATAGAGTGTTCACACTCCTTAGCAGGTCCTTGCGCTCTATGAGCTCGGTCGCGTTCACTGCAATGTTAGTAGCATGATCTCCTATCCTCTCAAGTAACTTGCTTAAAACTCTGTACGTAATTAGCTCCACGCCGTTTGCAACGGCCTCCTTCTCGACGCTTCCACTGGTCACCTGGTTGATCAGCCTGACGACGTAGAAGAACACCCTGTCAATGCTATCGTCCTCTCTCGCTATTTCCTGGGCCATCTTTACATCTCCGCTTTCAACAACACTACAGGCATCACGGAGAACAGATTGCACGACCCTAGCAAGCCTCTTAATAGCATCTACTAGCGGGGCCTTCCTAGCACTGAGAAGTACCTGTACCTGTATCTCCGACCGGTCCTCGCCGATGATCTCGGTACCGGGCAGTTTGTTAAGCACTACCTCGCGTACTGCATTACGAAGTACCGGCGTAATAAAGCCGCTCGCCTTGATTACTACCTTGTCGTAGCCCATTACGTAAGCACCAATAATTCTCCTAGTAACCGACTCGGGGGTATCGCTCTCGGAAACCGTGATAAGGGCAATCCTCTCCTGCCCGCCCTCACCTGACTTAAAGGGCTTGATCACCACGTAAGAATCCGTCTCTTCAACTACTACCTGGCTACCAGGTAGTAGACCGTGCTGAAGTACCCATTTTTTCGGTAGTGACACGATATACGTCGATTTACCGGTAAATTGGATTTTCCTAATATATCTCGCCAAGCACGACACCAGCACGAGTGTGATTAAGCTCTAAATAGCGCATTGAAAACACTATATACCACGAATAATTGATTTATAAGTAGGCTTATAAAAGTAGTGTTTATAACGGTTGATGCTCTCATATTTATAAGTATTTTTCTTCTAATTACTACACAGCCCGATACTACATCAAGGTGCGTGCATAGTGGCTATACTTCCGGGAGAGGGCGTTCGCGGCCGGTATAAACCGGTGATTACGAGCCTGCTGATCGTGATGAATGTCCTAGTCTACTTGTATACAAGCATTGGATCTGAAATACCACTTTTACAGTCGTCCATGGAAAGCGTGCTAACGTACGGCTTTAAGCCTGTTTACTTGTTTTCAAACCCGCTGGAAGCCTTCACGAGGGTATTTACCAGCATGTTCATACACGCAGACCTCTTCCACATATTCTTCAACATGTATTTTCTCTGGTTATTTGGTTCGAGGATAGAGGGTTTTCTAGGCCCAAAGAAAATGCTCGCTCTTTACTTCTTATCGGGCTTTTCAGCAGTACTTTTCCACGTAGCGTTTATACCGGTCGGAGGCTATGATGCACTAACAGTACCCGCCGTTGGGGCCTCGGGAGCTATAAGTGGCGTTCTAGGAACGTACCTGCTCATGCTACCTTACACGAAGTTTGTAATGTGCACTTTTTACTTCCTAATACCCTTCTGCTTTAGGTTACCGGCATCGGCGTTTCTAGTAATATGGTTTGCCGAGCAAGTAATCTACGGCTACATGAAACTAGGAGGTGTTGCGTATTTTGCACACATAGGTGGCTTCGTAATGGGCCTTGCACTAGCACCGTTACTCGTGAGGGGAATTACACGTAGACCGAGGCACCTGGACTACGTGTACAGGTATTTTGCAGAGCTGTACGGTATACAGCTGACCAGGCCCAGAGGCATTGGAACCGGTACGAAGGTCGTACTTGCATTGCTCCTAGTAGGGGTGATTGCCGGCTTCCTTTACGGAGCCTACACTGCATACAAGTATACAGGCTCCACACTATATGCACTGGACATAACCGTAGGCGCTACTACCAATGGAGTGCAAAACGATCAAGTATTACTGGGAGTGATTGACGATGAAGTTGTAATTATGGGCCCTCAGATCTATGACAGCTCATACCCATACGCATTAGTGAGAGTACTGCTGAATAGGCTTGGCCCCGTGCTCCATAATACGAGCTACTTGAACAGCGTGATACTCAGGTCATATTATAGCTACACCGTGCCGGTAAATAACATACCGGTTAAGGTCGAGTTGAATGTTGACAGGGCTGAGTATGACGGGCGCGGTGTTGCGGTATACATGAAGGGCACCATGGAAACGGCAATAGTACTGATAACTCGGGGAGGAGCCAGGCTCGAAAACGTCGAACTAAGCTTTGTCATTAGTGCTCATACAGTCAACCTAGTGCTCTTCACCGCGCTATCCATGATCGCCATGGCCATGTGCGTTTTCGGCATATCGGCTGTAATACGCGGAGAGGAGGTTGCCGTCTTCTCACAGTCAAGCCTACCGGAAATTTTTCCCTACATTTGATGCTTTCATTTTAATGCCTTATTTCCATACTTGTTTAGATATACCAGTTCATTTAAAGGCTTTCTAGGCCTCGTTGAAGGGGATTCATTGGGATAACCCACAGCTATTATCGCAACTGGAATGGCGTTGTTGGGTATTTCGAGTGCTTGCCTGATTTCCTCAATATTCCTCAGAGCCTGTATCCACACCGCTCCCAAGCCCACGGCGTGTAGTGCCAGTAAGAGGTACACAGTTGCGTTTGCACAGTCAAGCATATATGACACCGGTGACTCGTCTACGTGGCAGACTACGACTACTGCTAGTGGTGATTCTTTAAGGGGTTTTGCGGAGGGATGTATGTTCGCGAGTTTATTCTTTACCTGGGGGTCTTCTACGACGATGAATCTCCAGGGCTGGCTGTTCTTGGCGCTTGGAGCAAATCTAGCAGCATCAACTGCCTTCAAGATCAGGTCTCTCGGCGGCGGCTCCGATCGAAACTTCCTGATACTTCTTCTAGACTTTAAAAACTCCAAGTGGGCTTCCACGCAGTGGCACCTCCACTTAGACTTGTGCGAGCGGGGCGAAGAACCTTAAATAGCTAATGATTAGCTAGGGCTTTTTTAAACTTAACTGTTTCGTGAACTTTAAAGCCCTTAACGGCAGGTTACACTATTCCCGGTGATTTGCATGGCCCGTTCAGGCCGGGGCAACTCAAGTGTGTTATTGATGAATTCATTGACGTTAACGTACGTCGTCAGCTTAACGGCGCTGGCAACGGTACTTAAATTAAGGTCCTTTGAAGTCCCGTATCCACCGGCACCTTTCTTGAAGTACGACATATCAGGAATACCATTGGCGCTCATAGGGTTCATATCTTTAAAGTACACGCCGATATCTCTAATGGTTTACTTCGTGCTACACTTACTAATGGGCGCGGATCCCATTGGAATGGCTATGAAGTGCGTTGCGGAGGCGTCCACGTTTACGCCGCTGGCACTCATTCGTAGAAAGGCAGACTCCAAGAAGACTAGCATACTCGCAGTATCTTGTGCTGTTATTTCACGAATACTTGTAATGGCCGCGATGAATTACGCCATAACACCGTACTGGCTTCTCTGGGCACGGTGGGCTAAGACCCTTGAAGACGCGTATGCTAAGACTCTCGCCCTCATGCCGCACATAGCGGTATTCAATGCAACGTTAGCGTTAATAGTTGCCCCGCTCTCACTACTGATATATGGTGTCTTGAAGAGAGCGGGGTTTTTGCGATGAATATTGAAGTACCGGTGCTTGATGCGAGGAACATCTACTTTAAATACCCGAGAGGGGGCCCCGTACTAAGGGGGGTCAACTTAACCGTATTACGCAGAGAGCACGTATTAATCGTCGGTGATACTGGTTCAGGTAAAACCACTCTTACTCGTATTTTAACCAAGATGGGGACGCTCATCTACGAGGGAGAGCTCTCTGGCACCATCCGGATCCTTGGTAGAAGAATTGAGGATATAGACATAAACGAGCTGACTAGGCTAGTTCATGTTATAGGGCAAAACCCCTACTCGTACTTTACAGAGCCGCTCGTGCGGGAGGATCTACTCAACTACGCGTTAAGAGTCCACGGCTCCCAGGAGCGGGCTGAAAGAGCTGTAAAAAAGGTAATTGAAGCTACCGGCGTGCACGAGCTCCTCGACAGGTATTTCTACGAGTTATCCGGTGGAGAGGCGCGCCGCGTACTCGTCGCAAAGACGCTCGTGTCGGACCCCATCTTACTACTATTCGACGAGCCGCTAATGTGGCTCGATGATAGTGGCGTCAACGAATTCTTAGATCTTCTCGGGCTACTGAGGAGGCTTGGCAAGTCCGTCATAATCTTTGAGCACAGGTTTCTACCGGTTATAAGAGGCGTGGACAGGGTTTACTTGCTGGAGCGTGGTGTACTGCGCGACGTCACGGAGCTCGCTCTCAAGCTTATCAAGATGCGGTTAAACCCTGTATCCGAGTTAGCGGTGAAGCGCACGAGTACCGGTAGAACGGTCCTCGAATTGCAACGTGTATGCTACTCTTACGGTAGTAATCCTGTTCTGCGCGGCGTGAACTTGGAAGTACGTGAAGCAGACTCCGTACTTATATACGGCTTGAACGGTAGTGGCAAGACGACCTTGCTCAAGGTAATTGCCGGTTACTTGAAGCCGCGAGAGGGCACTGTTAAGAGGTATTACGAGGTCATGTACATACCCCAAAACATCATCCTCTTCTATACCGAGGAAACTGTTGAAAAGGAACTCAGAGAGATCTGTAAAGCGAGAAAGCGCGGAGAAGCATGTATAAGCGAAGGTAAGGAGAGAATTAAAGCGCTGGGAGTAGACTTGCAGCAATCACCGTTCAATCTGAGCCACGGTCAGATGGTAAAGCTTTCCGTGGTCCTAGCCCAGACGGCCGGGGCCAAAATACTATTAATTGATGAGCCGTTTTCAGGCTTAACGTACAGCGATAGGGTTAAGTTACTAGAGTACCTGAAAGACTCGGTGAACACCTTCATAGTGACCACCAGTACGCTGGACGCGTACCAGAGAGGGGTGTGGACTAAGACTTACAAGCTTGAAAACGGTTTACTCGCAGAGCTATCAGGTAGCTCGAAGTACCCGCTACAATATGCTGCGCAGTTCTACGAGGCGCTTAAACATGGCATCAGCTATTAGAGATTTCTCGTACGTGTTTACGTACGCTAAGAAGTTAGAGAATTCTAGTACCCTATCGCGCATTTTAGTTGCTTTAACCGCTGTAACTCTAGCTTTCCTGGCTAGGTTACTCTCGAAGAGCATATTAGTAGAGGCCATCAGACTTTCACTAGTGTTAGCGCTAGAGCTCATCGTTGTCTCCTATTTTCGCGGTTTCCGCCCATTAATAGCCGCCCTTAAGCTCGTAATGCTATTCATTGCCGTTGGAACGGCAATCTTTTGCGCTAGCTACTTCGTGGGCTGGGCCGCTCCCGAGCCCGCTTCGATTCTACTAGGTGCTGTTGCGTTACTGGCATTTTTCCTCGCATTTTCACTACTATTCCAGTTGCTATCCCTCAAGGAGTGGAGGCGGGTTTTCGCCCTCCTCGGTTCCAAGAAGTACGCGCTACTGTTCTCCCTAGTAATATCTCAAATACCGGTAACTATTTACTACGCGTCCGAGGCCTTTACAACAATTAAACTGAAATATGGGGGTAGGAAACTGCACAGGGTCGTCGTACCACTGGTACTCCTATCCCTGTATAATGCGAGGAGTCTTCTTGAATCACATTTATTGTACGGCGTCTTCTACGAGGCTGATTTGACGTTGCTTAAGAGAAAGGACCTGTTATTGTATTCTATTGCTGTGCCCGTCATAGCCGCCTTCACCATGTTGGAGTACGTGCCGTTGTCGCCATGATCAGTTAGGGTTCAGAGCTCATTACCTCGCTAGCGGCAGGGCTTCATCATCTAGCCATGTTTAAAGCGTTAGGGGATAAATAAATTATCGCTATTGGTGTAGAAGTGTGGGTGGTGTTTTGATTTGGCTCTCAGCAGTGAGGAATTAGAACGCTACGATAGGCAGATCAGGCTGTTTGGCGTGGAAGGCCAGGAAAAGCTCAAGAAGTCCAGGGTCCTAGTAGTGGGTGTCGGGGGTCTCGGCTCGCCGGCCGCCCTCTACCTGGTAGCAACGGGAATAGGCGAAGTTATTCTAGTCGACTCCGAGAGAGTGGAGCTGAGCAACCTAAATAGGCAAGTACTCTACTGGACACGTGACATTGGTAAGTTCAAGGTTGAATCAGCGTCCGAAAAACTACGTGAGCTCAACCCGAACGTGAGGATCAGGGGCTACTCGAGGAGAGCGGACGAAGAACTGCTAGATCAGCTCGTGCACGAAGCAGACCTGGTTATAGATGGGCTGGACAACTGGAAAACCAGGTTCATGCTAAATAGGATCTGCGTAAAGCACCGCAAACCACTAATACACGCAGGTGTTTACGGAGTCTACGGTCAGTTACTAGTAGTGGTGCCCGGAATTACGCCTTGCCTACAGTGCGTTATGGTTAAGGAACCCCCCGAGAGGGGGCCCCTCCCGGTGCTGGGCACCACACCGGGGCTCCTAGCGATGATCCAGGTCACGGAGGCGATAAAGATCTTAACGGGTTACGGTGAGCCAGCGTTAAACAGGCTAATAGTGTATAACGGTTACACGATGGAGTTCCGAGAAGTAACCATCTCCAGGAATCCGAACTGCCCCGTGTGCGGTGGTTTAAGCTAAGCTATACTCGTAACCGGGACATCTGGACACATCTTTTCCAGCAGATGCTCCATCAATTCTACGTACTTGGTACCGTGATCAGGTACCACGACCACAACGTCGCCTTCTATCTCGTTGTTTTCGATGAGGGTCTTTGTTGCGTATAGCACAGCGCCGGCACTGAGACCTACGAGGATGCCGTCTCTCCTAGCTACGTATAGAACGGCCTCGAATGCATCTTCCAGGGACACGTCGATGATCTTGTCCACCTCGACCAGGCGCACCCACTTCATCCCGGTCTCGACTCTCCGTATACCAGGTATGAGCGAGCCAGGCCTTGGCTGAACCCCATACACCCTTACATCTCCGTATTTGTTCTTGAAGTAGAACGAAAGGGCTGAGAGATGGCCTGAAGTGCCGAGGCCTCCGATCACAACCTTAGGCCTTCTACCTCTGCTCGCCAGCTGGTAATCCACTTCCTTGGTCGTGTACTTCAAGTGGACTATGAAGTTTAAGTCGTTTTCAAACTGGTTCAGAACTACTGCGCCGTTTCTCGCGGCGTCCAAGATCACCGAGTCTATCATTGCCGTCGTTATTGGAGTGTTTTTCCTGACAACTTCGGCGCCCATAGCTACGAAGAGGTAGTCTATGCATTTCTGCGTAGTTGACGGCAAGTAAACCCGGGTCTTGAGGTTGTAGTAATTTGCAAGTCCTACGAGCCCGAGCCCCGTGTTCGTAGATGTGGGCTCGTATAAAACATTGCTCTTAATAAAGCCCCGCTCAATGGCGCTGGTGAGCATGTACCAGGCTACCCTATCCTTAATGCTCAAACTAAACGGATGGTACCATTCAAGCTTAGCCCACACTACTACATTGCCCGTACTGAGAGACTTTAACTTAACCATTGGTGTTGGTATGTCCCTGCTAACGAGCTCAACTACATTATCATAGACTCTCGGATTCCACGCCTCCAGCTCGTAGTAGAGGTCGAGTTCATTTAATGAGATCCGCTCAAGGGGCCCGCTCTGGGCATCCTTCACTGGTATGAAGCGTGGACCGAGCGCCCACAGCGCATTGTACGTTTCCAAGTTATCCATGACGGTGTTGTCTTCATTTACGTGTACAGGTGGAGCACTCCATTCTCTGATTACGTCTCCGAGTACGTGGATGTACTTTTCAAGTGGGAGTAGCTCTCCACGTACACTACTAAGCAACACCTTCTTCAAACAAGAACCCCTGAAATGCCCAGGTCTCTAAGCATATAACTGCGGCATGCCGGGTTATAAAAACAGCTATGCTGCTCACCGAGGGAAACCGAAGCAGGAGCGGCTACACTAGTTCTCTTAGTAAAGCCCCTAAGCGCCTCACACCCTCCTCGATCATGTCTTTCGGTGCTAGGGAGAAGTTTAGTCTCAGGGAGCTTTTACCGCTTCCATCAGTATAGAAGGGTGCACCGGGTATGGTCGCAACTGCGTATTTCTCCAGTGCCTCTTCGGCAAATCTCCAGCCATTGACGTGCTCCGGTAACCAGAGGAACACAAACATTCCCGCAATAGGCGTTGTGTGTTTGAGCCCAGGCATGTGGTCTTCGAGGGCCTTGATCATGAGGTCTCGCTTTTCTTTGTAGGCCTTTATGGCATGATTCCTGATCTGCTCGAAGAGGCCTTTTTTCAACAAGCCGTAAACTATAAATTGTGAAGGTACCGGCGCGCACATGTCTGTTGGGCCTTTAGCGGCTTTAAACTTCTCCACCATTCCGCTAGGTAATAGTAACCAGCCTACCCTCAAGCCCGTCCCAAAGATCTTGCTGTAGGTACCCACGAATATTACCCTCTCCTCCCTGTCCATTGACTTGATAGACCTCAGTTCTAGGGGCTCGTAGACTAGGTAGTTGTACGCACCATCCTCTACTACTAGTAGGTCGTAAGTGCTTGCCAGTTCTAACAGGTACTTGCGCCTATCCATGGCCATGGTTATGCCGGTGGGGTTCTGCCCTGTTGGAATGGTGTATACTAACTTGGCGATCTTGCCCTCGCTCCTAAGTTCTTTTAAGGTCTCTTCTAGGACGTGCACCTTCATGCCGTCTTCATCCATCGGTATACCCAGTATACGGACACCGTATTGCCTCCACGTTAAAATAGTGTTCACGTATGACGGGTTTTCCACGATCACGATATCTCCGGGATCAAATAACATCCTTCCAATAAGGTCCAGTGCCTGGCTTCCACCAAGAGTTATTAAGATGTTATCGGGTGAAGTGTTTACACCCTCGACGTTGCTCATGAACTTGGCTGTTTCCTCCCTCAGTTCCGGTATGCCCTCTGTTGGGGAGTATATAACCGACCTCTTCTCCGTTTCAAACGCCTCTTTAGATATTTCAGCGTACATCTTTCTCGGTATCACGTCGGGATCGGGGTCGCCAGCTGCAAAGCTGATTACCCTGGCTTCCCGGGATTTTTTCGCAATTTTTGAGACCATCTCTCGTATAGGGCTGGGTTCGATAAAGTTCAGCCTACTACTAAAGAACTTGTAGTAATCTGGCCTAGCCAAGTACTTCCCCGTGTGAAACATAACCGCCTGTAAAGTAAAATAGCTTTCTCCTTTAATGCAGATGTGTAAAACTTACTGTGCTTCAGGGTAGAGTACCTTCTCCGTAAAGGTGGCGAATTTATTCCGTGCTATGTGCGCTAGGAAGCCGGCACTTAGCTGTGGCTCGTTGTCTTTAAACGCGCCTTCTCTGTAGTGATACGCTAAGACCTCGCATATGAAGAGAACATGGTCTCCATAATGATGCTCATTCACAACCCGGCATTCTAGGTTCGCAAGCGCGTTCTTTATAATGGGTACTTGAACCCTGCTTGCCTGTGAGAGCTCGAAGCCCATCTTTTTAAGCTTTTGAGGGCCGCGTTCAGACCCAGCTACCCAAACGTCATTGAGCATTTCTACGCTTGGAACGCTTATTACGAACTCACCGTACTTCTTAACCAGCTTGTAGGTATAACGAGCAGGCGCAATGGATACGGCGACCATGAAAGGTTGGGCCGAAACGACCGTTACCCAGTCGGCTGCCATCACATTTACCTCTTCACCGAGCTTCCCGGATACAACCAGGTACGTCCTTAGAGGGTATAGTAGTCTATAAGCCAGTGCAAACCACCCGAAAATTACTTAAAGTATTCGGTTAAAAAGGCTTCAAGTGATTGGTGTTTTGCTGCTTTTTCGATAAGCTATGCTGAACTTCAGCTAAGCCATGCAAGTATGATCAACCTCGTTCTTCTGGCAACCCTCGCGCAGAGGTCCGCGGTGTTTTCAAGTAGATTGTTGAGGTCGTGTACGAGTAGTTGAATGGCTTGGGGTTTTAGCCTATCCCCCATTGAGAGCAGTAACGACCTATTTTCGAGTTCAAAGCGGTCGGCCTCTTCTTCGAGCTTTATGATTTCGTTGTTAATTTTTTCAACTTTAACGTAGTCTCCCTTAATGAAACACATTATAATGTCTGCGAGCTTGGAGATCATCGTTGACACGGCGGCTAAAAGCTCAATAAGCCCTGTTCTCAGCTGAGTGGGTATTTCGAGAAATGGTAAGATAGTGAATTCGCGTGAGGCCTCCTTGATGTGGTCGCCCACATCGTCAACCAGGTTGATCAGGACCAGCATTTCCTCCTTGAAGCCTGGGTCAAGCCTAGTCTTCGCAACCCCATCCTCCACCGCTGACTTGAGCGCGCCTGATTCGTCAAGTAGTTTAATTACATGCGAGAACGATGCACGGGCCTCCCCGATCCTAACCTCGTTTAGTAGTCTAACGGCTTCTGCAAACGTCGAGGTAGCCTTTACCACTAGCTCGACGTACTTTTCCAGATCCTTCATTAGCTCGTGTGAAAGCACATCTGAAAGTAGAAGCTTCACTTAAATCACCAACCAGCCTAATTCTAGTGGATGTGAACTAAAGTTTATATTTAATGAACTCGGAGTATTCTAGTGGTGAACTCGTTGGAAGCGATTAAATTACCGGAACCCGATAAGTCGACTCCACTATTCCAGCTATTCATTAAGAGGAAAAGCGTTAGGAAGTTCAAAAAGGAGCCACTGAAAATAGAAGAGCTTTCGAGGATTCTCTGGGCAACGTACGGGCTAGTGGAGAGGAAAAGGCGTGTCGTGCCGTCAGCTGGTGCCACTTACCCCGTCGAGGTATTCGTTTTCATTAAGAACGTCGAGGGAGTTAAACCAGGGGTTTACAAGTATAATGATCAGGACAACTCGCTCGTGCCGATCAAGGAGGGCGACCACTCGCGAGAACTCGCTCACGCGTGTCTTGATCAGTCATGGGTTAGAGAAGCGCCGGTCAACATCGTCATAACCGCCGCGTACGAGAAAACCACGAACTGGTATGGTGAACGGGGATTTAGGTATATATACATGGAAGCCGGCCACATAGGGCAGAACATATACCTAGCATCCACGGAAATGGGTCTTGGAACCGTGGCTATTGGGGCGTTCTCCGACAAAGAGGTGGCTGAACTGCTCGGCTTAGGGAAGAATTACATGGTGCTCTACATATTTCCCGTAGGTAGGCCACTGTAGCTCAGGGTTTACTAGATTTCGTCGCGATAATCATGTCAGGAGTAGTAACAGTGGTGGTAGCATACCTCCTCCTATGGTATAGCTTAATGCTCCTCACGTAGACGACGTAGTCGGGGTGTGTAAGGGACACCTGCCTGTTGATGCCATGAGCAATTACCCTTATAGCGTCCATCGTGTGCACTGGTAGCCTCGTTTCAGCCCAGTAAAGCCTACCATGTAGCGTGACTCTAAAAGTCTTATCTACCGGGATCTTAGCTTCGGCCAGTTCCCCTGCCTTCTTCGCCACGGCCTCTACGTAAGGGTCTACTACAGCGTCGACCGGTATAACCCTGTATATTACTGGAATTTCCTTAATGGGATTACGTAATATTTCGACCGCCTTGTAGGGGTCTTCCACCCTTAGAAGTATTATTGATGGCCCTTTGTCTACAATAACGTAATCTAACCCCGCCCTTCTAAGCCTGCTTATAATGAACCTGTAGTTATCGAGCCCTTGCTCGTGGGTTATGACCATGTTAAAGCTCACAATCACCCTACCTCCAGGTCACCGTCCTAAGTTATTCATCATGAGATTAAATGCTTTAATTGTACCGGCCGCGTGCCTTGAGACGCCTCCCCACGCCCTTCTTCAGCCCGGAACTCACAGTAACCGCGTAGCAGGCACGTGATTGTCCATGTTTACAGAACCTAAAACAGTCAAAATACTCCAGATAGCCTAGCTAGTGGATGTGGGCTTTTCTCGCGGTACATGCTTACTGCGCGGAATCGCTGAAAGCTACACCAGTAAACACCACCAATACCTCTAATACCTCTAAAAACATAAAAACTTCACCAAGCGAACGATCGCGGAGTTGGTGTTAATTTGGCTTAAGTTAGCAAAACCTAAACCTACATGGTTCTCTTCTTCTCATAGGGCTTGGGATAAGCCTTCTTACTCTGCTTTAACCCCAGTTTGACTAGCATCTCGGTGTATTTCAGTGCTGCTAGTCCAGGGTCTATTACGGGCACGCCCAGCCTCTTCTGGAGGATTTCAGCAATGTTTAGTAGGCTTCCACAACCAAGTACTATTACATCCGCTCCATCCTCTTCAACCGCTTTCTTGGCTTCTTCGTATAGTGCTTCAACCAGCTTATCAAAGTCTTTCTTGATGTCAAGGACTTTTATTTCGACGAGCCTCACACTCGCTAACTTGTGTTCAAGACCATATGACTTAACCCTTTCCAGCACCATACCTTTAGCCTTCATTCCTCCGACGCTGACGACGGAGAATTTTCTTCCAAGCGTTGATGCTATGTGAATACTCGGTTCGCACAGACCCACGACGGGTATGTCTAGTGCTTCTTTTATGGCCATGAGGCCGGGGTCTCCAAAGCAGTAGTCTATGACGGCATCGTAGCCTTCTTTTTCCGCTTTCTCGGCTTCTAGGAGGGCTTCAAGCTCCGCCCAGACCTCGTCATAGATCATCTCTATGGACTCGGGGCCTTTCTTTATGTTAACAATAGTTATTTCGGTATCGGGGTCCTTGTGCTTGCTGTAAGCTTCCTCTATCATTTTGTTCCAGATATCTGTAGACACGGGAACAATGACTTTTATGCGCATTTTAATACCACCCATTCCAGTTCTGTTAAGAATGCTATTTAAGCATTTAAGGCAATGCGTTGCGTGGCGTCATGCAGGATTCATAAAATTAAAATAAAATACACAATGAAGTTAGTGCCGGCACCATGTATCTGTAAACTTTCTCTATGGTTTAACCTTGCTCTCTTCAGCGTATAACCAGCACTTTACAACGTGCACGTTAGAGGCCACGTTGATATCTGGAGGCTCTATTTTTTTACATGTTTCTGTAGCGTATGGGCACCTTGTATGAAATCTACATCCAGGCGGAGGGTTGATCGCGCTCGGTATTTCTCCCTTAGACTCTATGCCCTTTGGTAGCAGTTTGCTTTCCTCCTCAGTGAGCGTTGGAATGGATGAGAGGAGCATTTGTGTATAGGGGTGGAGCGGCTTACTGTAGAGTTCCTCGGTAGGTGCCATCTCCACTATTTTGCCTAAATACATAACGGCAACTCTATGTGATATGTTTCTAACCACGGCAAGGTCATGAGTTATTAGTATATATGTGAGCTTTCTATCCCTTTGAACGTTTAAGAGAGTTTTTAGTATTCTTGACTGCCCGGATACGTCGAGAGCCGACGTCGGTTCATCAAGTATTAGGAACCTCGGATCCGTAGCGAGGGCCCGGACTAGTGCTATTAGCTGCTTCTCTCCACCACCTAGCTCTCCCGGTAGCTTGAAGAGATAGTCTTCGGTTAAACCTATATATTCTACTAGTTCTAGGAGTTTTCTCGTTCTCTCGAGCTTAGCTAACTTGGGATAATGTATCTTTATTGCTACTTCGACGATGTCTTTGACAGTCTTCTTGGGGTTGAGCGATGTTGCCGGGTCTTGGAAAACTATTTGAATCTCTCTCCGTAGCCAGAGGGGCCTTTTAATTAGTGGCATGTAGCCTATTTCCGTATTCTTATATAGTACCGAACCGGCTGTAGCCGTGTACTTTCCTAGAATTACATGGGCTGTCGTCGTCTTACCTGATCCAGATTCGCCCACGAGGGCTAGGGTTTCCCCTTCGAGTACATTGAAGCTTATATCATCAACAGCTTTCACAGTACCTCTTGGCGTAGGGAAATACTTCTTCAAGTTGACTATTTTGAGTATTACAGGGTACTGGGCATTACTTTTTTCGCTCAGGCTATTCATGAGCCAACCCCTCAGATCTTTTTCGTTAACTCCTCCGTGTAGAGGTGGCAGGCAACGCTCCTCTCTTTACTTACTTCAACTAGTACTGGCTTTATTTTTTTACATGTTTCTGTAGCGTATGGGCACCTTGTATGAAATCTACATCCAGGCGGAGGGTTCCTGTAGTCAGGTGGATTACCTCTTATTCCCTCGCCAAGCTTCGTAACGATGATCTTTGGCGCGCTTTCCACTAGAAGCTTTGTATATGGATGTAGGGGTTCGTTAAATAACTTAGTTGACGATGCCTCTTCAATAATGTTTCCACCATACATGACGTACACCCTCTCGGTCATGCCACGTACCATGCCTAAAGCGTGCGAGACCAATATCATGCTCAAACCTCTCTTCTCGACGAGATCGTTTATTAGTTTCAGTATCTGCGCCTGTATAGTAACATCTAGGTTTGTCGTAGGCTCGTCCGCTAGTAGGAGCTCTTGTGCTGACGCTAAAGCCATTGCAATGACTACTCTTTGTCTCATTCCACCACTTAGCTGGAAGGGATATGAGTGAAGAACTCTCTCAGGGTCCGGTAGCATAACTTCTCGTAAAAGATCTAGGGCGGTGTTTTCAAGGTCTTTCTTCGTGTAATCTGATCCGCTATATACATATTTAAGTATATCCAGCATTTGCTCTTTCACAGTGAAAACCGGGTTTAGTGCTGCGAGCGGGTCTTGGAATATCATTCCGACTTTCTTCCTTCTTATTTCAAGAAGGTAGTCACTAGCACACCGTAGAAGGTCCACACCCTTGTATAGTACCCTGCCACTGGTTATCCTGCCCTGGGGCGGTAGTATTTTAAGTATCGACTTGAGAAGGGTTGTTTTTCCAGCCCCCGACTCCCCTATTAATCCAACCTTTTCTCCAGGCCTTACGTATATTGAAACTCCATCTAGTACATGGTATACGTACCAGTAGCTTTTGTACTTGACATGCATATCCTCTACTTTTAGTAGAGTGCTTGATTCTGGCATGCTCATAGTTACTCACCAACAAAAACTTCTCGGAGTCCATCGCCAAGCAGATTGAGCGCCATTATTAGCACAGCTATCCCCACAATGGGGCCTATGATCATCCACCAGTAGCGCGGAAAGTATACCATGTACTCTGATACCATGGTCCCTAGATCGGGTGTTGGCGGCTGCGCGCCTAGCCCTAGGAAACTTATAGCGGCCCCCATTAGTAATACCCATGCCGCATCTAATGTGGCCTTGGTTAAAATAGGGCCTAGAATATTCGGCAAGATCTCCCTGAACATTATGTGGAGGTCTCTCATTCCAAGAGCCCTGGCAGCCCATACGTAGGGTTCATCGCGGACTGCCGCCGTCATCGAGTACACCATTCTAGTGTACCAAGGCCACCACATGAGCGTTATAGCGATCATCGCGTTCACGATATTGGGCTCTAGTATTGCGCATATTGATAATGCAAGTATTAGAGGCGGAATGGATACGAACATGTCCGCGAGCCTCATGATCACATGTTCGATCCATCTTCCCTTGTAGTAGCCTGCTAGGAGTCCCAGTACCGTGCCGGTGGGCAGGACTATGCTTAATACTATGCCTATCATTAGAAACGCAAGCCTATATCCGAAAATAACCCTTGAAAGAATGTCTCTCCCCACGTGATCTGTCCCTAAAAGGTACCTTGAACTCGGTGGCAGAAACCTTTCTTTGAAATTCGCGTACATACCGGCATGCTGGGGATATGGTGCGATGTACTCCGCGAACACAGCCGATATGATCAATATGAGAAGTATTGAAAGGCCTGTAAGTGCCAGTTTACTCCTACTGAACCTGTACCAAGCTCTTTTAAACCGTTCCCTCTTCATCGCCTTTTCCTTTTCAAATAGTGACAATAACTCTCTAGACTCCACCATTCTCACCCGCCTCCATGCCTAATTCTAGGATCTACGAGAGTTAGTATAACGTCCACAATGATGTTGGTAATGCTATACACCAGTCCTGCGACTAGTACAACCCCCACTATGCCGTTTAGGTCTTTCCTAAACATAGCCATTATTCCGAACTTTGACAGTCCCGGCCAGTTGTATATTGTTTCAACCATGAACGCGTTAGCGATCAATGCAGCTATGTCGAGGCCCATGACGGGTATTGTTGAAACTAGTGAAGGTTTTAGAGCGTACTTAAAGTAAACTGTCCTGTAAGGTAGGCCGTGAGACATGAAGGTGAGTACATAGTCTTTGCCGATGTTTTCTACCATTGCAGATCTTAATATGCGTGCTTCCTGTGCCATTGCCCCGAGCGCTAGTGCTAGTGAAGGCAAGAAGAGGTGCCACACCGCATCCACAAACGCGTTTAGGTTTCCATTAATTAGGGCGTCAAGAGTCATCAGACCAGTAACTCTCGGAACTCTTATCCCCGGGGAGAGCCTCTCAGTAGCTGGGAACCACCCGAGTGTGTAGGAAAATATAAACTGTAGTATCAGCCCCCATGCAAATGCTGGAATACAGATCCCAACATACGCGAATACTCTCAGCGCGCCATCTATGATCGAGCCCGGTCTGCTACCACTCAATGTACCGAAGATGAGCGTCCCTGCTACCTGAATAATTGCTGTAAATATCATGAGCTCTAGCGTCGCTGGAAGAAATTCAGCTATATCAACTGTTACTTCTCTGAAAGATGCTAGCGAGATGCCGAGCTTTCCTTGGAATAGGTCTCTTATCCAGTAGTAATATTGGACATATATAGGCTTATCGAGGTGTAGCAGTTCTCTATACCTCTGCACTATTTCCTCGGGGGCCCTCGGCCCCAAGGCCATTCGGGCTGGATCGCCTGGCATGATTCTAGCCAAGGTGAATATTATTAGCGAGAGCCCGAATAGTGCTAGTAGAGAGGCAATGGCCCTTTTGAACACGGTGCTCTTAACTATTTTCTTTATGTGCCGTATCACACTTACACCTACCTCAGCGGCTTCCCACACCTTCTATATATGAGGGCTTTAAAAACATTATCCCGGATAGTACCTAGGGTAAGTAGAGGATAAGGCGTGAAGGTGGGGTCACAAGAGTTCCTAATTTGTCGATAAGAGGTTTTTACTAAAGGCACAGTAGGATTTGAGAGTAAGACTAACGTATAATAAAAAATCGCCTTTTTATTTTTCCTTTTATTTCATTCCTAGTAGCCGGGCCTTCTCTTCGAGGTTTAGATTCATCTTCCAGTACTCTACGTCCCAGCCGAAGACTCCGACCATTTCTCCTCTTGCAGAGGGCCATTCTATGTACGTCTGATAGGCCTTAAAGCCTATGAAGTCTCCAGCGAATATTGATGGGTATAGGTAGAATATGTATCTGATCAATTCGCATGTCTTTCGGAGCCTCTCTTCCTTGTTCAAAGTTGCCAGCGCATCTTCTATTTTCGCATCAAGCTCTTTCTGAATATCCTCGGTGAACCATTCATTCTGATTGACTGTGCCGTGAGAGCTGCTGTGCCACCTTAGGTATATCATTGATATCGCCTCTGGGTAGTCTGCAGTTATCCACATGGGTTCTATCTCGTTTGGTGTATCCCAGCGCGTCATGGCCTCAACAACGAATAGCCAATCTAATTTTTCGATATTAATTTTCAGGCCTACCTGCTCTGCCGCGGTTGCAAGCAGGTATCCTACTCTGTCCTCTCCGGGTACTGGGGCTCTCCACGTGATATCCATTGGGTACTTGTCCAGCTGACCCCAGTACTTGGATTTCATTAACTCCTCTCTAGCTTTTTCAATATTGAACTCTACCGGTTCAGGGAATGGGCAGACCCCGATCATGTTTGAAGGAACTATTGATGTGGCCTTTTCGTGCTGAGGCATCAATTTGAGGAACGTGTCGTAGTCGAATAAGTAGAATAGCGCCTTCCTAACCTGGATGTCATCCAGGGGTGGTTTTCTCGTGTTCATCATTAAGTAATACATGCCGTAGAGGCGTAGACGGGCTACATCGATTCCTTCAATCTTATCTAATTCCTCATATGTTTCTGGAGGTAGCCATATAGTTGAAATGTCCAGTTCTCGTTTTGACATCAACGTGAGTGTAGGTACGGGGTCTATTATTGCAACTATCTTTACTTTTTCGGGAGCGCGCGGCGCGAATGTACCCCACCAATCCTTGTTCTTGACTATTAATACGTGTGATCCGGGAACGTATTCAGCAAGCATGTAAGGTCCAGTACCAACACTTCGGTGGCCTTCCATTAACCACCCTTTTCCGAAGTCACACCATTCCCCGTAAGGTCCGGGGCACCTTATGTTCTTCTTAACCTCTTCGCTGTCAACTACATATATGTAGCTGGCCAGGTACTCGAAAACTCCACAGGGCTTTTTGAGCGTGACTTGAACTGTATACCTGTCTATGGCCACGACCTTGTTAACATCTACCCACGGAACCAGCAAGTATCCCATGCCCTCGGCCATTATGGTCTCTCTTAGTATTGAGAAAACCACATCGTCTGCTGTCATCTCTCTTCCAGAGTAGTGGAATTTCACTCCCTTTCTTAGGTAGAATGTCCATACAAGTCCGCCTTCAGTTGCCTCCCATCTTTCAGCTAACCACGGTATGACGACTACCGTTCCCCCTCTATACTCCATGCTAAGTAACGTGTCGTATACATTATGAATGTAAGCTCTTCCAGACTCGTCATGAGCCACGTGTGGGTCTAAATAGGGCAGGTTAGCCCAAGATGTAACTATCATCGATTCCAATGCTGGTGGCGGAGTGGTTGGTGTGGGTGTGGGTGTTGTAGGTGTGGGTGTTGGAGTTGTAGGTGTTGGTGTGGGTGTAGGTGTTGGAGTTGGTGTTGTAGGAGGAGCCGCCGGAGGCATAGTCACAATAACAGCAGCCACGATAGCAACAATGACAATAATAGCTATAATGATAGCTAGGGTTTTAGTAGTTATTCCTCTCAAATTCATCCTGCCACCTATACCTTGAAACATACTACAGCCTAAGGTATTTAAACTTTTCTCGCTCTGGATCGCCTGTTCTGGGATACTTCTTACGGGAAATTCTATTGAGTAACTGCACTAACTTGAACGACAAGGTGTTTAGCCAAAGTCTCAGTAACAACTCAGTGTTACGTTGCCTCAATGTAGGTACCGGTTATCTTCAAATAGAAGCTCCCTCTACCACTAGCAGTCCATTTGAGAATTAACGTTATGTTGTACTTGCCTTTCTCGATTGGCATTGGCTCGTCGTAACCTGGTATTACTGCCATTATCCTGTAGCAGGGTTCATTGATACCGGCTAGGCACGGCATACTAATCCTGTAGACCCTGTTCTCCGATCTCATCTCAATTGTACCATCTAGTAAGAGTTTAAAGTCACCACTACACTCTACTAGTTGCGCTCTAACCTGTATGGTTCCATTTCTCGGTATTTCGACTACTCCGAGGTCAAGTACCTCGGAACCCTTCTCGGTTGTTATGTCTAGTTCGATATCGCGCTCTATCACTATAGGCGTAGTCACGTTCACAGTACCTCTAATGTTTATATTGATCACATTAACTAGGTGTAAACCTAAGACTACGACTGCAACCACCAATAACAGTATCGTGAAGTAAAGCGTGACTTTTCCCATTCAAATACCCCTGGGATATAATAAACTAGAGGGCCCTATAATGATTGGCAAGCGCGTATACTTTGTTTTTAAGCGGCACAATCGGTCCGTGATGGCATCGCTCTGCTAGCCGAAAACCAGTATGGAGAGCCTTTGTAATTCAGCATTGCTTAGTTGTTACAGAGGCGCAGTTAGTGGCGGTGGCGAAGGTAACGATGGGGCGTGCGCTTTTTTAATTTTACGTACCAAAATAAACACTGCAGTAGCCACTACGGCTACGAGTATGCCCATTACGGCCAGTACTATTAGTAGCAAGTATGTCAGGGAACCGCTAGGTGACAGTTCTGCGATGCTCGAATCGATTATTGATATTTTAATTTGAGCGCCATAGCTCTCGCCTTCAACGGACTTTAAAACACCTCTATAGTATTCTACCTTACCATAGCTTATATTGTACTTTCCGCTGTAAGAAGGGTCAATGAAGATCTCCATGCTTTCAGGTGTGCTTTTAGCAGTATTTACGCTTCGAGTCGACGATCCAACTCCTTGCCCAATACTTTGACATATCTGATCTGCGGTTTCTACTTCGCTTAGCGAGAACCTGTATGTTATGGTAGTATCTTCGATGCCGAGTATTTCAACTTTGATTTTAAACGAGCAATTTACGTTGACATCCATTAAGTTGCCGGTAATCGAGTACCTATAGGTGATCCAATCCCCCGGTTTAAATACGAAGTTCTCAGCATTCACCACGGAAAAGACGGCTAAGGTCATTACAATTACTGTTGCTAGTATTAAGAGGAACTCACCATTCTTTAAATTCAATCATTTACACCCAAAGGAATTATTAAAAATCCGCTTATAAATTTTCATCTGTAATTTACCCTTTTCCTTAGACGATCCTGCAGTCCCTGCGACCACGAGTTTACATGCTAAACAACGGCATTAAAAGTCTTTCGCTACATGTAAGCGGGACTACCAAGTAACTGCCAAATACCATTCTTTGCCTTTAGGTTATTTCGAAGTTTGTTCTAAGACAGGCTGCGTTTCGAACCCGTTTACGGCGGCTCCATTCACGTTGACATTGAATCCCTGCAGAATTGTGCGAGGCCGGGGAATGAGAGGGAGATAAGCAACGTGTGTTCCAAGAACCGGCCCTACAAAAACTCTCCACTAGGTGGCTTATCGTGCTTGTAGAGGTTACACTTAAATCCTCGACTTGAAATTCCCCATATATGGATGCTTAGCAGGCACATCTGTGTACCATTTCCTTGAAGAATACAAGATCGTCGACCTCTCCAATAGTTTATGAAGAGCTCCATGACACCCAGTTCCTTACCGGTTTTACGGCCTGAGAGATATCCTAATAGTGAGGTAGCTGGTACCGTTCTGTTTTCCGTATTGAAAGGGAGGTCGTCATTCGTGCTCTTAATAACATTGTACCATCCATCTAGCGGAGATCGGGAGTTCTCCGCGGGGCACTAAATTACAAGTCCCGGCTACTGACAGTCTTTACCGGAAGTTTCTCACGTGTTCGTGAAGTTTAAGTCAGTCTTGGTAGGTCATGTGTAGTCAGTTCTAATATCGAAAGAGCCCATAACAGCTGATTACAAAGTTGAGCTGGGAGTGGTTGGCGAGAGGTATAAATACGTTAAGTGAGGATAGAGCGTTTAAGCACATCGTGTTTAACGGCATCTCCTTCCGTGACCAGCAGTTCTTGAACCTACAGCCAGACCAATCTTTGCCGAGCCCTGAATCTTAATTATGTATCCGGACCGTGAAAGCACGGAGCTATGTGTACTGTCACCTAACTGCTTATATATGTCCCCCCGCATAGTGACTTAAGTGATGTGCTATGATTATTGAATCCGCATTCTTTAGGCTCCCTGATTACCTTCGCACGGTTGAATCGCCGGGTGAGCTCTACGAATCACAACTAGTATTCATGTTCGCAGTAGCACTGTACCAGGAGCTTTCGTCAAGGGGTCTTTTCCACTTATTACCGTACATACAGCTGAACAAGCCTTACCCTCGTGGTGGAAACAGGAAAGCCGATGTATATTTTAGAGTACCAACAAAGAGGCTTTCACCAGAACTGCTCACAAGGTGGTGTGTTGCAGGTGTTTGCGAGGAGAACTGGATTGAGGTCGAGTACTACGGAGGCCTAGGCATAATGTACGGTAAGAGGCAAAGACCCATTGAAAGATCCGCTACGAGAACCAAGGCCGCTAACGCATTAAAGCTACTTAATAGCCTCCTCAGGCTGGAGTACTACGCTGGGGAAGGCTGCAAATACCTACTAGCAGTATTTGATACTAAACCCGATGAATACTTGCCATTTAAGAGCATGTACGTCCTTAAACCAATTTTCGAGAAGCCAGGAGTATTTAACATCAAAATACCAGTGGATCAGGTAATTAGACGGAGGACGGCTTATAGAAGCATGGATAAACGCATACTAGACGAGCTAGAGAAGGCGGAGAAGGCGAGCCAAAGGGAACTGAGCTTAGACATAATAGTGTACTCGATAAAGCCTATTCAAGCAAGCGGTCTAGTGACACCGCCACCGGATTACGCGGAGAAGAGCACAGTGCACTACTTTTACCTAATGCGCCTATTAGAGCCCCCTAGGAGTACAGCCGACTAGAACTAGAGCTTACCCGGTACAATGAGCGGGAACACTAACGCGCGCCTTCTTAGACGTGCCACCTCTACCCTGTATAATGCAGAGCCAGGAGCTGATAGATACGATTCCCAGTTCCGGATGCATGCAGTACTCAGATAAGCTCTTCCGTGTTCTTGTACCCTTCATTTCCCACGCCATGTGACTTGTATGTCGGTTAAAGGTATTGGAAGCCAGACCGTATTCGTGGATAAGCTAGCCTTCAAGCCATTAATTTAAAAAGCTTACCTGTATATTTCAGGGGACATTATGGGGATGGGGCGTGGTCGTGCTTTGGCAAACAGGTATTCCCCGTCATATATACGCGGCGCTTTACTGTAGCTGGAGGCGGGTTGCGCGTGAAGTAGAGGTGTTAAAAGATATTTTCCACAGGTACGGCGCTAGGAGACTTATTGAGTTCGGATGTGGCATTGGAAGACACGGTTACTTGTTATCAAAAATGGGCTTCGACGTTGTGTTGACCGATGCCAAGGACTGGAGATACGGAGTTGCGAAAAAACTTCCCTTCGCGAAATTAGATGTGCTAGACGAAGACGTAAACGTTAATGGCGGGTTCGATGGCGGCTATGCGATAAACTTCCTTACCATCTTCAAGTACAACGACATGGTAAAAGCACTGAAAAACATCGGTAGGATAGTAGGTAATAGAGTCTTCGTGGCCGACTATAATTTTACGCTCTACAACGAACCGCGCGAAGTGCGCATTAAGATTAAAGGAGAGACTTACAGGGCTTTACTGGACGAGGAAAGAGCCGAGCCTATAGAGGGGGGAGTGCTTTACAAGTACAGGGTAAAGGTTCTAGATAGCCGTGGAAAAATCATCGGCATAGAGGAGGACTCCTACCCCGTTTATAGGAAGGAAATAGTATTCGACGCCATTGAAGAGGCAGGCTTTAAAGTGCTTGAGGTGCGGTGGGCTACCTGGGACCCGGTAGATTACATGTATAAGCTAGTAAACAAGGAGTCCGATAGCGCTTTCATAGTAATGAGTAGAGAGGAGTAGTAAACCTGCGCTTTAAACGCGCCAGGACGTTTCTCCGCTCTACGCTACCCTTACAAGTGCTTTGAAGTACATTAAAGTGGTTATTCCTCCCAGCCGTAGCCTTTACTAACCCTTCAATGGTAAGCCTTAGAATTAATTCTATTCATGGAATTGGTATGCGGGAGAGGGATCATCATGGCTTACTTGTTCATCTTAAGTTATGGAAATTCATGGAAATCGCGCCGAGACCGCTGGTAACCGCGAAATTCCGTGCAATGAGTACAGGACCACTATAATGGCTTTTGATCTATAGGCGTTTTTGGGCTCATTGTTGAGAACGAGAGCTTTCTCGTTGTTCAAGCTCTCTAATAGCCCATTGTTTCCTGTATTTCCAGAGTGAAGGCGGCGTCCACATTATCCAAAGTGGCAGTGCCTTTACAAATTCGTAGGCCTCCTCCCAGCTATCAAGCCCAAGCTTCTCGGCAAGCTCTTCAAGGCTCATTGGCGTTTTAATGTACTCACGAACTATTTTAAGCGTGTTCTCATCTATTGGAATCTCCTTTTCCCCTACTTTAACTACAAACATTACGTTCTTCTCTTCACTCAAAGCACTAACACCCCCGAGAACACGATAGTAGCAGGGCTTATAAGTGTTAGACGCTACAAGTGGGGCCGCCGGGATTTGAACCCGGGACCACCGGCGTTCCGGGATTGCTGGTTACGGGGGTCAACCCCCCAGGCCGGCATCCTAGCCAAGCTAGACGACGGCCCCCATACTGTACACTAAATTTTTAGAGATTATAAAAATGACTCGGCAATCGAGTATTAGTTTCGGTCAACCCCCTCCTTACTTAAACAATCCTACCGATAACTCCTTAAACACTTATTTAAGTTTTACAATAACACTGTTCACTATTACTGTGTGCTCTTTATTTGGCTTATATAATGAGTTATTCGTGCAAGCACTTAGTAATGAGTTTTCTGCTCTATTTATCTGCTGGTAGCTTAGAGGTTAAAAAATGCCTGTGAAGTACAGATGTAAGCATTGCGGTTATGTTCTCTACGAATTTAAGGGAGTGGGGCAAAGCTATATCGGCGTGCCCACGCCTTCAGAGGTTATTAAGCTAATAGGTCACGTGTGCCCTTACTGTAAACGCGTGCTAGAAGTACCTAAAAGTAGCTTTAAGGATTACGTTATCGTGAGGCCGACGGCCCCGCGCGTAATTAGTGAAGTGTTAAAGCCCGTGGAAATTAGCGCTCGGGAAGTAGAGAATGTAATAGCTCATTGAAGGCCTCTCTGCTATAGGTAGTTTTGTACTCTCTAAGAGCCTTTAACACCCTGTCTCTGCTATACCCTAGTAGCTTTTCGAGACCCTGTGCGTACTTGAACCTGTAGAGGAGGTATGAAGTAAAGGACGTGAGGTTGGTGGGCCTTTCGGTAATCTTCGCGCTCTCCCAGTCAAGCACCTTTACCTTACCATCACAGTAGAGCACGTGCCCGTGGGGCCTATTTATCTCCGTGTGATCTATTCTAAGGGAGTCTAATGCATAGAGTAGCGTAAAGGTACTCCTGAGTAGATTCACCAAGCTTTCTAAACCACCACTAAATATGAGTTCTTCGAGCACGCGCGTATATGACTTACAGGTGTGCGGTGGTAGAAGCTCGTAGAAAACGTAGAAATCCCTGTAGAGGTAGAGATTTGGTGGTAGTCCAGAGGGTTGGGCATTCTTTAACATCTCTGCTTCGTGGACAAGGCTATTACGCCTACTGTCAGTCCTAAGAACTTTTAGCGCGCCAATGCCGTATTTTGCATGATAGGCTACTACGGTAACGGCGCTGTAACCACGTCCCAGGATTCTAATCCCGAAAACGTTCTTACCGGTTTCGAGGAGGTAGATGAAGCCGTCGTTTAAAAGCATCTTCAACCTTTCTTCGAAGCCTCTACACGCTCTACTCGGGTAGCAGAGTACTCTATTAATGTAGGTACTTGGGTTTCTCAAAAAGTGCACTTCTCCATCCAGCTCGGGGTTTTGAGAATGAAGTCTCTGAGCCATCTACCAGCGCCTTCTTCAAGGAGCTTCAAGATCAGCCCTCTGCTAGCTACCCCTATACTTGGTTTTACCGCCTTCAAGTGTGGTGCTACGGTATACTCGCTCCACCTAGACTCGAGCAATTTAACGATGTCGACTTCGCTACGAATGTCCATGGACTCCAAGCAACCTTCGCTCGTGATCCAGGGTCCATAGCCCTTACCTACGTGTTTACGGATGAAGTTCACCAGTCTTTCGTCATCATGAACTATGCAGGGTCCACGATAATGCTTGTAATTCCAGAGAATGCAAGACCCTAATTCAACCACCACCACTCCTACGTCTTTCTCATTAGTCCACGACGAATAGTCTACTACATTTACGCCGAAAACTTCCAGTAGTTTAACGAGCCTAGAAGAAACTCTCTGTACCTCACCCCATATTACGTCCGGTGGTAGCTTTTCCTCCAGGTTATAGGTTAGGAAAAGCACACACCTGTTCTTCAACGCCTTAAGTAGCTCATCCACGCCCAGCTCGGAGGGTTCCTCGAAAAAGACCATGTCGGGGCTCTTCAAGTAGCACTTAGACGCTATAATCAGTGTTGCGAGGCTCCTTAAGCTGACACTAGCTGTAACATTCCTCAACGGGTCTACCGGGTCCGGCATGTAAATGCATGAATCGGGGTACTTCGACCTTAGTGCCCTAATGAAGTCGTCTGAAAAAGCGGTTTCCAGGGTGTTAATAAAGACCGGTGGTTTCCACCTCGACGCTGCTTCTAAAACTTCTCTGAAGCCGCCATGAGCCACGACTAATAGTTCAGTGGCGTAACCACTAAAGCCCCTAGTCTTAACTTCTGCCCCGTATACTCCAATAGCCTTCATGAACTTTTTGAGCAGCCTTATATGATCCCTGAGCTCATCTGTTAAAACGCTGTTAAGGTACTTCGTGTGAAAGGGAGTCCTATCAACAGCCGTTTTAGCTAGTGTGGGGTCTTGTAGCCTTAATCCGGGTACTACATCGATTTCGATATTTTCGACTACTACGTGAATGTAGGGGTGTTCGGCGTATCTTAATTCGTGTTGACCTAGTTCCCGCGTGGCTTCGAGTAGTAGGGGGAATCCCTTCCTCTCGATATCCTCTCTACTCCACTCTTCGGGGAATAGCACAAATACGTCTACGTCTCTGTCACCTGAAAGCCAGGTATCGTGTGCCACGCTACCTTGAATGGTTACTTCCACGTCTATACCGTGCTTCTTTAACGCCGCGTTAAGCACATTGACTACTCTTCTACAAGTACTCCAAATGAGCTCGTACTCTTCACGCGCGGGCCTAATTCTAGAGAGAACTCGTAGCTCTAGCTCCGTAAGCTTGCTCATTATCCACCACTAGCTAGAACAGCTTAACGCTACATAGGTTACTGTATACTGGTCCACTGGGCGTTAGAACACTCCTCTTTACGTAGACCTCTGTCACATTGGAATACCCGAAGTCCGTATCGAGGAGGCTGTTCATTACCTTGAGTAACCTATCCACGTTTCTAGGGCCCTTTACTCTTATGAGTGTTATGTGTGGTACGAACTCCTCTCTTTCGGGCTGTACTCCGAGCTTTCTAGTAATGGTCTCCACGAGTCTGTATAGCTCTACCAGCTTATCCGATCCTTCGCTGACGCCAGCCCATATTACACGTGGCCTAGTGGGCGAAGGAAACGCGCCCAAACCTTTAACGTGTATCTGGAATTGCTGGAACTTCAAACCGGAAATCTCGTTACATAGAACTTTAACGAGTCCAGCGGGTACTTCGCCTATAAATCTAAGAGTCAGGTGTATGTTTTCGTCTTCAACGGGTTTTAAGTCCGTCCCTGTAGCCGCTAGCTGGTCCCTAACCTCTATTAGCTTCCTCAAGACATCTTTATTCTCTACTTCTACTGCTATGAACGTTCTAATGAGCTCGCTCAACTAGACCTCCCTTAGCAGTACCCAGATGTATGTGAACAAAACGGTCTTAAAATAGGTTTAAAAACCATGCTAAGGTTATTTTACGCCTGAACCCCCCATAAGCGTGCGTTGTAAATAGCGCAGTTGGTGCTTAATGTGCCTAGAACATTCATACTTGTCACGGGCATGCCTGGTTCTGGTAAGAGCATAGTAGTGAGCGTTGCAAAGGAGCTTGGTATACCCGTTTACACGATGGGTGATGTTGTTAGAGATGAGACTCTAAGGATGTATGGCACAATTACGCCGGAATTAATGGTCGAGACGTCCAGGCTTCTCAGGGAGCGGTTCGGCGAGGACATAATCGCGTTAAGAACGCTTGAAAGGGTGCGAGAAGATCATCGCGTAGTACTGATCGACGGCGTTAGGAGCCTTAAGGAAGTGGAACTCTTCCAGAAGTACGGCGACGTGGTAATAATCGCAGTACACGCATCCCCTAAGACGAGGTTTAAGAGACTACTAGAGAGGAAGAGGCCTGGAGATCCTTCAAGCTACGAGGAATTCGCAAGACGGGACTTGGCGGAACTGGGCTTCGGCCTTGGTCACGTCATAGCATTAGCAGACCATGTTATTATAAACGAGGACACGCCTGAAAAAGCCCGCGAAGAAGCTAGAAGAATACTGACCAGCCTGGTGGGACCTCATGGTAGAAATTGCTGTTGAAGCCGAGGTAAGGCCCACGGAGGACGTAGAAAAGGTAAAGAAAGCCCTGTCAACTGTGGTAAATGCGAGTGAATTCGTAATAGAAGAGATCGCAGCAGGCTTTAAGGTCATTAGAACTAAGTGCGATAGGATCGAGTGCATGGAGCCACTTAGAAACACCATTAAAATCCAACAAATAGAGCCGGCCGTGAGAGCCTACCTGTACAAGTATAAAAGCAAGGGCGTGTTAACGGTGATGTTACATAAGCAAGTAGCTTACGTAGGTAAAATCTCGCTAGTAGATGATGCACGGGAATCCCCGCTGGGTCCGATAAAGGTCGAAGTCTCGGGTACCGAAGAGGAGATCGAGGAATTAATAGATTACCTAACAGGCAAGTAATGCTATGCCCTTTACGAAGTTAAATAAGGGCCGCGACGGTATTACTATAGCATCACCATCATCCCATCAACCGCCACTACCGTATTTTTGAAAATCCTATAGGCATCGAAAAACGTTTCCTCGACGCCGTGCCTTGCACTAATGTGGAATAAAATCAACATTTTGGCCCCGCACTCGAGGGCGACCTTTGCTGCGTCTACAGAAGTTGAGTGCTTTTGCTCGTGGGCCTCTTTCTCGTATATACCTGTAAACGTAGCTTCGTGTATCAGAATATCTACGCCTTTACAGCTCTCTATCACACTCCGCACTGGTGCCGTGTCGCCGGTATAACATAGTGTCTTTTTGCCCACAGTGATGTGGAAGCCATATGCTTCCACGCCATGATCTACTGGGAAGGGCTTTGCAGAGATCTTCGGATCGACGTAAATGAAGTTCTCGTCTATGCCCAGAAGATCCAGCTTGAAGCCCGGCTTTACGAGCCCGCTCTTAAGCACTGCAACCAGTGCATCCTTAAGTTGCTTCGGCACAGCTATAGTGAGGGGCTCTTTTCTATTTGATAAAGTCATTGACTGCAGTAATCCAGGTAACCCTAAGTAGTGGTCTCCGTGGCCGTGCGTTATGAAAACAACCTTGACCTTTAATGGACTAAGGCCTGTTCTGAACATTTTTGCCTGGCACCCTTCACCGGGGTCCAATAAGTACACATCAGAGTCTACTTTAAGGGCTATGCAGGGTAGTAACCTCGTAATGGGCATTGCTGCACCTGTTCCCAGGAAGTATATCCTGGCATTCACCATTACCACTTCACCACGTTAATAACCCTCGTGAGGGCGCTGTGCACGTAGTCGTAGTATCTTCCAGCTAGCTTTAACCCATGGGTACTTATTATTTCGTCTACGTAGTCCTCGAGCCATAGTGGCGCCATGAAGCACGCATAACCGTTTTTTGATAAGTACTCTGAAAGCCTTTCAACGAACGAGCTGTAAAGCTGCTTGATTTCAGTTCCATGCGTGCTAGCGCCCTTACCATAAGGTAGGTCGGTAGCAACGTGATCCACCGCTTCGTAGGAGAGGTACCGGGAATCGCCTATTATCACTATGGAATTGGACTTGAAGTATTCAACGTTAAAAGACATGCCCTTAACGAGTTTCCAGTCTAAGTCCACGCCAATACCTCTCACGCCCATGGACCACGCCTCGACTAGGATCACTCCTGTACCGGCAAACGGATCTAGAAGAACCTCTCCTTCACGGGCTCTTGAAAGATTGATAAGCACCCTCGCGATATCGGGCGTTAACGCTATGCTTCTCTTAAATGGCATGTTTCTAGTCCTTATAAGCATTGACTTCCTGCTTTGTACGTACTTCTTAATACCGACGAAAACCAGTCCACTGGAAAATATGAGTCTTTTTTCTTCTCCAATCCGGGTACCTTGCTTAAGGCCCACTGCGTCTAGGAATTCCTTGACTGCCCTACTGCTAACGGTAGACTTGTACACGGATAGATGTATAACCCTGTCCCCAACAACTTCAGCAACTTCTTTAGCGCCTGTGAGAGAGTAGGCACTGTAAACGCCGAGAAGTAAGCCGCTCTCTTTAATAAAACCGGCTCTTCTCATGATCTTGGCGGCTACGTCTAGCCCTGCCGTAGATGAGCATATCATCGTGTAGCACTCTAAACTCTCATGTGGACTGTACACTTCGAGGAGTGCTTTTAACTCGCCTTCTGCGAGGTGCTCGTTGCCACCACGTAGTACGAAGTACGTTTTCAAAGGAAAACACCCTCGGCGCGCTTAGCCAGCGTAGCCGCTGTTCTCTATTAAAGGACCTTTTTTAACTCCTCTACTACTCTATGAGTCACGCTAACGTACTCTATTAACCTGTGCTCGTGTCTTATTCCCAGCGTATCTGCTAGTAAAACTCTAAGTGCGCCGGAAGCCTCTAGCTTCTTCACGGCATCGCCGACTAGTAATCCGTGAGTGGCCGCTACGACTACTTTCCTGGCACCGTTTTCGAGCAACATCTTTGAGGCTTCTGAAATTGTGCCACCGGTACTTATAATGTCATCTACCATAATTACATCCCTGCCCTTAATGCTTAGCTCCCTGGGAGTATACATTACTGTTCCCGTGACTCTATCACGTTGCTTAATAAGGTAGTCGTAGTCGAGCCCGTGAACTCTCGCCGCAATAAACGCTCTTTCCAAGGCGCCTTTATCCGGTGCAATTATAACCGGTTTTTCGAGGTAGCTCAAAGCCCGAGCTACCAGAACATCTGATACCACGACGTTAATTACAGGACCTTCAAAGCACTCTAGTACACGTGTACTATGAACATCAACCGTAATTAGCACGTTGGCACCCGCTACTCTGAGCGACTTGGTCACTAGACATGCTGAAATGGGTTCGCCGGGTAGGAAGACCTTGTCTTGCCTAGAGTACGCGAGGTAGGGGATTAACGCGATGACCTTTTTAGCGCCTGCATTTTTAGCGGCATTAATTATTAGCAACGTCTTAAAAAGCCTTCTATCCTGTTCCGGGAACAGCGTTGACACCACTATGACGTCCTGTGAAGCGATTTTCTCGGGAGCTGTTAACTTAATGTATAGTTCACCATCGGGAAACACTTTTTCCTGGACAGTTAAGAGGTCGGCTTCAATGGCCCTTGACAACTCCTCCGTTAACCAGTAACCAGGATAACCAATTATCACTACCAAGTACTTCACCATGAAAATATAACGGGCTAAAGAAGGTTAAATAAGTAATGAGGTGCGGCATTGAGTTATGTACAGACCCGAAGCATTCGATCCTAGTAGACCGGGTATTGCGCTCGCACGGCTATGGAGGGGCTTAGAAGGGGGCAGAGTAACCTGCGATCTTTGCCACAGGAGGTGCATCATAGTGCCCGGTGCCTTCGGTGCTTGTGGTGTCCGCTACAACCATAACGGGGCACTCTACACTACCGTATACGGCATACTCACAGCCGCGAACGCTGACCCCATAGAGAAAAAGCCATTAATGCACTTCCACCCCGGTGCATGTGTATTTTCCATATCGACGGCTGGTTGCAACTTCTACTGTAAGTTCTGCGATAACTGGGTTCTAAGCCAAAGCAGGAGGGACAGGATATTCGGTGAACCCTATGAACCAGAGGATGTGGTAGAACAAGCTAAACGCAGTGGATGCCATGGATTGAGCTACACCTACAACGAGCCAACAATATTCTTCGAGTTTGTACAAGACACAGCTAAGATAGCGAAGAAAGAAGGGCTTTTCAACACTATGGTCACGAACGGCTACATCACCCCAGAGGCGATTAGGGAGCTAAAAGGGCTCATGGATGCCGCCACGGTAGACTTCAAGAGCGGTGGCAACAAGGAGTTCTACAGGAAGTACATGGGTGTACCAGACCCGGAACCCATATTCGAAAGCTTACTAGAAATGAAAAAAGAGGGTTTATGGATCGAAGTAACAAACCTTGTTATACCAGAAGTGGGTGATAAGGTCGAGGACGTTAAAAAGCTCGCAAAATGGATTGCTGAAAATCTCAACGAGGAAACACCGTTCCACCTACTGCGATTCCATCCAGACTACCTATTACGAGACTTGCCATCAACACCTATCTCAACCTTAGAGAAGCTCGCTAAAACGGCCATGGAGTGCGGCTTAAAGCACGTATATGTGGGAAACGTGTGGGGACATCCACTTGAAAACACGTACTGTCCTAAGTGCAGAACGCTAGTCGTAGAAAGGGCCGGTTTCTTCGTGTCCAAGTGGAAGTTAAAAAACGACTTTACATGTCCTAGTTGTGGTTACAGGCTTAATTTCCGTGGGGAATTCCACGGTGTGAGGTATAGGAGCCTACTCTGGTGGTAGTGGATGCCCTACTTCATCGTCGTTCTAGGCACGGCAGGTAGTGGCAAGACGTCGCTGTCAAGCGTGCTACACACGTACTTAACTAGCCACCAGCTAGATGCGATAATCGTTAACTTAGATCCTGCCGTTGAAGAGCTACCATACGACCCTGACATTGACGTAAGAGATTACGTTGACGCGAGGGATATAATGAAGAAAACGGGACTAGGACCCAACGGCGCCTTAATAGCATCCATAGACCTACTCCTGGTAGACATAGAGGACATTAAGGAAGATGTATGGAGCTATAAAGCGAACTACGTGATCATAGATACCCCGGGCCAGATGGAGCTCTTCGCGTTCAGGCACACGGGACCGCTAGCACTTAGAGCTATCATCGGCGATGCCAAAGCAGTCGCCACCTTTCTAATAGACTCAACGTATACGACCGAACCTTCAAATCTCTTCTCCGCATTACTACTGGCAGCATCAACGCACGTGAGGCTTAAACTCCCACTAATAAACGTCTTGACTAAAATAGATCTGCTCCCGCCGGGTGAACTCGAAAAAACCATGGAAATGCTCGAAGACCCGGACGTGCTAGCTGCTAGTATAGCCAATGAAAAAGACCCTAGGTTGATATGGGGGTTTAACGAGGTATCAAGCTTGCTGGATAAGTTACTAGTATTTAGCATAATACCCGTATCTAACGTAACAGGCGAGGGCATAGACGACCTCTACGCATTAGTGCAGAGAGTAGTTGCAGGAGGCGAAGATTACTATACAGAAGAGCCTAGTCCTGTTTTATGATGTAGAACGTAGTCGAAGCCGCTGGTTGCGAAGCCTCCAAGCTACCGGGCAAAAGCCTATTACAGCTGAAGGCTCTGCATCCCGGGACAGGAAGTAAGCTAGTGTAACTAATAGTAAACGCTTTAAATAACCTCTTACTATACTTAACACATGGCTTGTTCTAATCTAATTAGAAACCCGGATTACAAGATCATTAAGGGTTTAATCAGTGTATCTAGAGGGCTGGAGAAGGCCGATATCCTAGTTAAGAACGTCAAGCTCGTTAACGTGTTTACCGGGGAAATACTAGAACCTGTAACCATCGCCATTAGCCGGGGACTAATAGCCACCACGACGAGAAGTATTGAAACGGATAGGTTCACAGGTCAAAACACGCTCGTAATCGACGGTAATGGCGAGCTCTACGCCGTACCGGGATTCATTGACGCGCATATCCACATAGAGTCGAGCTTTCTAAACCCCTTGGAGTTCTCCAAATTAGCTACTTTGCATGGAACGACAACCGTGGTCGCAGACCCTCACGAGATAGCCAACGTATGCGGCCTAGAGTGCCTGGAATGGTTTATCAACGCCTCCCGAAACCTCCCCATGAAAATACTAGTGCAGGTTCCATGCTGCGTTCCACCAGTACCTGAAGAGCTGGATAACCCTGGTGTTACAGTACCGCTGGATACGGTGAAGAAGCTCCTTTCAAGCAGAGAATACTTTGGCTTGGGAGAGTTAATGAACTACTCCGCTGTAGTAGAGGGGGATGAAGGGTACCTTGAAACATCACTTTTTACCATAAAACTAGGTAGTAGAGTCTACGGACACATCCCCTCAATCGATGAAACTCACCTGAACACCTACGCGCTCTCATATGCTTCCTCTTGCCACGAAGTGACCACACTGGGAGAGGCCCTGGAAAAGCTTAGACTTGGATACTACGTCATGCTGAGGACCGGTGGGGCGTGGCGGAACGCCGATGAAGCGCTACCGCTACTTAGGCTTGCGAGGGTGAATATGAGTAGGCTAATGCTGGTAGTCGACGATACTACGGTCTCCCACCTCGTTGAACTGGGTTACATGGATTTCGTGGTGAGAAATGCTATAGAACTCGGGCTCGACCCCATTGAAGCGATACAGCTCGTAACGATAAACCCTGCACAATACCTCGGATTGGATAGTTTCGTGGGTTCGATAGCCCCAGGCAGGATAGCCGATATAGTACTGGTTGATGACTTGGAAAGTATGCGAATAAGGCGGGTAATTTCGTGCGGTGAGATCTACGACGAGGACAGAGTTGGTGAAGTTTACGGGAGGGTTAACATCGTTCCAGCCGTTACCAGGGTCATGGAGATCTCAAACCTAACTTCATGGAGGCAGCTAGTTCTTAGCATCAATGATGGGAGTTACGTAAGGGTAAGAGTGATAGAAGTTACACCGGGAACACCGGTAAGCAAGGAGAAAGAAGCCGTTCTACCAGTAGTAGACAATTATGTAGCGTCTTCTCCCAGCGAAGACGTCATCCACGTAGCTTCTATTGACAGGTACAGGGGCGGCAGGTACATTGGAGTGGGGTTCTTGAAGGGCCTAAACCTGGTTAAAGGTGCCGTTGCACAAACAATAGCGCACGATACACACAATGTACTAGTTTATGGTGACAACCCTTACGACATGTTCACGGCCGTACAAGCGTTAAAGGAGCTTGAAGGCGGAATAGTCGTTGCGTCCAGCGGTAGGGTCTTGGCGAAATTGGGATTGCCGATAGCCGGGCTAATGAGCACTAAAAGCTACAGCGAGGTTTACGGAGAGTTTAACGAAGTAGCAAGAGCTATAAAGGCCTTGGGCTTTACAGGGGACATTCATTCCTTTATACTGACGACCTCTGTAGTATCGTTACCGGTCATACCGGAGATACGGATAACTCCCAAAGGCCTTGTTAATGTTACTGAAAATATAATTGTCCCGCCCCTCAAAGAGGTCTTAGGGTAAGCGCTCATGGCGTTTAAGGATAAGCTTCTCAACGCCGTAAAAATTCCCGACTTCAACGAAGTTTATATCTTACCTTCACTAGCGCCGGTGGAACCCGGTGCTGTTGACTTAACCACGAAGCTCACCACTAACATAACTTTAAAGATACCGCTCGTTTCGTCACCCATGGATACCGTCACTGAGCTAGATATGGCCGTAGCCATGGCACTCCTAGGGGGTATAGGCATCGTCCATAGAAATATGGAACGCGAAAAGCAAGTGGAAATAGTAAAGAAGGTTAAAGAGCACCCTCCGGTTAAACTGAGATTGCTGTACTTGGAGAGCAATGATACGTGTGGTAAGGCACTAGAAGTCTTAAAAAGAACTGGTATTAGAAATATTCCCGTGGTCGAAGGTGGGGTATTTCTCGGCTACGCGAGCGTTGATCTCCTCAGGCAATGCAACCCACTTGAACCTGTAAGGCACGCCGTTAGGCCCGGCAAGGGCTATAGCGTAGAAATGGTAAAAGAAGCCGTGGAAAGCGCTCTCCGTGGAGTTTATGACGCCATCGCAGTGATAACCAGAGACAGCCTGTACTTGGGCACGCTTGTTTACATAGACGTGCTAGAAGACATCACCCCGGCATTAGACCATGAAGGCAAGCTACTAGTGGGAGCCGCAATTTCACCTTTTGATATCGAAAGAGCTAAAATGCTAGACAAGCACGTTGACGTGCTAGTATCCGATGTAGCTCATTTCCACAACATGGAGGTTTTAACAAGTGCTAAAAAACTCGTAGCAGAGATCTCCACCGACTTCGTCGCTGGTAATATAGGGTCCGAGGAAGCCGTTAAAGACACCATAACAGTCATCGAAGAGGTATCGGGGTTCAGGGTGGGCATAGGGGGAGGGTCCATTTGTACCACACCAGAGGTAACGGGAGCATACGCGCCAACGCTCTGGGCCGTCGCATCGGTAAGAGATGCACTTGAAGAGCTAGGACTAGATGTGCCCATCATAGCTGATGGCGGTATTAGGACTGCAGGCGATGTCGTCAAGGCGCTAGCTGCTGGCGCCAATACGGTAATGCTTGGCTACATGCTAGCCGGAACGGATGAGGCAGCATCACCTTTAATAGCTATAGGGAATGAGTACTACAAGCTGTATAGGGGCATGGCTAGTAGGGGTGCAATTGAAAGAAGGTTTGCCGTAGACCGGTACGCTAGGACGGGTAAACGCGTCCCAGAAGGCGTGGAAGGACTTGTACCATATAAAGGTAGCATATACAACGTTGTAAGAGGCCTCGTAGAAGCCGTTAGAGCGGGGCTAGGGTATGCCGGGGCCCGTAACATAAAGGAACTATGGGTCAAAGCAAGGTTCATATCATCGCGTCGCGGTGAACGAGGCATCATTTACAGAGCTCTAGGAGAGTGAGGGGTTATACAGAGTACCTGGAATACGGTTAGGTTATATCGCTAAAAGGTGCGTTGTTTTCAAGATTCATAAGACTGTTTTTAAGATTTATAAGATTCATGTTAGTACTTTATGTACAGCTTTTAGAGTAATTAAGGGTGCACAATGCGTGAAGGGCTTTACTACTGGTAGTAGCGAGCTCGACAAGCTTATTGGTGAAATACCGCCTCGTACGATGCTTTTAATAGTCGGACACCCTGGCTCCGGCAAAACTACGTTAGCATCCCAGATATGCTACGCTAATGCTGTAAGAGGGCACAAATGCCTCTATATGACGTTCTACGAAGACAGGGAAAAGCTGTTTAGAAACATGGGTAGACTTAAAATAAATCTCGCAGAAGTGGAGAATAAGGGGTTTTTAACGTACGTTAAGCTACCTGTAGCGTCCGCAGAGGAGCTCATGGATATCGTGGCGAAGCTCGTTGCCAGCGATCACTACAATGTAGTCGTTATCGACTCGATAAACCCGGCTCTAGAACTAGTTGAAAGGGAAGAGTCTAAGAGGGCTATTGTGCTGAATTTCTTCTACCAGTTAGTAGACATCATTGACGGGTTGCTAGTAGCTGTGGCCGAGATGCCCATCGGAAAAGAGACACTAGAATACGGTTCCATAGAGTTCGTCGCCGACCTAATACTATACTTGAAGCACAGGATAACTCGCGGACTAAGGTCAAGGATACTCGAAGTAAGGAAGGTGCGGGGGGCCCCGTCATCGGTAATCGAGGTACCCTTTGCAATACTCAACGACGCAGGTTTCAAAGTCTACCTACCTCCTAGACCGGAGAGAATGATGAGGGGCAGGGAACATGCAATAAGTACAACAATAAGCTTTATCACCAAGCTCGCTGGGCCTATATACAAAGGCGATACCATTGATATCAGCTTCCCGCCACATGCGAGAGAAGCTTTAACAATCGTGCCTTTGGTAGACATCGCTGTTACAAATAACCTGAAGGCATTGCTCATATCCTATAAGTACTCTCCCGATGAGGTCAAGGAGCTGTTCATCGAGGTATTCGGATCGTACTTCAACCTAGGTAAAGACGTTGTTTTAAGTATCTTAAACAGGCATTTTACCATAGAATCGTTTAACCCAGCCAGTTATGCCTTAACACACCTATACGCAGTAGAAGTAGAACTAATAGAGGATTTAAAACCTGACATGGTCGTACACCACGGGACTGAAATTTTTAGCGCTGTCGCAGATCCCTCGGAGTACTGGACGCTACTCATTAGCATGCTCACTTGGCTTAAAAACAATGGTAAGCTAGTAATACGTTATAGTGCTAGAATAAGTCCTCAATGGACGAGAATAAACGAAATATTGGCAGATATCGTAGTTAGAGTTTACTATAAACGCGAAGGAGGGGCCCTCAAACCGGTATTTTACATTTGGAGGCGGGGCAGGACCCCTCTACTCTTCGACTTCACAAACGAGGACATAACTCAGGCCGCCTTGGAGGCTTCAGAAACTAGCCGCCCTTATTAAAACCAACTCCCAAGAGCTAAACACCGCTGGTAATAATTAATGGCATGCCATCCCGCGGCGGCCGAGATCAAGGAATCCATCAGGAATTACGCGAAGAGCGTGGTGCCCGGGCTTTTCTACACGATCGATCTCTACTGTCGCAAGCTAGCGGGCAAGGACTGCGTTACAATCCTGCTCGAAGAGCCAAAAACCCTGAGAGATATCCTCGTGAGAGTATATGATCTGTCGCCCACGGTCAACCTGGTTGCGAGAGTGTTCCTATACCCTGTAGTGATCGAAACCAATACAGACATACCCGTTGAAGGCCTCGTTAGCTTATTCATGAACAACCCAGACGAGTTGCGGAGAGTTTTAAGCGATATACTATGTAGAAAGTGATTGTAAAGTACGACAGTAACTATTAACGATATACATCGCTACACCGGTGCTTTACATTCTTCAAGCGCCCTGCTAACCGCTAACGAGAACTCTTTATAGTCTGCTACTTTAATGAATGGTATGTGAAGATCCTTTGCAGCTTCCTCGTCGTAGTGAGTATCACCTATAAACACCGGTCGCGCGTTTTGAGAGCTTCTCAGTACCCATTCCAGTTGCTCTCTTCTACTAAGATACTCATCCCTAGTGATAACGTAGCTCACTGCATCGATTAAACCGAGCTTTGAAAGTAGCGGTACAGTTGATGCACTACTCCTCATGGTTACAAGTACTACCTTAACGCCTATTGAAGCAAGGTGCTTCACTAACTCAATGTTTTCTTGTACATCTTCTACTTTTAACCTACCTATTGAATCAAGTTCTGCCCGCTCTACGAGATCCCATGCCTTTCTCTTCAACCCGTCTTCCGCTTGTAGCTTAGCTAGGCTCTCGCCAAGCGGTCTCAATGGGTGATCTACGCCGAGTAGACGCCTTATCTCTGCTCTCAGCTTTTCAAAATCTAGCAGTATGGGTATTAGTGTCCCATCTATGTCCACTACTAGGGTACAACGAGCGCTGGCGTCTCTACTCGGCATTTATAACAGCCACTTTCGGTTCTGGCTTCAGCTCCACCATTACCTCCCCTTTCTTAACGTAGCCTATCAGCATGGCTTCGGTGTTGTACGCGTAAAACATTCTCCCACTCTCGTCCACGCCTATAAAGCCCAGCGTATTCACGCCAACCGTTTTCTCGACGAACTTCACTACGGAATCCAGCGCTTTGTTTAGATCACCATTTCTATACCCGTACTCTAGGTCTATTCTGAGACAGGGCATTGTTCTGACTATGAACTCACCTATGCCTGTGGCGCTACAAGCCACTCTACTAGTGGCGTAAAATCCCGCACCAGGTATAGGCGTATCACCCACTCTACCGGGTAGCTTTAATATCACGCCACCGGTACTTGTAGCTGCGGCTAGGATGCCCCGTTCATCGAGGGCTACCGCCCCAACGGTGTCGTATACGTCTATAATTCTACGTACGAGCTCGGAGTACACGGTATTGCTATCAACAAATTCCCTTATTGCCCTATAGTAGAAGTCCGCTGGTAATTCCTCTTTAAATACTTTCTTCAAGACGTCGCGGTATCTCTCCATGACTAGTGGTGGAGGTGGCGGTAATGGGGGTAAGCTGTAAAGTAGTGCGAGTCGGTCAGCATTTTCGCCTACCAGTAGGAGGTGTGGTGTCTTCTCCGCGACTATCCTTGCAAGCAGTATGGGATTCCGAGTAGACTTGACCGCTGCAACGGCACCAATTAAACCCGTAGAAGTCATTAAACCGGCGTCTAGTTCCCTTTCACCAAGTAGGTTTGGTGCCGAACCGTAACCTGCATTGAGGTACCCGGAGTTCTCCATGCACTTTACCGCGTTAACCACCGTTTCGAGAGAGCTATTTGTGTCGTTGAGTACTCTCCATCCGTACTTCGTGCACTTTTTAACGGCTTCAATGGCGTTCTCTACACCGGGCCTGGGTTTCCAGGCCCCTGCACCCCCGTGAAGCATTAACGCCTTCAACGCATAGTCACCATGTTAGTTTTAAATCTCTAAGCTAATTAAAACTAGTGGTGCATTTACATGGAGACTGGACAAGGTGGCCAGACAACACCGCACTATTTACAGGAGCTAATTAAGACGTTCAGGTTCAGTAAAATGAGCCCCGGCCTGTTACTGTTACCCTCCCTTTTCGCATTCTTATCCCTAGTACTCTTCACAATCGGTTTTTCGCAACTGCTCAAGCTAGGTGAAGAGGCAGTAAGTGGGGGGATTTCACCACTAGAATCACTCTACATTGTGCAGCCAATATTATGGGGCGTAGTAGCCTTACTCGGGTTCACTATAGCGTCGATGATAGCCGTCTATAACCTGTTAAAGAACCTCAAAGACCACTTTTACCAGAGTGGTGTAACGGTATATTACTTCACGGGAGGTCCTAGTTTTGAGGGCGCAATGCAGTACTTAAGATCCATTCTCGTAAGGTCCACGCTACCATCCCCCGTAACGGGCATTTTGCTAATGTTCTTAACCAGTGGGGTGGCCTATCCAGTAATATTGTGCTTCGCGGAAAAGGCTGTGAGAGAGCACGCTATTGTCGAGGAGGAAGCACTGTTTAGGACGAAGTTTACCAGCGAGTACAAGTGGTTTAACATGTTAATAGACTTCGCACTGGTACCCCTGACCCTTGGCCTTTACCTGGCGTACATGGGCCATAGAGTTGCTAAGGTGTTTAACGCGCACGTAAACGCCATTCACAGCTCCCATCCTAACCCACCTACTTTACCCCCGCACGGCACTACCGTTCAGGAGCTAAGGCCCACTTCAAGCTTGCTAATAGGACTTCTCTTGCTATCAATAGGCCTTAACATAGTTACTAGTTACATCGGGCTGTTCACGGCCAGTTACGTTGCCTATTCGTGCGGCATATTACTAAGCGCACTTGTCTTAGCTAGGAGAACAAAAGGGACGTCAGCTTCCAGCGTACTGGTAGTGCTGATACTGCTATACCTACTGGTATTTGGAGGGTTACTGGCCGGCATGACCGGTTACGAGACGTACAGGGTTTTAACCGATACCATACGTAGACAAACGAATGTAGCGAGTTCTATGAAAATGCTGGATCTTGCAACCTACATCTTCGTAAATAACCTCGTAATCTCGCTTCCATCAATTGTACCGTATGTTGGAGGAGTGCTAGTGGCCCAGGGAGTGTACAATGCTGGTTTAGTAGTGGGTACGATAGTCGGTAGCGGGTTAAGGAGCCCCGGTGATGTCGTTTTGGTCCTGGTATACCCGCACTCCATACTAGAGCTCTCCGCCTACGCTATACTACTGACATCGTCTTCGTTCTTAGGTGAGTGGAGGAGATACACCGTGCTAGCTGCGACCGGTATATTGCTCCTCTTCACCGCTGCGCTTGTGGAAGCCCTAACTATAAAGTACCTTCAAGGATCCTCTTTATTAGAGGGCCTTGCACCTCTACAAGGTTCCTAGGAGTTTCAACGGCTATGGCTAACGCGCCGTAGAGACCGGCATCGTCTCCGAGCCTAGTAGGCTTTATCGCAGGCATTCCCGTGACGACGTTTAGCTTAGTTAACGTCACAATCGGCTCGTATAGCACGTCAATGTTATTTAAAAACACACTACCACCAATTATTACGAGTTCCGGGTCATACGCGTTTATCATCGACGCTATGCCTGCTGCTGTTGCCTTGACGTAAAGCTCTATGACCCTTCTAGCTAGGGCGTCCCCCCTCCGGTAGTAGTCGAATACGTCTTTCGCGACGATCACCGCGCCGGAGAGGACGATCCTCGCTAACTCCGAGTCTACGTGCTCTTTTTCGGCAATGTACTTGGCTACTCTAGGTAGGTTAGCAGCGCCCGCGTAGGTTTCCCAGTGCCCTAGACCACCACACCCGCATCTCAGCTCCGAGTCAAAGTCTACTACGATATGCCCCACTTCGTGCGCATTACCCATTTTTCCCATGAGGAGATGCCCGTCTACTACTACCCCGGCCCCCACGCCCGTGCTCAACGTTAAGTAAACGAAGTTATCGGCGTTTCGCGCATCTCCGTAAAGTCTCTCCCCCCATGCAGCTGCTACGCAGTCATTTATAACATAAACGGGCTTTCTGAGGCCTTTTACCAATGGTTTTAATAGTTCGAAGGTGTGCACTGGGATGTTAGGTGTGTACGTGACCTTGCCTTCGGTGATGTCAAGGGGCCCTATACTGGCTACACTCACCGTTACGACTCTTCTTAGAAGATCATGCCACTTGGCCCTAACAGTTTCCAGTATAGAGTTGGCTATTGTAAGCTCATTCCCCTGTCTAGGAGTACTGTACGTTTCTTTCTCTACTATGCCCTCACGGGTGCATAGCGCAATCCTTGTTTTGGTGGCCCCGAGATCTACTGCTAAATAGTACTCCACCCTACTGGGCCCCTTTAATGTTTTCTACCTTTCCTTGGGGCTTCTTGAAGAGTATTGGCGCACCGGTTACATTATATCTCTCAACGGCTTCTAAGCCCGACTTTACCGGGTTTTCAATCGCGAAGCCGAAGGAACGCGCCACCATGGTAGATGCCCTCGGCGTGAAGGGATACAGTAATATGGTGGCCAGCCTAATTGCTTCCAGTACTGTATACAGCTCTTTGCTTGGATCGCTTTTTTCCCACGGCTTAGTTTCGTTTAAGTACTGGTTGGCCAATCTAGCGATGTCCATTGCGTGAACCGCCGCCTTAGTGACTTCGAAATTTTCCATGTTGTCTACGTATGCGTGAAGCTTTTCATTTAGCATCTCAGCTAGGCGCGTTTCGACACTCCTTCTATAGACCTTACCGCCTGTTTTCTTCTGCGCTAATACGCCAACTCTTCGAACTAGGTTACCGTACGTGTCTGCAAGCTCGGTAGCATATATGTTATCGAGGAGCTCGAAGTCAAATTCGCTGTCCTTGTCCATGTTGAATATCCTCATGATCACGTACCTAGCGCCGTCAGAGCCCCCATACCTTTTAAGCATATCCTCTATGGAGACGATGTTACCCACGCTTTTACTCATTTTAGTACCTTTCGACGTGAGGAACGCGTGTACAATCACCTTCCTGGGCGGCTCTAAGTCTAGTGCCCTTAATATCGAAAACCAGACTACAGTGTGAAACCACAGTATGTCCTTGCCAATAATGTGATGTACGTTAGCCCAGTAGTGGTTGAATTTTTCCCGGTCCTCTAAGTAACCTATTGCACTGACGTAGTTGAGTAAAGCATCAAACCACACGTATATGACGTACTTCTCGTCGAAAGGTACCGGTATACCCCACCAAACTCTTTCAATGGGCCTGGCTATTGATACGTCTCTCAACCCTTCCTTCTCGACCTTCGATATTACCTCTTCCGCGTAGCCACGGGGATGCACTATGTCCCTGTTCTTTAAGACCTCGAGTAGGTAATCCTTGAACTCACTTAACTTGAAGTAGTATGTTTCCTCCTCCATGTACTCTAGAGGTTTATTGTGAAGGGGGCAGTAAGGCTTGTTTTCCACTTCCACATATTCTCCGGGACTGTAGTACTTTTCGCAATCAACGCAGTAGAGCCCGGTGTACTTTGCCCTGTAGATCAAGCCTTTCCTGTAGATGTAGTTGAATGCTTCCTTCACCGTCCTTTCATGATAGCTATCCGTTGTTCTAATGAAGTGGTCGTACTCTACGTCAAGGCTCTTCCAGTACCTCTTGAAGACCTCGGCCATCTCATCTGTGAACTCTTTCGGGCTTTTACCCTGCTTTTCCGCAACTTTTTGTATTTTTAATCCATGCTCGTCATTACCAGTTAGGAATAGAACCTTGTAGCCGAGGAGTTTCTTATACCTTGCCATTACATCTGCAAAGACGGTTGTATACGCGTGTCCTACGTGTGGTGGCGCGTTCGGGTAATATATCGGTGTTGTTATGTAAAAGGTTTCCACTTTCATACACCAATAGTATCGAACGCCTCTTCTAAGGGGGTTTAGTTCGCTTCACTTTTTAACCATTTTTTCGAGTAATCCTACGTACTTTTTAACTTTTCTGTCAACATACCAGGTAAAATAGCCAAGAAGGAACCTTATTGGAGCGTATATCGGTGATGACATGTAAATTCCTACTATATCCTTCATCCAGTAAGTGGTGTGCTCGTACATCTTCTTTAAAGCTTCAATGTGTTCCTGCTTTATGTGCTCCCTCATAAACCACTTATTTTTCTTAAACGCGCCCATGGGTACGAAGAACATCGGCACTATGACACTCCTATAAGGCTTTAACCTATCAACGAGCTCGATGGTTTTAACGACGTCATCGGGGGTCTCTTCGGGCATCCCTAATATCACTGTCGCAGCCGGTATGATCATGTTCTCGTGCATCACCCTAAAGGCATCTTCAACCACGCTAGGCCATTGCTCAGGAGGATAGGGTAACGACTTGGCGACCATGATTTTCCTCGCGAGTGCGGGGCTTCCGGTTTCTATACCGACCTCTACGCCGACGAACTTCCTATGATCGTTCAGTATGTATTCCTGCATGAGCTTGGATATTAACCCGTATTTTTCTTCGGCGTACTTCAATGCTGCGAGGCTTACGTGAGCCCACGCTATGTGCTTTTTCTCACCTATTTTACTGAGCACTTCCTTGTGAAGCTTTAAGACGGGCTCTGGCCTGGGCTTTATTCCATCAGCGTAGTAAAGTAGTACGTCCTCGCTGTGAAGTATTATACCGCGGACACCGGCCCTTAGATTCACTTCCACCTCCGCTAGTACTTTTTCTAGCGGTATGAACCTCAAAGGCCTGAGCGTCACGCTACAGAACTTGCAACCTCGTGGACAACCTCTCATCACCTCTACTAGCCCGTTGACACTGGCACCTTTAATAGTAGGTATTTCTTCTATGCGCGGTACGTTATCAACGCCTATATATACGTACCTCGGAAGGCGTTCTCCTTTTAATGCTCTCTCGACGAGCTCTACTACTATCTTTTCTCCTTCTCCATCTACAATTGTATCCACTCCCCACTTGTCCATGTACTCGAGCTCGTAAAGCCATTGCCATGCCGCTGGTCCGCCTGCTATGATCTTCACACCGCGTTCTTTGGCCCTTCTCACCGCTGGACTGTTCATGAACCTGATAAAGCTTCGCCTATTTACAGGCTCTACGCCCGTTAAGCTCCACCACTCACTGCTCGGCGGTCCATATGCAAAATAGTCATGATGGCCTATCATCATCACTTTCATGGTACTTAAGTGCTTATCGATGTGATCCGGGTCTACCACCGCGGCATTAAAACCAGCATCTTGGAGTGCGGCCTCGATCTTCCTCAAGCCATAAGGCGCTTCAACGGGCCTGCCAAGCTCATCTACTTTCACTTTTGGCGCGCAGATCGCCATCCAGAGCCATTCCGGCATGCCTATCGGCGGGCCGGTTGCAACGAAGCCTAGAAACTCCTTACCGTGGTGGTTAGACATCATAGTCCTGTCGGTCGTAATTACTATTTCAAAAACCACTTACAGCACCTCAACAAGCCCTTTCAAATGCCCGGGTAAGTCGTCAAGGAGGACATGCTCGGAAGCGAGCACGCTTACGATGCTACTACCTTCGCGCTCATATATCTGCTTAGCCTGATCGCCACCTACGGTGTAGACCTCAACCGTGAAGGTATAGTTACTGAGTATAAAATCTCTGAGGGCTTCAAGAACCTTCGCGGACGCCGTAGACACCAGGTATATTCTCAACCCACGGGATCCGTAGACCCTGAGTATGCTTTGAAGCCGAGTGACCACTTTCTCGGTTACGTGTCCGAGGATTATTACAGATGAAGATGGATTTCTATAGGTAAGCAACACAGGCCCCTCTCCGTCGTGAACATAGTAATGTAGCCCGGTATATAAGTCTTATTGAAAGCTCTCAACGCACTAAATCCGTAAAAAGCTTTTACATAGTAAGAATGTATAGGGTCTCAGCCGTGAAAGCTACGCTTGCCGAGAAAGTAAGAGCATACATACTGAACGTGGAACAGTTTATCAGTAAAGTGAACGTGGAAGAGCTCGAATCGAACCAAGAGAGGATACTTGAGCTGGCAAGGTCTTACTTAAGTGACGCTAAGTACTACTACGAGGAGGGAGACTACATTACTAGTCTTGCCTGCATCGCGTATGCTGAAGGACTCTTAGATTCGCTGAGAGTCGCGGGCTACGTTAAAGGAATTGAGTGGAGGCCTCTAAGCGAATTACTTAAGAGGCCGAAAGTACTGGTTACGGGGAGCTTTGAGCTAATTCATCCAGGACACCTAGCACTACTAAGAGAGGCGTGGAAACTAGGCGAAGTCTACGTTATCGTGTCCAGGGATAAAAATTTCGAAAGATTTAAGGGCCGGAAGCCCGTCTTAAGCGAGAATGATAGGCTCGAAGTAGTGAGAGGCATTAAGTACGTCTCCAAGGCAATCCTAGGAGATGAAAATGACCTGTTAAAACCACTTGAGGACTTAAAACCAGACATTGTTCTCCTCGGGCCTGATCAGTGGATTCAACCGGAGGAGCTCTCGAGCAGGCTCAAAGAACGAGGGTTAAGCAGCGTGAAGGTGTTAAGGCTAGAAAAACGAGTTGGAGAGTGGAGTTCATCAAGTATATTGAATAGAATTAAGAACGAGGCTTACCCCGCCCGATCCCCCTGAATAGCATCGCTTCCATTGAAGAGACCCTCCTTAATCGCTCCTCCCGCATATTTGCACGGTACTTTTCAACCACCTCCGCTAGGTTTCTCACGTTGACGTCCGCTCTATAGCCCAGGTGCCCACCATAGCTTCTTATAGCCTTAATTGTTTCAGTAACGAGGTAGCCTACATTGTAGGCGTCTTTTAACGCCCCCTCATCCTTAGTTACGTCGTCTAGGTGGGTGTATGCCATACTCCATGGTGCAACTACAGCACCCATGCTGTTTAAAACGGACATCAAATACGCTACTGCCATGAAAACTCCACTGTCAAGTCCTGTGACTATGAAGCCTACAACCTTGCCTTCGAGCAGGCTCCTACCGGCGTGGAAGATCATGTTTTCCATGCTAGTTAACCGGTCGATGAAGTTTTTAAGCATACCGCTCGGTGCATACCAGTAAACTGGAGTCGAGATGATTATGCCATCTGCTTCAAGGGTTTTTTCCGCTACCCCGTTGAAGTCGTCATCTTCTATAATGCATGGGAATTTGCAATACTTCACGTTGTCGGAAACGCAACCTATACACGGCTTAATGTTGTAGTCGTAGATGTGTATTACTTCAGGCGTGCCACCAGCCTCTTTAATGCCGAGTACTGCCACCTCTGCTAGCTGGGCTGACGAGCCGTACTTTCTCGGTGAGCCGTTTATGATTAGTACCTTGGGCTTATACTCCACGATCACCACCTAAGCAAAACCGTGAATACCTCTTATAAGCTCAAGCACTTAAACTTATTTTACTAATTTTTTTACTAAAAAGGGTGCAACAACGTGGAGAGAATCTACCCGCGCCACGCCATAGCGGCCGTTGCGGCTGTCTTAATAAAAGAGGGGAGAATTCTCCTGGTTAAGCGTGGCTATCCACCTGGCCTCGGTAAGTGGTCTATTCCAGGCGGAGTAGTTGAAGCAGGTGAGAAGTTAGTAGACGCAGCTAAACGAGAACTCAAGGAGGAAACCGGACTTGAAGCAGAGCCTCTCGGTATACTCTGGGTACTTAACAACATTGTATATGATGGAGGGAAGAGGGTCATGTATCACTACTTAATAGTAGACATACTATTCGACTCCACAACGACTAGAGGGGAGCTGAGGCCGGGTAGCGATGTTCTAGACACATCTTGGTTCGATCTCGGCGAAGCGTTGAGCTCTCCGAACGTGTCAAGAACGACGAAGAGGCTTATTAAAAGAATTGAAAGATACGGAATTCAGGTGCTACCACTAGAAGATGTAGACCATGAGTCCGTGCAACAATAAGCTTCCTAACCGGCTTTCTGAAAGCTCTCCAGCGACCAGCCCAGTTCACGCGCCGTTCTGACTCTTGGGAAACCAGTGCGGTGCCCGCTAACGAGAATGGTGCTCGAATTTAGAGGGAGCCCTTGCTCTTTTTTGATATTCTTTCTAGGCATCCATCTCTGTATGGTCTAATGTAGCTGTAGTCTCTCTCGAAAACCAAGTTGGGATCTAGCTGTCTCAAGACGTATTTGCAAACGGTTTCGGAAATAACTTTACAAGTGAACTTCGTATCGAGCCCTAGTAGTAGCGTTAACCTCAGTATTGGGCAAGGATTGCGCGAGATCGTTACCAGCTCACTATCAGTTAATTTGATTACCTCTACGTGTTCTGGTTTAAGCCTTAAGAAATCGTAGTAGAATAACTGTAAAATACCCTTCATCGATGAAACTCTTCTGGATATACGCGTCCAGAGAAAACCATAGATGTAGAAGACCACGAGCCCCATGTACACGGGCACAAGCCTAACGACTTGGACTAATTTCCCCCTCACGAGTTTCAATACTACGCCACCCCCGATGGAACCCCGTTAAAGTGATCAAGGCTCTGCCGATCTCCCTTCAATATTTCATTACTGAGCTCCTAATAACCATGCACCTGGGCAGTCTTCTAAGCATCTGGCACGATACGTGCCGAGCTCCTCGCATTCCCTTACCCTGTACGCCGTCGTATAGGCATGTTAGCACGGGTTCTGCGATCTACACATACATAGGCGCGCTGGACATCGTTACTGAAATATAAGGGACTATGACCATTTCAATTGTTGTAATGCTCGGTGCTGTAACCTTGAATAAGTTGCGTTTAATACTGGTAGTCTCTTGGCTTCTGGTGTTCATGGCGTACTTAGCGCCTTGGAGCGAATCTAATAGAGGATTACACAGTGGCTTAGGCTTACTGCCCTTCACTGCCCCGTATTTAGTGGGCTTAGTACTGGGGTTGCTTGCAGTATTTACGAAGACTCGTAGGTTTTCGCTAGTCATTGCACCGAGCATCCTGATGTTCACCGGTATACTGCTTGTCATTTCTTGGTGGTACGGGCTGGCATTACACTATGTCGCCACCGGCGGCGGCATCGCTGAACTTGAGCCGGGAATATGGCTTGCAACAGCAGCTTCATTGGTGTACTTATTATTAAGCATCTACGTACATGCATCCAAGAAGCCAAAGGTAGTCTAGTCACGTATGCTTGGCTACCGGAAACGCGAATACCGTATAAACCGCTACAAGTGGGGTTGAAAGCGCGTGTTCCAGTAGCTGTCAGAGGCCTCACTACACACAACTACGTGTTTCAGATACACGACATCGGGCTTGGAGACTTAGTAACGAGGATTTAGAGAGGAGTGTAATAGTAAGCGGTGGTACGGAGTTGAAGGTAGTTTACAGCGTTGGTTATGGTGGTAGGTCGCTTAGCGAGTTACTAAACCTGCTGAAGTACTACGGCATCGAAGTGGTAGTGGATGTGAGGAGGTGGAATAGGTCTTTAAAAGTCCCAGAATTCTCCGGCAACAACCTCGAGTCAGCCTTGAAAAAGCACAATGTAAGATACTACTGGTTACCCGTACTTGGTGGGTATAGAAAGTTCGGTGTTGACGTAGAAGACCTCGGCATGGCTAAGTGCTTCGAATCCGAGGGTTTTAGAGCTTACGCTACTTATATAGCTACCAAGCCCGAGGTAGTGCCATTCCTGGAAAAACTACTAGAGCTAGCATCTAACAGCACCTCCGCAATCCTGTGTAGAGAAAGATATCCTTGGCTATGCCATAGGAAAATCCTATCGGACTACCTCGTGATTAAGGGACTTAAAGTGCTACATATCGTTGAAAGAGATAAGCTAGTAGAGCACAAGTTAAGTAAATGCGCCGTAGTAGATGGTGGGGAGCTTAGATACATCTAACTAAAAAAAGTATGAAAAGAGAAGACGTTTCCAGCTACTTCAGTACTAGGCCTTTAACTTCTCTAAGCCATTCCGGTGTAACTTCCTCTGCAAAGTGCTTAACTAGCAGTGCAGCGTTGTAAACGTCGTTCAAATCAACTACCTCGACTGGGCTGTGTATATATCTTGTTGGAATGGACACCGTGCCCGCGGGAACCCCCTCCTTGTTCAATGCTATAGCACTAGCATCTGTCGTACCACCTGGTATTATCTCTACCTGGTATGGTATCCTGTACTTTTCCGCAACTTGCACTAGAAAATCGACAACTTTAGGATGGGCTATTAGACCCGATGCGCTTCTACCATCGGCTATTTTTATTGCCGGCCCCTTGCCCAGCTTAGTGTACCACTCACTCTTAGCTACGCCGGGAACGTCACTCGCTATCGTGACGTCAATTGCTAGTGCCACGTCCGGGGAAATGGCGAATGCCGACGTCCTAGCGCCCTTTAGTCCCACCTCCTCCTGCACGGTAGCGACGAAGTAGACGTCTACTCTCGGCCTCTCAAGCATTTGTGCAGCCTTGACCAGCGTTGTAACCCCTACGCGGTCATCAAAAGCCTTACCTGTAACTCGGTCACTGGTTAACTCGACTACTTCCCGGTCAAAGACGAGAATATCACCTACACGGATACCCATCTTATCCGCCTCTTCTTTCGAGGATGCCCCCACATCTACGAACAGCTCCCTGAGTTCTGGCACCTTCTGGAGTTCCTCGGGCTTGGCTACATGTAGTGGTTTTAGACCAACCACTCCACGCAGGAGCTTTCCATCCCGAGTCTTTAACATAACTCTTTGGTACAGTAGGGATCTCTCAGCCACACCACCTATTGGAACTACCCTTAGAAAACCATCATCCTCGATATGTGACACGAAGAGGCCTATTTCGTCCATGTGCGCCGCTATCATTAACCTGCCCTCACCACTAGACCCCTTCTTCAAGCCAACGAGGTTGCCCCAAGTGTCTATCCAGAGCCTGTCTACATGAGGCTTTAGGTACTCCGATACGATCGCCCTTACCGAGTCTTCACGCCCACTAGGGCCAGGTACTTCAGCTAGTTGCTTTAAGAGGTTTAGAACCTCCTGCTTTGCATTCACACGGAACCACCCTTTTACAGTATTAAGCCAGCCGAGTTATAAGCTATGAATAGCCTGCTTGAAATCCACATGGTCTGCACATTAAGTGGCGATACCGTGAACGAGACGCTAATATTTACGGGATTAGTAGCCGCCTGAACGGGTGGAGACCGATGACATGGACACCGATGAAATGGTGCTCCGAGGTCTGTAAAGCCAAGAGTTGGCAACAAACCATACCAACCAACATGAAACTCAAACCCCTTACTTAGACGGATTAATGCCGTAGCCGTATTCGGTGTCTTAACGATGGGATTGTTTCATCCTTGTTCCCCTGCATCCCGCTCGGGTTTTCATCGGGTTTAGGGGCGTTCAGGGTGACTCCTGGTACCTCACGTCTTGAGCATCTCGGGGAGAGCCTTAATGGGCCCTCAAACCCTCATCGAACAACCTCCACATAATACCACATACAGAGTACTTACAAGCATATCCATACACATCAACCAGTATTAACAGACATAAAAACTCAAAACAACTACATGAGGCTGTCATGAACACCATATTCGCGGAAAAGTACAGGTGGAATCCCGAAGCGGTAGCGCTACTAGTACTAGTGGCGTTACTTACAGCAATATTTCTAGTGGTAGTGTTTCCCGTATTTCACCTTGCTTTGCATTTCCTTTACTGAATTTCCTCTACGGCGACTTCCACTTCGACCGTGAACTTGCGCCTACCTCGAACTAGGTCCAGCACAATGTAGCCTCTCTCAATGCTATCTTCAATTACCTCTCTTAATTCGCCTGTTCTCTTCACGGGTTTGCCATTAGCTGCAACTATTATGTCTCCTTCGGTGATTCCGCTCCTCTCAGCTGGGAAACCAGGCACTACTTTTACTACGATAAGCCCTTCCGATAAGGGTAGTTTGTAAAGTGCTGCCATTGTAGGGTTTACCGGGGCCACGTATACTCCGATCCAGGCCCTTAAGGGCCTACCATACTTATTAACCATCTCAATGAAGCGTTTTACGGTATTTATCGGTATAGCAAAGCCTATACCCTGCGCGAACGGGATAATAGCTGTCGTAACCCCTATCGCCTCACCTTCTATGTTCACTAAGGGACCACCACTATTTCCTGGGTTTATGGCGGCATCCGTCTGTATAACGTCCTCTAAAATGATGTTCTGTGACGTTATGGTCCTTCCAGCGGCACTTACAACCCCCATCGTTACTGAGTTTTCCAGTAAGCCTAGCGGCGATCCTATAGCGAGCACGAGTTCCCCTACCTCGAGCTTATTTGAGTCCCCCAACTTTATGGGGGTGCCATGCTCAGCCGTCTCCAAGAGTGCTAGGTCTCTGTGAGGGTCAGCTGCAATTATTCTGGCATCGCTTACGTATCCATCACTAAATATCACTGATACCTTTGAAGCGCCTCGTATCACGTGAGCGTTCGTGACAACGTAGCCCGGTACTACTACAAAGCCTGAGCCATAGCCTCTTACGGGCTCGTAGCCGAAGAAGAGTAAGGGGTGTGGAATCTCGGTGGAAATCGTGACTACGGATGGTTTTACTTGCTTTACTACGGTTGCTATTTCTCTACTAAGGTCTTTAATGCTCAAAACCTCTCACCTCGAAGCACTAATAAACCGGTCTTCGTTATTAAGCTTATGGTGAGGTCTCGAGCGCCTTTAGAAGGGCGTTTAAATTAACCATCTTGCTGTGCGCGTTGAGTTTAACGCTCTTATCGCGGATAAGCGCCGTGAATGCCTTTTTAGACAAGTCCACGCTGTGAAGCACATAAACGGCTTTAACGTTAGCCTTTAAAGATCCACCTTCGTAGCCCAGTCTCGACACCATTTCATCTAGAATGCTCCTTTTAACTAGTAAACCATAGTATACGCCCCGCGCAACGGCCCTATCCGTACGTGCAGGTATAATGAAGCGTAAGAACTGCTCTTTTCCTGAGGGCCTTGCTACGAGGGATCTCGCCTCCTCGACCATCTCGTCTATTGTCTTAAGCGTATTGCGGATGTAGCTTTCAACCTCTTCTTTATCACATGCTACCTCGGGGAGTCTTTTATAATGTAATTGGCTGGCAAAGTGAAGCTGGTATAGAGCAATAGGGCTTTTGAATGCTAAGAGTAACCTCGCATCCGGGTATTCCTCGAACTCTGTCTTTAACAGCTTGTAAAGAGCACAATCAAAGATATATGTGTCGTCACTACCAATCGGGTTTATTAGAACGACGTGATTCCAAAAACATATCTTGTCGTCAGAACAGTGCTTTCTCAGCAACTTTTCATCTACATCAATATAGCTCACAAGACGACACCATGGTAATAGATGAACTTAGTTTCTTAATAAATTGAGCGCCCTCGAGGCCGCCCCCAAGCTCTACTTTTTCAGTAGATGTATAGGTTCTCCAATTATATATTCCGCGAAGTCCCTTAGAGACTCTGATACCGTTAAGTGGGGATACGGTATTCTCGCGGCATCTCTAATAGAGATCCTGTTGAGGTAGAGCGGTAAGTACGCCGATATCACCTCCGATGCGTTTGGGGCGACTATGTGAATGCCATATACCATTTCGTGCTTTTCATCTAGCAGTATCTTGGCAAAAGCGCCCTTGAAGCCCTTGATCTTCACTGCCGAGAGGAAGTATAATGGAATTCTATACTTAGCGTATTTCACGTTCATGGCCGCGAGTTCCTTTTCAGTATACCCTATTGATGCTATTTCAAGCCCGGTAAAAATGGTCATTGGTACGAGTTTGTAGTCTACTTTGAAGGATTCTTCACCGGCAATATTCTTGGCCGCGGCTATGCTCTCTAAGAGCGCTTTGTGCGCCAAAAGAGGACCACCTACTACATCTCCTGTAGCGTAAACATTAGCTGCACTCGTTTTGAGGTCTTCATTCACCTTTATGTACCCCCTCTGATCGAGTTGCACATTAGCGTTTTCGAGGCCTACATTTCCCGTTTTCGGCCTCCTTCCAACGGCAACTACAACCCTATCTACATCCAACTTCTCACCAGTAGACAGCTCTACCAAGTACCTTCCACTAGAGGCTTCTACTTTCTTAATTGTTGTTTTTTCAAGTATTCTTACATTCCTCTGGGTGAGGTGGGCTTTCAGCGCTAACGCTATATCTTTATCGGTAAATGGGAGGATGTGATCCAGAAGTTCCACCAGCACCACTTCGATTCCAAGTGCCGAATAAGCGTTAGCCAGCTCTACGCCAATGACACCGCCTCCCACAATTAAAATCTTCGAGGGCTTTTCTTCGAGAAATAGCGCTTCCCTGTTACTGATAATGCCTTTACCATCAAATCTAGCTACCGGTATGTCGGCTGGATCTGTGCCCAGTGCTAATAGTATCTTGCCCGTTTCCAGCTCAAAGTGCCTCTCTTCCGTGATCACTTCAATTTTGTGCGTGCTTAGAAGCCTCCCCCTACCTCTATACAATGCTATTTCACGTGATTCGAGGAGGTACTCTAAACCCTCTCTAGCATCTTTGACAATTCCCTTAACCCACTCTACGAGGTTATACCACTTGTACGATGTCGTACCGCCAACTTTTTCAATGCTTTTCAGCGACTCTGCGAACTGGTATAAGGCCTTGCTCGGCACGCAACCATAATTTGTACATTCTCCTCCTACGAGGTGCTCCTCGATAACCGCTACTTGCAAGCCCTTATCAGCGAGGTATAGAGCGGCTGGGTAGCCGCCTATACCTGAGCCTATGACCACGGCATCATACTTCACTGTATTTCCCCTTTCACCCTCTTAACATATACTCTCCACGTAGGGGCAACGTACTTCGGGTGATTCGCTTTCACTATGTCTACTCTCTTAACGCTAGTATTTTCAGGAGATTTCTTGAGTTCCTCGGGCTTTTCATAAGCTAAATTACTTATTTCTTTAAGCTTCTCAGCATATCTCTCGATGTTCTCGGGTGTCTCGGTCTCCGTGAACTCTATTTGGAGAGCCTCTTTGACTATTAGTGGGAAGTACATCGTAGGTGCGTGAAGCCCGGCGTCGAGGAGCGCTTTTGCGACATCCTCGGCTGTTATCCCTGTTTCGTCGGCCATAGGCTTAGCGCTGAGAACAATTTCGTGTTTCCTAAACCGGCCCTTACCGTAAGGTATTTCGAAACCCCGGATGTTTTCTACGAGCTTAGCGAAGTAGTTTGTTACTAGTACAGCGTGCTCCGTGGCTTTTTTCAGACCCTGAGGACCCATCATTAGTATGTACACATAAGCCCAGAGCAACGGTACGGTGTTGGCGAAGAACGATCTTAGTAGCCCTGGACTGTGGGGTCCTGGCCACTTCAGCTTGTAAACACCGGTTTTCTCGTCATAGATCACTATTATCCCCGGTACGATGTCCCTTAACCATATATTCCTCTCGGGGTCAACAAGCCTGTCTCTAATGCATATAGGACCAGCACCTGGACCTCCACCGCCGTGAGGTGAACTGAAAGTCTTATGTATGTTTATGTGTGCTATGTCGAATTCCATGTCACCGGGCCTCGCATACCCCATGATGCCGTTTAGGTTCGCGCCATCATAGTACAGTAATGCATCGTATTCATGTACAAGATTGGCTACTTCGAGTATATGCTCTTCGAAGAGGCCTAGCGTGCTGGGATTGGTGATCATCAGGCCGGCCGTGGACCTCCCTATAACGGATTTTAGTGCATCCATGTCTACATTACCGTCACTTGCTGAAGGCACCTCTATAACTCTAAAGCCAGCCATTGCTGCGCTTGCGGGGTTTGTTCCGTGAGCACTATCGGGCACTATGATATCCGTCTTCGTGCTTATTTGCCCCTTCAGCTCGTGGTACTTTCTTATAATTAATACGCCCGCGAGCTCTCCGTGAGCTCCTGCAGCCGGATGTAGAGTGCATACATCCATACCAACTATACTGGCTAGCCACATTTGGAGTTCATACATAATTTCAAGTAATCCCTGAACGGTCTTCTCGTCTTGTAGTGGATGGATTAGGCTTATATCGCTGTTAAACGCTACATCCCACGAGATCCTGGGATTATACTTCATCGTGCAAGAGCCTAGTGGGACTGGCCCGTTGTCCACGCCGTAGGCCATCTGAGTTAGCCGTGTAAAGTGCCGGATCACCTCTACTTCGCTCAGTTCCGGTAGGCTGGGTGGACTGCTTCTCCTGATGCTTTTGGGTAGCCTGATCTCACCTACGAGCTTTTTCACGTTGTCTTCTACTTCAGGCAGTGATATCCCGACCCTGCCTGGAGCTCCGAGCTCAAATACCAGTGGTTCTGTCCACTTTGCTTGCCTAAACATCCTCATCCCCGTTACCCGTAATCTCTGCTAAGCTCTTGACTAAGAAGTCTATGTCATCCTTGAGGTGGAGCTCTGTAAAGGCGAAGAGAGCCGTTTCACCCAGCTCCGGGTAGAAGTCCTTAATGTAAAGTCCTCCATGAACTCCACGATGGAGTAGCTTTTCGTGCACGTTAGTGTACGATAGCCCAGTTTCATTAAATGAAACGAGGAACTCGTTGAAGAAGTCTTCTTCAAACACTTCCACGTTAAGCCCTACCTCTTTCATTTTTTTCCACGCGTAATGCGCTATGTAGTAGTTCGTTTCTGCTAGTTTTACAATACCGTTTTTACCCAACATTGAAAGGTAAACGGCTGCAGCTATCGCTACTAACGCCTCGTTCGTGCATATATTGGAGGTTGCTTTTTCTCTCCTAATGTGTTGCTCTCTTGTTTGCAATATCATCGCGAAGGCTCTCTCACCATCTCTAGACTCAGCCAATCCCATGATCCTGCCCGGCATCTGCCTTAGGAGGTTCGTTTCAAACCGCGTTGCGAAAATGCCTAAATAGGGGCCACCATAGTTAAGCCCTAGACCTAGCGGCTGTCCTTCGCCAACGGCTATGTCTGCGCCGAGCTCTCCCGGGGATTTAAGCAGGCCTAAAGCTATTGGGTACACTCCTGTGATAAACAGAGCCTTCTTCTCGTGAGCAATTTCACCAACCGCCTTGGCCTCGGACTCTACCACCCCGAAGAAGTTAGGGTACTGGAGGTAAATAGCTGCTGTGTCTTCATCCACCAGCTTCTTCAGCTCTTCTAAATCAACCACCCCACGGTGCCTATCGTAAGGCACTGTAACGAGTATAATACTGTGAGGGTGTGTATACGTTTCAACCACTTTCCGATGAAACGGGTTCATGTTCGCCGGTAAAATGACTTTTTTTCTACCCTTGTTCACCCTCAAAGCCATTAACACCGCTTCAGCCGCGGCCGATCCCCAATCGTACATTGAGGCGTTGACCACGTCCATTTCCAACAGCTCTGCGATCAGGCTTTGATACTCGAAAAGCGCTTGCATTAGTCCTTGCGATATTTCAGCCTGGTATGGAGTGTAGGCCGTTAAAAACTCACCACGTGACACGATATACTTTACCAATGGCGGAACGTAGTGCGGGTAGACTCCACCACCCATAAATGGAGGCGAGCGGAGATTCGCGTTCTTGGAAAGCTTCTTTTCAATAATCCTCCTCGCCTCGATCTCGGATAGGGGCCTACCGACACCTATATTCAGCTTTTCCCACAGCTCCCTCGGGATTCTTACTTGTACGGGGACATCGCTAAAGAGCTCTTCAACGCTCTTAACGCCTACTACTCTAAGCATTTTTTCAACTTGTTCACGCGTGAACGAGGGTATCCAGGGGTGTGTGCCATTCAACTCTATGGCACCGTGCTGTTATACGCTGGTTGGAATAAAATATTTTTACTTTCTCACCGTTTACATAGAAACCGGTGTAGTTTATGCCTAGAATAGCTCTACTAGATTTCTACGTCGAGAAGCTGGGCGCGGAGTTGGGCTTGTTTGGGGACTGGGAGGTACCGATGAGGTTTACGAACGCGATAGAAGAACACCTGGCTGTTAGAACCAGCGTAGCATTCTTCGACGTTTCACATATGGGTAGGGTCCTGTTAAGGGGGCCCGATGTCGTACCATTCATACAGTACATTTACACGAAGGATCTTTCTAAGACCAAGCAGAGCTTTATGAGCGGCCCTACCCTGGCCTTAACCGGGTTGGCGAGAGTTCGGGACGACGAGATGTTATATAGGGTTAGTGACGAGGAGTGGCTAGTCGTACCTAACGCGCTTGCCAGGGAAAAGATGTTGAAGTACTTCAACTGGATAATAAACGAGAAGAACTACAAAGTCGAGGTCGTAGACATGACTGACAAGTACTCCATGATAGCGATCCAAGGGCCCGACTCGCCAGGAACATTGGAATCTCTTGGAGCAAGGTGGACCGGTGATCTGAAACCGCTTGAATTCAGGTTAAACGAGGAAATAGGAAATTCGAAGGTATTCTTGGTAAGTAGAAGTGGGTGGACCGGTGAAGACGGGTTTGAAGTATGGGGTGAACATGGAGAGATCAAGAAACTCGTAGATGCATTGTTAGCTAGGGGCGTCAAGCCTGCTGGCCTCATAGCTAGGGATACCCTTAGAGTTGAGATGGGGTTCGTTCTAGGCGAACACGAATACGGCGAAGACCCCTTAAAGTACCCCTGCGCGATCTCACTTAGATACGGTATGGGGGCTATCTCCTGGGAGAAGCGCGGATTTGTGGGCGAAGAGGCTCTAAGGGCCTGTAGAAGGGAAGGCGTTAGATGGATCAGGATTGGGTTAAGGATGGGTAAGGAGGCTGGTAGGCTATTTCCGCGGCCAGGACATGGCGTGTACGTGGACGATGTATGGATTGGCTGGATTACCAGTGGGTGCTATTCTCCGGTATTGAACCGGGGTATCGCGATGGCGTACGTTGACACAAGGTATTCAGTGTTCGGCGAGGAAGTGAGCGTCGAAATACATGGAAGGCGGTATCCGGCTAAGATCGTGGACTTTCCGTTCATAGACAAGAGGTAATCGTGCTCAACTACTGGTGCCTCGAGGATAGATATTAAATTCCCTGTGCTAGCTTAACTTGGGGATTTTAGATGGCGGAATATGGAGAGTCGCCGGGCTTAAACGCGCTAATAGACCTCTACCCAGACCTCAAGGAGGTGGTTGAACTTACAGTAAATCACACGCTATGGAGGAAGAGAGACTGTATCAACATGATTGCGAGTGAAAATGTCATGTCTCCGTTAGCTATGTTGCTGTACATGAATGACTCTATGCACAGGTATGCTGAAGGTAAGCCGTATAAGAGGTTTTACCAGGGCCTGAGATACGTTGACGCCTTAGAGGTCAAGGTGCAAAAACTCGTAGGTGAATTACTCGGAACAGAATATGTGGATTTAAGGCCTATTAGCGGTACAACTGCTAACGCCTCAGTGTTCAGGGCCTTCACCAAGCCCGGTGACAAGGCCACAGTAGCACCTGTACAGGCAGGCGCGCACGTAAGCCACACTAGGTTTGGTACTCTGGGAGCACTTGGAATAGAGCAAATAGAGCTACCGGTGGATCTTGAAAACTGGAACATAGACGTGGAGAAAGCAGTCAAGCTCATTGAGCAGATCAAGCCGAAGATCGTCACGCTGGGCGGATCGCTATACCTCTTCCCACACCCGACAAAAGAGATTTCCGAGGTAGCACATGCTGTCGGCGCCAAGGTAATACACGACGTAGCGCACGTGTTAGGGCTCATAGTAGGCGGGGTGTGGGAAAACCCACTAAAGCTAGGTGCGGACGTCATAACATCATCTACTCATAAGACATTTCCCGGACCGCAGGGAGGTCTAATAGCTACCTCTAATGAGGGAGATTACAAAGAGGTCGGTAAAGTGGTGTTCCCCATGTTCGTGTCGAACCACCACTTACATAGGTTAGCTGCAACGGGCGTAACAGCCATTGAGATGAAGATCTGGGGAAGGGATTATGCCCAACAGGTAGTTAGGAATTCAAAGGCGCTTGCCGAAGCCCTCGCCGCTGAGGGTTTCAAGGTCGCACTAGAGCACCTCGGTTACACGTCAAGCCACCAGGCAGTGATAGACGTCTCGCAGCTGGGTAGGGGAACGAAGTGCGCTATATTACTAGAAGAGGCGAATATCATCGTTAACAAGAACATGCTACCCTATGATAGACCCGAGGACGTTAAAGATCCCAGCGGGCTTAGATTAGGAACGCAAGAGCTCACCCGGTGGGGCATGAAAGAGGGTGAAATGCGCGAAATAGCGAGGTTTATGAAGATGATTTTAATAGACAAAAGGGACCCCGCTGAAGTGAGGCGCAAAGTCATTGAATTCAGAAAGGAATTCCTGGAGGTGCACTACGGTTTTAAGATCACTAGAGAGGATGAAGTCAGGTTGCTAAAAACAATGCTACACGCCGAGGAATAGCTTTTTTATGCGCATCATGCATTTACTCGCACGGTGACGCCCATTGAGCGACATACTGGTCAAAGTGAAAGGTAAGGAGTACGTTGTGAAGGTGGACAGAAAATATACCGAGACGGATGAATGGGCGCTTCTAGAAGGTAGAAGAGTCCGCTGTGGCATAACGGACTACGCTCAGAAGGAGCTTAAAGACATCGTGGCGGTAGAGCTACCCACAGTGGGAAGAGTAGTTAGAAAGGGAGAGGAGTTAGGTATGATAGACTCCGTAAAAGCTACTGCACCGTATTGTGCACCGGTATCTGGAAGGATCGTCGAAGTGAATAGACAACTGGAAACATCACCAGAGCTCCTCAATAAGGATCCCTATGGAGAGGGCTGGATCATCGCGATAGAGCCCACAGACCTTTCAGAATACGAGTCTCTACTTACACCCGAAAAGTACGCCGAGAAGATTAAGGAGAGTAAGAGGTAGCTTTTTACCCACACCCCCCTTCTTAGCTAAAAGCCAATTGCACAGGAAAGGCGTACTTAAGTCGCCTCTACAGTAATACGTAGAGGTGGAAGTGTATGTTGTGGAGCATCACGCACGCTCCAAGTCCAGGGGAACTCGCGAAGGTAATAGATCACACTTTCCTACGGCCTGATGCAAGCTACGAAGCACTGGAAAAATACATCGAAGACGTTAAGAAGTACGGGTTTAAGCTGTTAATGGTTCCGCTATCGCTTGCCGAGAAGGTGCTTGAGATCGCAGGTAGAAGCATTGATTTAGGGGTCGTCGTAGGCTTTCCGCTGGGCAACACTTCCACGAGGGCCAAGGTCGCGGAGGCCATCGAGGCGGCAGAGCTAGGCGTAAGTGAAATAGACATGGTTATGAACATCAATGCCTTTAAATCCGCTGATTACAACCGGGTCTTACTAGATATTAAGAGCGTAGTACAAGCCGCTAAAAGCCGCGGCGTTAAAGCCGTCAAGGTGATCATCGAGACCGGTCTTCTCGGAGACGAGGAGAAGGTTAAAGCCGTAGACATGATTGTAAAGGCGGGGGCTGACTTCGTCAAAACATGTACAGGCTTTTTAGGGCCGGTTGTAACCGTTCACGATGTATCGTTGCTTGTCAGGGCTAGTAGAGGCAGGATAGCAGTTAAGGCGTCGGGCGGCATTAGGCATGCATTAGATGCACTAGTGATGATCAGTGCAGGTGCTAATAGGATTGGGACTAGTAACGGAGATAAGATTATGGAAGAGTACATTAGATTGAGAGAAGAATTAGGGGGATAGTAGACATGGAGGGAGTATACGTAATAGAGCCCGCTGGCATGCACTTAAAGCTGTTGCTTAAGGTTAACAGAGTATTTGCGTTAGAGAAATCGCCCTACCAGGAAGTAGTGTTCGCTGAGATCGAGGGTTTTGGCAAGAGCTTACTACTAGATAAGTTCATACAAAGCACAGAGAAGGATGAGCACATATACCATGAACTCTTGGTACACCCCGCCATGGCTCTCCACCGAAACCCCGAGAAAGTACTAATACTAGGCGGTGGAGAAGGTGCTACTCTAAGAGAGGTTTTAAAGCATAATACTGTTAAGGAAGTGGTGATGGTCGACATAGACCCGGTCGTGGTAGAATTCTCGAAGAAGTACCTTGAACACATGCATCAAGGTAGTTTTGACGATCCCCGTAGCAAGGTCATTATAATGGACGGTAAAGACTACATTAAGCGGGGACCGAGTAGCTACTTCGACGTCGTAATCATGGACTTGACGGACCCCTACGCGAGCGAAGTCGCCCGACCGCTTTACAGCTCGGAGGCGTTTGCCGAGATTAAGAGGATATTAAAGCCTGAAGGCGTCGTGGTAACTCAAGCTGGTAGTAGTTACTTCTACCCAGGAGAATACAAGTACGTGCTAAACAATGTTAAAAGCTCGTTTAAGCACGTTTCGGAGTATTGGTTCTGGATACCGAGCTTTGGGTTAAACGTAAATTTCATCGTGGGATCTAATGCATACAGATTGGAGGATGCCGTAAACTACATCGATGAAAGGTTAAGAGAACGTGGTGTCGTAACGAAGCTGGTTTCAGGTAGGCTTATTGAAGGGCTGTTAAAGATCGGGGTCCTTTACCCGTAAGACTCCTTACTCCATAGTTTTCTTTTCCACAACTAAAACGCCATCGGATTTCATGGAGACAACCACCACTCTCTCCCCCGCATTGATCTCCTTGCTGGATGTAGCCCTCCAATACTCACCTTCTATTTTAACGAAACCCACCTTCCCCGGCTTTATGTCTTCCACTACTATGCCTTCCTTCCCCTCCGGGGTGTACAATATTGGTTTCTTGCGCTTCACTTGAATCACTTTGAATAGTACTATGCCGAGAAATGTGCCCAGAGTTGTCGCCATTCCAAATATAAATGCCCTTAAAGCCATTAAGTACTCTCCTTGCGGCACTACACCGGTTGGTATATACATGGGTAACAGCGCGAAGCCGAGCGTTATCAGTACAATACCGCTTATTCCAACTACGCCGAAACCTGGCAGTATAAAGAGCTCTACTGCTAGTAAAATAGCACCTAGCAGCATGAAGAACACCGATACCAAGTTGGGGTTTACTCCCGTGCCCACGAGTCCAAGTAGTATCAGCGCTACTGCGAGTGGGAGTACAACAAGCCTACCTGAGGCTAGGGCAAAGATGGCTGCCAGAACACCTACACTTAGCAGGGCATTCGCCAAGTAGGCGTTAGATAGTAGTGACAAGAATCTAGACCTAACGCTACACGTATAGCCTTCAATGAAGCCTTCAGGCACCTCGAGACGGTACCTTACCCCTCTCTTTTCGATTACAAGCCCATTTAACCTCGAGATGAGCTCCTCGAAATTAGCAACTTCAAAGTCCCCGACTCCGAGCGAGGTAGCCGTAGAAGAGTCTACGACCTTTGCGTTGACAATGAAATCCATTATCAATGTAACATTGCGTCTTCTCGGCTCACTGTAAACTTTGGCTTTACCAATGATCGGCTCAAGTATTTTCGACTCATTTACAAACGTTACTTCTCCGGTAACAGGGTTCACCATTATGGGCTTCATTGCCCCTATAATTGACCCCCTTTGAAGCGCAATGATGTCTGCTGGGAGGATTATTAGCGTACCTGCGCTGAGAGCCTTATTTTCAACGTAAGCAACTGCTGGCACGTGAGAGTAGTAGACTGCATCCCCCATGGCGAAAGCTGCATCGAGATATCCACCGTAAGAGTTAACCTTGTACAGTAGCATAGCACCTGCAGACTCCGCGTACTTAACAGCGTCAAGGAAGCACTCCGCCGCCCCGCTGTCAATGGTATCCCACGGAGGGGCTATCTCGACGACAACCGCCTTAGAAACCACCCTCTCCTCGCCGAAATCGCTAGAGGAGTATGTTAAAAAACCGAAGTTTGAGGCTAGCGTAAAACAGGCTAGAACGCTCAGAACCATGAAAGCCGATAGCACTACCGCTAAAAGAGGTATTTTCACCCAGTACCACCGGTTCTCTTTTCATGCTCCTTTAGCGCCTTCTGAGCCGCCACAACTTCGCCGAAAAGTCTTCCACCTGCTTCTGTTACCACGACGAGAGACTTTTCCCTCGCAACTTCGATCAGTGTTTGAAGCTCCCTGAGTCTCAGCGCAACGGGGTGCTCTTCGTAAAGTCTAGCAGCCTCCGTTAGTATCGTTGATGCTTGCTTCTCTCCTTCAGCCTCGATTATCCTAGCCCGCCTCCACCTCTCCGCTTCAGCCTGCTTGGCCATGGCCCGCTTCATTTCCTCCGGTAATTCAACCGTCTTAATCGTTACAGCTGCAATTTTTATACCCCATGGAATGGTCATTTCGTCTAGAATCCCGGTTATCTTCTTATTTAGCTCGTCTCTTCTCTGTAAAAGATCATCGAGGTCGGCTTGCCCGAGAATGTCTCTTAAAACGGTCTGCGCTAGTAGACTCACGGCATAGTGGTAATTAGCTAGCCTGGTTACGGCAGCTATGGGGTCTATGACCCTGTAGTAGACAACAGCATCTACAGTCACGCTCACATTGTCTCGCGTAAGTATTTCTTGCTTTGGTACGTCAACTGTGACCACCCTTAAGTCAACCTTGTTAACGGTGTCTACGAAAGGCATGACAAAGACGAGTCCAGGGCCGATCGCGCCACGTAGCCTTCCCAGCCTGAAAACCACGAGCCTTTCGTACTCTTTGACGACTTTAATAGCGGACACCAGTATAGGCATGCCTATCAGTAAGACAACGAGTAGGAGTACTAATTGCCATAGCTCGGGCAAGTTTAACCCACCACTTGTAGATAACGTGAAACGCTGTTATATACGTATTACTTGTTACGTGCACACACATATACAGCACTCCTCGACACCAAGCACGGTGATAAAAACACGCAGAAGCCCCTAAGGGCACGTATTTCGTGGACCTTTGAGGAGAGTTAGGGCCTGGTGACGCTTTTAATTATCATCTACGTAAAGTAACTGGTGTGGCGGGATCTTGAAAATTGATAGCGAACTCCGAGGTATTTTGAAAACAAGCTTACCATTAGTAGTTGTGGAGCTGGTTGCGAGCTTATATTCTCTCACCGACACGTACTTTGTTAGCGGGCTCGGTGCAGAGGCGCTTGCCGCGCTCGGAATATCGGGCTACATCATCATGCTCCTTCAGACGTTTAACACGCTCTTCGTAGTGCCTCTCATGGTTTTCACGTCGCAGTGTATTGGCGCAGGTAAACGCGATCTGGCCAGGCTAGTAACTGGTGAGGTGATTTTTCTCGGACTCGTTACGGTGATAGTGCTTTCTCTTGCATGGTTCTCCTTGGGGGATAAGATAGTAAAGCTTCAATCGGGTGCCAGCGGTCTTACATTCATGTACGCTACGAGCTACCTGCGCATAAGGATTGCTGGTTTTGTTGCCTTATACCTAACGATGTCGTTCGACTCCATGATCATAGCTTCGGGAGCCACGGTTTACTCCATGATAGCGAATAGTGTGGGACTCGCACTAAACGCTGTATTAGATCCGCTAATGATCTACGGTTACTTCGGGCTACCTGCACTAGGTGTGAACGGCGCCGCCCTGGCGACAGTGGTATCTAATGCTGTTAGCATACCAATACAACTCTACTTCCTAAAGGGCCTGAAGCTAGTACCGCTATTCTCCATGCAGCCATCTACGTGGAGGAAGTCACTCGACCTAGGAATACCCGCCTTCATAGAAAGAGCAGTGTTTGCGCTAGGCAATAACGTATACGCGGGTATAATTGCAAGGCTAGGTAGCGTTGTAATGGCCGCACATAATATAGGTTTAAGGATTGAGAGCCTCATATACATGCCGGGTTTTGCATTCTCCATGACGGCATCCGCACTTGTAGGCAAGTACGTGGGGTCTGGACAATTAAGTGAAGCTAAAAGAGCAGGGTGGAAAGCTATAGTTCTTGGCACACTCGTTGTGGGCGTTCTAGGCGTCATAGTAGGTCTAACTGGTTACTACCTCGCGCAGCCCTTCTCACCGAGTGAAGAGATCAGAAAACTAGCTTCGCTGTACCTAGCACTAGCAGGGTTCAGCGAGTTCGGCCTAGGTGCGGCAATGATCACTAGCGGGGCTTTCCGCGGAGCGGGCAATACACGCATACCAATGCTCGTTAACGTATCTTCCCTGCTCCTAATTAGAATAACCCTATCGCTACTTCTTGCAGGGCCTCTGGGAGCACTAGGACCCTGGTTAGCGATGTTCATAGACGTCTACGTAAGGGGCGCAGGGCTACTTACCCTCTACAAATGTACATTCGAAAAGCTCGCAAAGAAAATTGTTTAATTCCATTAATTCCATAGCAGTAGCCTTCCGTAGCGACATTGCACTGAATTTATAGGCGTGTAGCAGATATTAAAGAGATAGTGCACTCGAGCAGGGGTTCGTATGGGGCTTCTACGCAGTTCACGCACAATACTGTTCGCCGTGCTGGTAGCTCAACTAATACTTCTGGGCTTGTTAACGCAACTCGTCGTAGTCGGTAGCGGAGACTGCCTATCAACCACTTTCTTCTACGTTTACGGCTCTACTCAGTGTCCTTATTGCAGGTCCCTTGACGCCTTCTTCAACCAGAGCTTCCCAGAAAAACACTACTTCTGCCCGGTGAACCTTGACGAGAAGTGCTATAAGGAGTACGAGGTGCTTGTAACGTCCATAACGGGGAGAGATGCTGTACCTCAAACACTGGTTTTAAGGAATGAGTCGGGGAGACTTGTAGCAACGGCAATAGTTATTGGGGCCGTGATGGAGCAGTCCTTCTGGGAGCAACTGGCGTGCGGTAAGCCGGTTAACGAGATACCCATATATAGCGGTGTAAAGCAAGTTGCATCCGCACCAGCTAATAGCGTTATCAACTTCATTGACACGATAAGTGGTTTAAGCTATAGTTATAGTAAACCGGGAATCAGTGGCACATCCACTACAGTCAATACTGAAGGATGCCTTTCAAACGTGTTATTTTACATGTATGGCCAGACTACTTGTCCTCACTGTAGTAGCCAGGATAATTTCTTCAAACAATACTTCCCCCACAATTACTTCTACTGCCCGATAGATAAGTACCGGGAATGCTACGATGCCGCTTCGCGGTTTGTCTCATTTTTGGCAAGTAAAGGTGTGCCTTTAGATATTGCTAGAAGCATACCCCAAATTGTAGCCTTAAAAAACGACACGGATTCACCTTCAATACTCGCAGTAGTGGTTGGCGAGCTCAGGGAGAGGTCCTTCTGGCTACAACTAGCGTGCTCTGCGCCTAGTACCGTGATCCCCGTATACGTAAGCACTGGTTCAAGTGGGTCTCCAATAGCGATGATAGATGTTAATACAATGAACCATTCCGGATTAATCAATAATTACATAGTGTTTCCAACAACCCACAGCGAGGCGCTAAACTCACAGACCTTGGGAGTTATAGTTGTGGTTACCGTGCTCACCGTGACGCTTGGAGGTTACACGATCTACGCGCGTACTCGTAGGCGCGTGAAAAGGCCGGCTTCTAGTAGAAGGGGTTCCTGAAATTTGCCTAGAGGATCACCTCATCTATATGAGTCATCACTACTTAGCGTCCTCTCTGAAGTTTTTAAGATAAGCTGTAATATTCAGTGATGAGAAGGTGGGTTTACGTGAGCACAAAGGATACTGTGAGGAAGGCCCTTGCAAAGGTAATACTATACGCGGTACTAGTAGCGGTTATAATGGGCGTATTACAGTGGTTCTTCTCGCAGGGACTAGATTTAATAGTGGTGTACACCAAGCTCGAAGGGCTATTAGTGGCTAAGGACTACGCGGTGTACGTTTACATCATTGTGCTACTAGTGCTTGGCTGGTTAGTGGTAAACGCTATTGCATCAATGTTCTACACCATGCTGAAACCAAAATACGGGTCTCAAACAGCTGTGGCCGTTAAGAGCATGATCAGCATATTAGGGCTCGGCGCGCTTCTAGCCGGCATCGCCGGTGGAGTGGCCGGTGGCGCGGCAGGGGTGGCGTTAGGTGGATTTATAGGATTAGTCATAGGGTTTGCCACGCAACAGGTGCTCGGCCAAGCGGTGGCGGGAATGTTCATCCTACTAGCGAGGCCCTTTAAGATCGGCGACTTGATAGACATTGCTGGCGAGAGTGAAGTTCAAGTAAGGGACATCACCACGTTATTCACCACGGTAAGCAGGAAAGACGGATTAGATGTTCTAATACCTAACTCTGCGATTATTGGCCAGAAAATAGTGATTAGGCGGCGCAGTGAGAAGTAGCTTAGACATGTAATTACCTGTCTATTAGCCTGCTTCCCCCGTTCAGCCCTTCTCCATATTAACCCTTCTTTTAATTCAGTGTTCAAGAAGACCTAGACAGCAAAGGTGGTTACCGGTGAGTGCTAATAGCTTATCTGAGAAGCTCATTGAACTCTTAAGTGCAGGTAGGTTGAGCGAGACCGTTGAACTACTAAGGTCGCTTCCATCACACGAGGTGGTAGAAGCCCTGCTAAGGCTAAGCAGCGGGGACAGGACTCGATTATTGACCGTACTAGACCTCGATACGATCTCAGAAGAGCTCGCCAAGCTACCCGTGGAAATAATTCACGAAATCGCACGTGTCAAGGGCTTAGACGACATAGTAAAGGTTATTAAAAAGCTCCCAGTAGATGAAATAGCTGACATCGTCGCTAAATTGCCGCACAAAATGAGGATTGAAGTCCTAAGGTCTATACCCGGCGATCTCGCGCAAACCGTTGCTAAGCTTGCAAAGTTCCCTCCTGAAAGTGTTGGCGGTGTGATGACAACCATGGTACCCGTCTTTAGCGGCGACCTAGCGGTTGGTAACGCCATTGAGGAGTACATACATAAGTCTAAACAGGGGCTTTACGAGAGTAGCCACTACGTTTACGTAGTCGACCACGACGGTAAATTAATAGGTTATACTGATGTGAAGACCCTGCTTACAAAGCCACGAGATACTAAGCTTTCTAAATGCACTCTACCGGTTAAGGTGACTGTAACGCCTTTTGACGACCGCGAAGTCGCCGCTAAGGTTGCCATAAACTATGACTTGATGGAAGTCCCCGTTGTAGACTTCGATGGGAGGTTTATGGGCATAGTCACGCTAGACGACCTACTTGACGTTGTCGTGAGCGAGTACTCGGAAGACCTGCTAAAGTACGCCGGTTTCGTTGAAGCAGTTAAGGGAAGTTACGTCACCGAAAACCCACTCAAGCTTGCACTTAAACGAGTTCCAGTACTCATCTACCTGTACCTAGTAAACACTATTACAGGCAGTGTAGTGGCGTCCTTTACTACCGTAATCGAAAGGGTTGCCGTGTTGGCTGCCTTCATGCCGATGTTGGCGGATAACTCCGGTAACATTGGTGCGCAGGCATCGGCGCTTGTACTAAGAGGCCTTGTAACCGGCGAAATAAGGCTCTCTAGAAGGGACTTAGCCATGTTACTCATAAAGGAGTTTACGGCAACTACGGTAATGATTACCATACTAGCGCCGATAGCATTCGCTATAGGGTTTTTAATACCCTTCCTAGCGGTTGGAGGGCTGTTCAGCGCGATTAGAGTGGCTAGTGTGGTCGCGATTGCACTAGTAGTATCCTGTTACGTAGCAGATGTTGTGGGAGCGTTTCTTCCAGTAGTATTGGCGAAGCTTAGAATAGACCCGGCCACAGCGTCAGCTCCACTCGTTACCAGCATAGCAGATATAATAACGGTAACGGTGTACTTCATGACAGCTGCTCTACTGTTCATGGTTTAATGGCCTGAATATAGACTGTAAATAAACATTAACAAGGAAGGTGGTGCACCGCTCGCCCTGAATGTTTACCCCGGGGACCTCCACCACCCAGCACCCCCCGAAAACACTGAGAAAAATGCCCTTCAACTTGTGTAGCTCTATTTTGGGGCCGAGCAGGGAACGTCATTATGGTACTGTAACTAAGTGGTTAATAGAAGTGTGCGGCTCTTCCGGAGATGTCGTGATCAGTCAAGGCCGATCATATCACCAGTCAATGCCACCTGGGCTCATCACCACGATTATTGAGTATCTCTTAAACTAACTAATAAAACATAGTATATTTGGTCTATGCAAGCCCATATCTATATATTTCCCATTAAGGCGTATTTGTGCTTGGGGACGCGCACTTTGCAGATTATTCATACAAGCGACCTTCACCTCGTACCGGAGATGTTTGAAAATACTCCGGTGGAAGAGGCATTTTATAACGTGTTTGGTGAGATAGCCGAGAAAACCATTGAGAGTGGAGTTAAGTACCTGCTTATCGCTGGGGACATGTTTGATAAGCCTAGTCCGCCCCTCGGTATTGTGATGAAGGCTGTTAGTGTTCTAAGGAGATTACGTGAGAACGGTGTTAGGGTCGTAGTAGTGCCGGGCAACCACGACGTATCCCGCAGTAGGCCCGGCGTTTTAAACTTACTAGCAGAAGCCGGTTTAATTCATCTACTTGAATTTTCCGAGGAAATGGGCTGGCTACTATTAAATCCACTCGTATTCGAGGACGATAAGCTAGTTCTCTACGGCATACCCGGTTTTCCGGGAGGCGGTTCGCGCGAAGTGAGGTTCTTGAAGCAGGGACTCGTAAAGTTCAAGAACTTATCCACTTACAAGAACTACAACGTAGTCGTACTAGCTCACATTAACACGAAGTTCGCTGGTTATGACCCCTCAAGGTATTATAACAGATATGGTAAGCTATACCTGGAATATGAGGATCTATTACGCCGATTTCCTGGAAATACCATTTACGTTGCTCTGGGTCACATTCACCTCCCTATACCACTAGACACGGCTTTCAGGAGTAACATTGCATATCCCGGTGCACCGATCGGGATGAACGTAGGGGATTTACTAGAAACAGCCGAGCTCGAGAAGCTCGGGGCCTTTAGGCGCTCACTCCTAGTGGATACTTCAAGTACGCTGCCACTAGTAAAGTCTATTCGGCTTGAATCAGCCCTCTCAGTACTTCACGAAAACGTTACAGTGAAAGGTATTGACGAGCTAAAGGATCGACTGGCCGAGCTTGTAGGCAGAGCTGAGGGATCAGGATATACTGCTTTGATCGTAGACGTTAATGGCATGGATAGGCTTAATAGCGAGATAGAGGCCTTTAGGAGGGACCTCATGAAGAAGAAAAACGTATATATCAAGCTAAGACTCGTAGATGCCGTGAAGGCCCTTCCCATACCGGTAGTAACTATAAATGCGCAAGCACGCCAGGACCTTTCAATACCCGAAATCGAGCTCAACGTCTTGAAGGAATTTATCTCTAAGCATAGACTAAATATGACGGCTGACAAGCTTAAGCGAATTATAGACCTCCTGGGTAGCCCGTATGATGTGTCTCCCGAGAGGCTTCTAGAGGAGGTCATTAAGGAACTAGGTGAACTTAAAAGTTGAACTACGTTCTTAGCGAAAACTACGAAAGACTTCTCAGTGTCATACGGCATGTTGTGAAAGCAATGAGGCAGGATTATGTTGCCTCGCGAGAAAGCAGTATTGTAAGGGACCGGGAAGAGGTTTATAAAGCATACTACAAGGTCACACCTCTTACTCCCACTACCCAGGAGAGGCCCGTAGTATTCGTAGACGCCGGCTATCACGTAGCGGAGTCCGATGTCGCTTCCCTGATCTTCGTGAACATCGGGGGTTGTGTCAGGGACGAGGAGGGCAAGCTACGATTTGCGGGGGATATCGGGGATTACCCCAACACAGAGTCCTATTTCATATATGGCAGATGGCTCGAAGTGGCGGGGGAACCTAAATACTCGGTCCGGGTAATTCCCGTAGAGGAGTCTGCTTTACTGTTTAACGAGGAAAAAGCCTTGAACACCTCGGAGGAGTTAACGGAGCTTGTAAACAAGGGCTTTAGCAGGGCGCTCTCCAGAGAAAGGGCCATTAAGCTCTTCAAGCGCCTCGTCAAGTACATTGAAAGCCTCCTCGAAGTGGCATACACAGTTAAGCTCGCTAAACGCGTAGGTGTGAACAGCATAAACGTGGTGGACGGGACTCTTGCGAGGTGGTTTGGAGTGAGGCAAGTTAAGTTCTTCGGCTTTGAGGGACTAGACATACTTAAAGTGCTTACTTGGTGCACCAAAGAACAGTTATTAGACACGCTTACTAGGATTTATGGACTGGTAAAAACAACCAAGTTCACTACTGTGGCTAGAGCTAGGTGGTTGTTTAGAAGCAGCATCTCAAGCCCACTAGGACTCTACACGTCAACCGGTGCAGATCTCGCGAAGAAGGCCGCCCGGTTAATTGATGAGGGGATCAAAAAGAAGTATGGCGAGGACCTTGCACAAGAGACAACTTTGTTGTTTAATAGAAAAGTACACCCGAAAACTGGTATTTGGGCCGTGAGATTTCCTCTCACAACGGACGGCACCGTAGTACTGCACCTGGAAGCACATTCACTGAAACCCGTTATTTGGTACGATGAAAGTAGTAGAAGCATAGTAGCAGATCCGCGGACAGCAGACGAGCTGGGCATTCTCGTAGCGGGTATAGTGGAGGAGATAATGGCTTATAGGACGAATTCCCACGGGCTTCTACCGCATGGATTCATGGAGATAGACGAGAGGGTGCGAATCCCGCTTAGCTTCTATCACCGGCTCGAAGACATATTCGTGCAGGTAATTAGAGAAGAAACGGGTGAGGAGGGGCACCCGTTAGAACATCTGTTCGGTGCATTCAAGAGAATAAGGCTTGGTTACGCTTAGAGGTGGATACGTTGATTAAAGTAGGCTTCGTTAGGGGCTGGGAAAACGACGTTGTTCATGTAGCTGTAAGCGAGAAGTACATTCCCGAGTTCGGCGACCTGCTCTATGCGCGGGAAAGGCAGGACAATACCGTCAGGACCATACTGATGGAAGTCGTAGGCTTCGAAAGCCAAGCACCAGGGGCTTTAGGGCCCGTGGAAACTCAGCCCACCATACTCCGCGTACAGGAAAGGGTGATCGTGAAAGCGAGGCTTTTCATCGAGATCTCCAAGAGCGGTAGCGAGGTAATGCTAGTTAAGGCTTCTAAACCACCTTCGCTACTCTCACCGGTGTACCTCATTCGCCGAGGTGATGCGGAATCTGAAGAGATTATGAACGATATAAGTCGGTACAGCTACATGAGACGGGGTTCTAGTAGTAAGGGGATCGGTGCCGTTGTTCTCCGCTCAGGTGTGGCTCACAACGAGCTCCTCGCGCAGGAGAAGCACTTCATGAACGCCTCGTTCAGCGTGGAGTTACCTGAATTACTTAGAAAACACGTACTTGTCGCCGGCCAGACTGCCTCAGGCAAAACCAGTGGCGTTCAAGGGTTGCTACTGAAGTACGCATTAGAGTCCTCCGATAAAATAGGCTGGCTGGTGATAGATAGGCACGGCGAGTACACCCCCTCGGAGGGCTACGTAAAGGACCGGTTTATTGGGATGCTCGTGGATAGCATTGCATTAAACACCGATCTCGGAGACGATGTTAAGGTCTATACGTACAGGCTTATACAGGCCTCTCACAGTAAAAAACCCCTTGCAACCATACCTGGACGCTTTGACGTAAAGGAGTTGCCCATAAAGGCCAGTAGCGTCACTTTCTCGGACTTCGCAGCACTAGAGGAAGTGGGGCTTGAAAAAGCCTCGTTGATTGAGGAGTTCTTGAACATACTCGTAGATGTATTCAAGTACATTGAGCTAGGTGGTGCCGAGAAACTGCACTCGAGCAGGCTTCCAATAGTCAAGTCCGTAGATCTCTTCATGCACGCCGATCAGCCGGAGACTTCTACTGCAAACATGCTTGCATTAATACCATTATTAGCAGATAACATGGTGAGGTATGAAGGCGTGGGGTTGCCGAGGAAGGACAAGAAAGGCCTACATAAGGTACTTGTAGACAGGGGTATTGATGCCCGTATTACACGAACGCTACGCAGGCTAATACTATCGATAATGGGCTGGAGGGTTAGAATCGTAAACATCGATAAGGAGAAAAGTGTGGTTGTTCTTGACGACTCCAGAAGCATAGTGAAAGTGTCACCCACACTCAAAGACCCCCAGGAACTACCATGCCTCCTAGAAGCAATAAGCCATACACTTGAAAGGCTCGAAAAGGCTGGTGCAGCTAACTATAAGTGGAAAGGCATATGCAAGAACGATATTTTAGAGGTTAAAGGCGAAGAAGGCCTAGATGTTGATGAAATCGTCGAGCACGTAGATAGAGGGAACGTGGTGATACTGGATGTGTCGTCGCTTAGTACAACCCAAGCCGACTTACTGGTGCTTACCGTTGCTAGAAGGCTTTTCGAATACAGGCTCGAACTCGGTGTAGAAGAGTCGAAGAAAAGGCCAGTTATATCAATCGTCTCGGAAGAGGCCCCGCTTTACTTAAGCCCCGAAAAAGTCAAGAGCCCCTTCAACCCGTTTGCTAGAATTGCTCGCGAAGGCAGAAAATTTGGTATAGGGCTTCTCGCAATAACGCAACTCGCTACAATGATCGAGAAACAATTACTAGGCAACTTTAACACATTCATAGTTATGAGGACTAGGAGTAGGGGCGACATAGAGTTCTTCAGGGACTTGGGCATACGGGGAGAGACATTGCCGTTCCTCGGTGATAGGGAGTGCTTCATTTACACCCCTGACCTACCTATAAAGGAGCCCATACCAGTGTACATGCCAGCGTGGTTTGATGAGGAATACAGGAAGCTCGTGGAGGAGAGACGCGGGAAAACGAGTCAGGAGATTAAGGTCAGCGGAGAGCTTGCAAAAGTGCTGGAACTGGGTTTTGAGCGATGAGAATACTAGGAGTCCTCGTAGAAAACATCAGAAGCTACAAGAAAGACGTAATCATTCTACCTCCAAACGGTATAACGGTAATCTATGGACCTAGTGGAAGCGGTAAGACAAGCCTACTAATGTCCATCAACTTCGCCCTCTTCGGCATGGCCACGGGCTCGAAAAGCGGAGACCTCTTTGATTCCTACAAAACCCCCCATGGAGTAGACCTCTTGAGAGTGGACAGTGCTCGCGGAAGGGTAAAACTGCTTGTAGCACTAGGTAACAAGCTCTACGTCATTGAGAGAACCCTCGAAAAGCAGGGTAATAGGTTCTCATCGGGAACTGGAGCCGTGGAGGAGTACGCCTTAGATGACCGCGGGGTTTTAAAGCTCGCTAAAAAGAGGGTATTTGAATCTAGGACGGAAATGGATAGCTATATCGCGGACATTCTCGGTGTTCGTGAAAAGAGATCTGAACGGGGCGTTGCAACACCTCTAGTGTACACAACTGCACTTTACGTTCCACAATTCAAGGCCCACGAAGTAATGGCACTCGAGAGTAAGGAGAGAATTGAAATCGTTGAGAGGGCCCTTGGCCTTGAAAAGTACAAGTTATTCAAGAGTAATTACGAAAAAATCCTAAAGGTCCTCAAAGACAGGCTTAAGGAAATTGAAGTGAAAAGTAGCGAGTACTCGAAGAGGCTTAAGGAAAAGAATAAAGATAAATTGCTTAAAGATAAGGAGCAGCTATTAGCAGAGCGCAACAAGGTTATGCAGGAAAAAGACGTGGTTGAAAACGAGTACACTAAGCTAGTAGAGCAGGAAAGGGTGCTTCTGGATAGGCTGAAAAGCCTTGAATTGAAAAAACAGGAGTTGTACAGAAAAGTCGAAGAACATAGAAAGATCGAGGATAAACTGATGGAGGTGGAAAAGAAAATTGCCGAGTTACTCAAGATTGAAGAGTACAGGGGCCATCCAGCTAATAAAGTCGTTGAAATGCTCCAAAAAAAGCTAAGAGAGCTGGAAGCGGAAAAAGGCGCGTTAGAGGGCGAGATCACCAATATAGACGTAAAACTGGCTACCGTAGAAGATGAGCTCGGAAGACTTAGGGCTAAGCTAATATTGCTCGAGAAAAACGCGTCGGAGCGTAAGAAAGAGGCTGAAGTAGTCGGCAATGTCTTAGCTGAAACGGAGAAGGAGTATAAGGAAATAGAAGAGCTGGTTAAAAAAGGCATATGCCCCGTTTGCAGGCAACCTATTACCCACGAACACGGGTTGAAGCTCATCATGGAAAAGAGCAAAAAAATAGATGCTGAAAAAGCTAGGCTTGAACAGCTTTCCAGGGAGCTCGAAGAACTGACCAAGGAGATAGAGGAGTTCAAGAAAGCCGAAAAAGCACTCGAAGAAGAGAAGAGCCGGCTTAGCGAGGAAAGGAGCTCTGTAATGAAGCGGCGAGATGATGTGTTCGGAGAAATCAAGAAATTGTCGGAGTTACTTACCGTACTCAACGAATTACTTTCGCTTAGAAATAGCCTAGTAAGCGAGATAGCGAAGATCAGCGCAGAGGAGATAAGACTTAGCTTGAAGGCTGTGGAAAAGGAAATACCCGGTATATACTCTGAGCTGGAAAAAACACGGCAGCGGATTAAAAGTATTCTAGAGAGGAGAGAGAAGTTAGCGAAAGAGCTGGGTAGAATTGAGGAAGCCCTAAAAGTCGTAGAAAGGGATTTAAGAGAAGTTGAAAAGTTAAACGAGGAGCTCACAAAGATTCAAAGTAAACTAAATACCATGAAAAGTGTAGGCGAGCTCCTCGAACGGGCTTCACAGGCCATAGAAGAGGTCGAGATAAGTGTTTTAAAGATCCTAGCAAGCGAATTCCGCCGCTACTTCTACGAGTACATTGCTGCTCTGATCCCCGATCAGCCGGTGGAGGTTGCTGTAATGGACGATTTTAGCCTGTCACAGAAAATAAAGATCGGTGGGTCTTTTTACGATGTATCATCTCTCAGTGGTGGTCAAAGTACGGCAATCAGCCTCGCGTACAGGCTTGCTTTAAACCAAACCGTGAGAAAGTATTCTCCCACGCTCAGAAAAGGTGTACTAATACTCGATGAGCCTACAACAGGGTTTAGTAGGGAACTCGTAATCAGGCTTAAAGACCTGTTGAAGGGCATGAGCGGCATTGAAGGACAGGTAATAGTTGTAACGCACGATGAAGCACTGATAGAGGCCGGTGACTGCAAAATCAGGCTTAGCTTAGACGTGAACGAGCACAAGACCTTAATAGATTACGAGGATTGCGCTCTCGAAGAGGATTACAGAAGGCTTGTGGAGGATCTACTTAAAGGCAGGCACGAGATCCAGCGAATGGAAGTGCCGAGATCAGCTGACGAGTTTGAACCCAAAGTCACATTCACTACCAGCTAACAAGGAAAAGTTGAGAACATTTGAGTAGCCCCTGCTATAGAAGGGAGCTAGAAAAGCGCGGTAGAATACACCAAGTCCTGACGCAACTTGAAAGGCTGAGGAAATAGCTGTTTTAGATCTGCAATAATGTGCTCGCGACTTTTAGTACTGTAAGATATAACTATAATTGACGGGTTGAACTCCGCTAGGACTTGTCTGCAGGCTCCGCAGGGAGGTATGGGTTTTTCTGCGTCTGTCACTACTGCTATAGCTAGTGGTTTTTTATCACCAGCTGTGATCATCGCCGATACAGCCACCCTTTCAGCGCACATCGTTAACCCATAACTCGAGTTCTCCACGTTTACACCCAGGTGCACTTTATTGCTCTCAGATAATATTGCAGCGGCTACGCGTACACCGCTGTAAGGTGCATAGCTATTTGGTAATACACGTTCGGCCTCTTTTACAAGCCTCCATAGCATTTCTTCGCTGATATTACTCAGCCTGCATCACCTCTATGACGTATAATTCATCATCGATGTCCCACTCTTCGACGAGGCCTCCGAGACTGCCTGCGAACTCCCTGCTACTTGTGATCATTAGTTCGACTGACCTAGTTTCATTCATAATGTACTCCCGCTTCATCTCTAGAAGGCTGATCCGGTCTGCCGGTGCCACCACAATAACCTTGATCTTAGCTAGCAAGGGTAAATTGAGTTTTTTCCTCATAACCTGTATCCTTCTAATAATGTCCCTGGCCAGGCCTTCGGCCACTTCCTCGGTTGTTAACCTAGTGTCCAGCGCTACTACACCGTGCTTGAAGTCCTCCACTAAGAAGCCTTCTACATAATATGGAACGATCTCGACATCCTCTCCCGTGAGCTCTATTTCAACGCCAGCCACAATCGTTCTGTGGACTCCTCTTTCAATAATACACTTTGCCACACTATCGGCATTCATCTCCACGTACTCTAGGATCCTCTTCACTAAATCCCTATACTTAGGTCCCAGCGCTCTGTACTTGGGTTTGACCTTGTAGCGCGTGATGTCGGCTATTTTCTTCGCCTCCGCGATCTCCACCATTTTCGCATTGCACATGAATCTAACTATGTCACTTAGAGACCTCAGCGCTTCCCTGACTTCTTCATTGTCCGTGTATATGGTGATTTTTCTAACGGGTTGTCTTAACTTTAAACCGGCTTTCATGCGTGCGCTTGATGAAGCCCTGTACACCTCGCGAACAATGTCCATGTACTCTTCCAGCCTCCCATCTATGAGCCTGGAATCCACTTCAGGTAGCTTTAGCACGTGCACGCTCGGCGCCCCATAGTAGTCTCTAAAGAGAGCCTGATAGATGTACTCTGCGATAAAGGGTGTTATTGGAGCTATGAGCCTTACTAACCTGTCAAGTACATAGTAAAGTGTAGCATACACAGCCATCTTCTCGGCTACATTTTCCTCGATCCACACTCTAGGCCTGGCCAGCTTAATGTACCAGTGGCTGAGGTCCTCAACGATGAATGACCTTGTAAGCCTAGTCGCTCCTGCTACATCGTAGTTACGCATGTAGCTGTCAAACCGCCGTACCAACGTATTCACTCTGCTAAGAATCCATTTATCCTCCGGTTTCAAGACTTCCATGTACTTTTCTAGCGGATGTTTAGTGGGATCGTAACGGTCAACGTCCATGTAGGTCTTCGCAAAGACCGAGATGTTCCAGAGTATGGTAAGGTCTCTTCGGGCCTCATCGAGCTCTCTCCACGAGAACCTCACGTCTTCCCATACCGTATTGCTCAGTAGCCAGAGCCTTAAGGGGTCTCTACCAGCTTTTTCGATTGCCTCGTCCAAGCCTACGTAATTGCCAAGACTCTTGTGCATTTCCCTACCTTGCTCATCTAGCATGAAACCGTGCACTAATACTGCCCTATAAGGAGCTACATTGAAGCCTAGTACTCCTGATCTTAGTAGCGAGAAGAACCAGCCCCTGATCTGGTCGTGGCCTTCGACGATGAAGTCTAGTATTACGTCTTCTTTTCCAAGCTTGCTGGGGTGCCCCCGCGAAGCGTAAAACGCCACGCCACTATCGAGCCACACGTCTACTACATCCGGTACTCTCTTCATTTTAAGGCTACAGTAGGGGCACTCTAACGTGACTTGGTCGATCCACGGCCTATGAAGCTCTTTGGGCATTGTACCGGAATACCTAACTAATTCCTCCATACTACCTATTACAACTCTATGACCGTTAGGACACGTCCATACGGGTAGCGGTGTTCCCCAGTACCTTTGCCGGGATACAACCCAGTCTTGTACGTTTTCAACCATATTCATTAATCTCGTGAGTGCCCAAGAGGGTATCCAATTAACCTTACTAGCTTCCCTCTTGAGCTCCTCTTTTAACTTGGTAACTTTAATTACCCACTGCCTCGTTGCCCTGAGTATTGTGGGTGTTTTACACCTCCAGCACACAGGGTATCTATGAACTATTGTATCGTGGTGTATTAGCGCGTTTTTTTCTTTAAGGGCATTGATGATGTGCTCGTTAGCCTCTCTCACGTTCATTCCCGAAAACAGTCCAGCTTCTTCGGTAAACTTCCCTTCTTCGTTAACGGGGCATACCACTGCTTCTCGCAGGTTATACCTCAACGCCACCTCGTAGTCTTCAAAGCCGTGTCCCGGCGCTGCGTGCACTAGTCCTGTACCTTCGTACATTGATACGTATTCAGGTGCTAGCAAAACTTTGTGGTAAGCGCTAAGTTTCTCTTGGAGCGGCACGATCTCTTTGAGTGGATGTTCATAAGTATATTTAACGAGCTCTTCTCCCGGAATCTCTTCTACGACTTCGTAGTTCTTGACGCGGCAATCCTTCATGACGGCTTCGAGCCTCTTCGCCGCCATGATCCATGTTTCACCGTTAACTACGACCTTGACGTAAACTTCGTCGGGATGCGCCATTACGAAAACATTGGCGGGAAGCGTCCAAGGCGTGGTAGTCCATACAACCAGGTACGTGTTCGCCTCCTCTCTCAGGGGGAACTTAACATATATGCTTGGATCTTCAATATCTTTATACTCTACCTCGTATTCGGCTAGCGTGGTTGAGCAACGGGGACACCAGTGTACGACTCTATGCTCGGCTTCGAGTAGTCCGCGCACATCAGCTTGTTTAATCAACCACCAAGCTGCTTCAATATATTCATCTGTAAGCGTTAGGTAGGGGTTTTCCCAGTCCATGAATACTCCAAGTTGTTTGAACCATTCAGTCATTACACTCAAGTTCAATACTGCGAATTTTTTGCATTCCTCGATGAACCTATCAATGCCTATTTTTTCTTCTATTTCCTTCTTTAGCTTTATACCTAGCTTCTGTTCAACCTTGACTTCTATTGGAAGGCCGTGGCAGTCATATCCCGGTCTATCGTTTACTCTATACCCCTTCATTCTCATGTATCTAAGTATGGCGTCCTTGAGGGATTTGTTCCACGCAGTACCTATGTGCGGTACGTCACCCGTTGGATAGGGTGGGCCATCTATAAAATTGAAGAACAGAGTGCTTTTACTGGTTTCTCGCTTTACCAGCTGGTATACTTTATTATCCTCCCAGAACTTTAGTACTAGTTTTTCCAGTTCGTGAGGATCGTAAGACCCCGCCATCCTCCACGAGGTTGACATTCGAATTCACCATTCCAAGACTAATTCACTCTGATACGCTCATGGATTAAAATATACTTTTCGCACAGAGCCAAATTAAGAGGGATAATAAAAGCGCTACTAATATGGTAAAGGCCGTTACAAGTGAGGGATGCAACTTAAAGAGTAGCTTAATGTGCAGGAGGACGACCCTGCTACCTAGCTTGGACTTACCGGAGCTCCTACCTTTAAACACATAAGGCTCCTCGCATACCCGCCTAGGCTTCGCCGTACTTAGTATCTCCACCAGTGCTTTGTAGCCCTCTGGTACAATGGGCTTCCACCGTGAAATCACCTCCCTGCGCGCGGCGAAAAACCCGCTAACGGGGTCTTTGACCCCCCGGCACTCCTGAACGAGAAGTCTCGTTACTAGGACTGCTCCAAGGGAGATCAGCTTCCTGGTCAAGTTCCACCTCTCTATTCCGCCCTCCTTCGAGTACCTTGAAGCGATCACTACATCGCATTCTTGAATTTTTGAGACTAGCCTAGGCACGAGGCTTGGAGGGTGCTGTAGATCCGCATCCATTACTACGATCACATCGCCTGAGGCGTTTTTTACACCGTCATATATGGCAGAGGTAAGCCCCATTTTTCCGGGCCTTCTCACGACTTTAACGGGGTGTTTGAACGAGTACGATTCAGCCACCTCGGCTGTTCCGTCAGGACTGTTATCGTCTACTACCACTATTTCGTAGTCGTGTTCCTTGAGGTACTCCGCAAGCAGCTCTATCAGCTTGCCGATGTTTTCTCTTTCATTATACGTGGGGACTACGATTGAAATCCGGGGCTGCGAGGTTTTCATACCCTGTTTTATCATCTCATCCTCCTAGACGCTATTGCCATATAAGCCATCGCTTTGTCTTTGCCAATTAAGGCTAGGAGCGGTGCCGCGCGAGGACCGCTGGGCTTACCAACCAATACTTGGTAGAAGTGCTCATAGAACTTCTTGATGGTCGCGTTTTGGAGCCTTGAGGTGACCGATACTAAGGCCTCCTTCACGGTTTCTTCGCTCCATTCGCTCATAGATTCTAGGTTCTCGTATACACTCTTAAACACGTCCATTAGCTCTACCGGTATCTTCTCGGCCCACTTTTCTGCCTCATCAAGCGTGTTTAGCCTGAATTTCAAGTCGGCGGGACCATACTTCATTAGCCAGCTGTATGCTCTAGGAACGGTTTCCAATATTCTTCGAACACCGTATTCTGTCGGCTCCTCTGAGACGTGCTTACTTGACTTTAACCTCATAATAGCCTCCACGTTCCACTTATCCGGTGGAATGATCTGCGCTAAGATCGCCAAGTGCAGGTATGGTACTTGTTCAGGTGGTTTCCGTGGTGGCGATCCGCGCGGATAGCTAAGCTCGTAGCTTCTGGCGAGTAATACCTCCTCCTCGGGATTGGTTGCTTTTTCGAGCCCATAGTAAAGCCTCTCGGCTTTGAAATAGTTGTTGTAGTATTGAGGAACTTCATGGAGACCTACAGTGAGCTTTTTCATCGGCGGAGTTTTTAAGACAAGAAACCTATAGACATGCGGATGCGCGACTTCTAACCAGTCTCTCGGAGTGAAACCGAGGAAATCGCTACTGCCCATGTCGAACACCCTGCCTTCAATAGTCCTCCACTCTACCCACTCGTATGGTAGCCCTTCTGGCGGTTTCATTGAGTAAACATTTACCGCGAGGTCGACACAGCTATCGCGACTGCCACCAGGCATTGCGTGGTCCTTACCATAAGGCTCAAAGTCTACTTTAAGACTCCACCAAACCCCAACCCACTCTATTCTCCACATTAACTTGCCTTCGCTAATATGCGCCATTCCTCTATGCCTGCAGTTCTCGCACACGTACTCCACATGTTCGTCACCAACCAGCTTAATGGCCTCTGTAGTGTCTATTCTGCCACACTTCTCACATATGGGCTCGAAGGGTATCCAGCCTTCTGAGTAGGGCTTTCTACCACGGTATTTATTCACCACTCTTCTCACATCCTCTCTTCTCCTGATCGTCATCTTCGCGAACTCTAGAAGCCCTTCTTTATAGAGGCTTGTAGTAGTTACTACTTCTATTTCACCATCAGTGAATTCGCCTATGAACGGACCGAACTCGGCCCAGTAGTGCTCGACCCAGTTCGCGTGGCAGGAGTGGGGGTCTGGAACCCGTATTAAGGGCCACCCCGCGTACTTCTTTCCGCGTTCATGATCGCCAAATACGGACACCTGTGCGTCTTTAGCTTTCCACGCGTCTTGTGTGTAGAGGGTGAGGTACTGCTTGATCTTAAGGCCTTTAGATGTCAGTATCTTCCTCAGCGTCTCAGTTATAATGATCTCTCCTCGCAACCTCCCAACATGCTGTAACCCGGATACCGATAGCCCTCCGTTGAATACATAGACTTCTTTTTTCCTCGCCACCAGCGCTTCGTAGAGCTGGTCTGCTAATTCATCTATCCAGTGGCGTGCCATAGATACCTCCACGCGTTGTGACGCTTTACTACTATATACAAAGAAACAAATACTTTTAAGTACCAGTTACAGAAATCCATATAGTGCTGCATGGTGAATTGTTTGTCTCAACGTAGACAGGAGTTCCTGGAGTGGCTTAGGGGCGTTGAAAGAAAGTGGCAAAGAATTTGGAAAGAAAAGCGCGTCTTCGAAGCCGATAGTAAAGAAGGCGTCTCAAAGTACTTCATAACGGTACCCTACCCCTACGCCAACGGCCCTCTTCACATAGGACATGGCAGGACGTACACCATAGGGGACATAATAGCGAGGTATAAGAGGCTCAAGGGCTTAAACGTGCTTTACCCGATGGCATTCCACATAACAGGCACGCCAATAATAGCCTTCTCGGAAATGATTGCGAGAGGCGACCCGAAGACAATAACGCTGTATAGAGAGTACATCAGGCTTTATGCGGAAGACGAGAAACAAGTAGATGAGATATTAGAGTCCTTTAAAGATCCACTTAACCTGGCTGTTTTCTTTGCCGAGAAAATCCAGAGAGACTTCGAAGAGCTCGGTTACAGCATTGATTGGCGCAGGAAGTTCCACACGGGTGAACCAATGTACAACAGGTTCGTTACCTGGCAATATTATAAGCTGCTGGAGCGAGGTCTAATAACTCGGGGAGACCACATAGTAACCTACTGCCTCCTGCATAATCAGCCGGAAGGCGAAGACGATATACAAGATGCCGATGTAAACCCCGTTGAAGTAGTGGAATACACCGCGGTGAAGTTTAAACTTGTAGGTACCGGCGAATACTTACTAGCGGGAACGCTACGTCCAGAAACACTCTTTGGAGTAACTAACATCTGGGTTAACCCGGAGGCAGAATATGCGGTTTTCGAGTGGAATGGGGAAAGATACGTTGTAAGTAGCAAGGCGCTAGTTAAGTTTATGCATCAGTATCCAGGCGAAGAGGTGAGACTAGTCAATTACATTAAAGGAGCAGAGCTTTTAGGCAAGTGGTCTGAATCGCCGCTTGGAGATAGAGTGATCGTGCTCCCCGCCTGGTTCGTGGACCCGGACAACGCCACGGGAATAGTATATTCAGAGCCAAGTGACGCTCCTTACGACTACGTAGCCTTAATGGAATTGAAATCAAATCCGCAGTTACTTGAAAAGTTCAACATTGATCCGAGCTTGGTCCTAAGCATTGAGCCCAGGAAGATCATCGGGATCGCGGGAGTTGAAGCGCATCACGCCAAGTTGGCCGTAGAGAGGGCGGGCATAACCTCGCAACTAGATCCACGACTCGAAGACATTTCACGAGAGGTCTACAAAGAGCAGTTTTACGGGGGGGTGATGATTATCGACAACCCAGAGTTTAAAGGCCTTTCAGTTAGAGAGGCGAGGGAAAAAATCAGGGTCAAACTGTACAATGAGAACAACGCGATTCCATTTTACGAGCTCAATAGGAAGGCATGGTGCCGTGCCGGAGGGGAGATCATAGTAGCCAAGATTACAGGCCAGTGGTTTATAAATTACAACGTAAAATGGCTTAAAGAACGGGCTCGAAGAGCGCTTGAAAACGACGAGGTAAAAATTATACCGGCAAAGTACAAAAAACTATTCCTCGACACTATCGACTGGCTTGACAAGAGGCCGTGTGCTAGGAAACGTGGAATCGGAACCCGATTGCCCTGGAGCACCGAGTGGATCATTGAAAGCCTCAGCGATTCGACAATATACATGGCGCTTTACACCATATCTCATATTATCAGGGAGCACAACATACCTCCAGAGCTCCTCATACCGGAGGTGTTCGATTACATATTTCTCGGTCACGGATCGCCCGAAGATACGTCATCCAAGAGCAACATACCGATAGAACTGCTTAGCAAAATGAGGCAAGAGTTTACCTACTGGTATCCCGTGGACCACAGACATACAGCCATGCCGCACATTACAAATCACTTGACGTTTTACATACTGCACCACTTCGCTATATTTCCCGAGGAGTACATGCCGAGAACGATTTCCCTTAACGAGACTGTAATAAGAGAAGGTGCCAAGATGTCTAAGAGTAAGGGTAACGTTATACCCCTCAGGCACATAATCACGATGTACTCCGCGGACCTCTTCAGGCTTTACATATCGTGGGCGGCGGGCTTGGACAGCGTACTGGACTGGCGCGAGGCCGAAGTAGACAGGGTCGTAAACAGCCTGGTGAAATTCACAAATATAGCTAAGGTGGCGGTTGAGGCAGAGTGCCGTGAAGTACAAGATAACGTTTTTACCGAGTGGTTCATTAGCAAGTTCTACGAATTGCTGGCCAAGGCCTCAAGCGCTATTGAAAACCTCGAAATCAGGGACTACGCTCAGGCGGCGTTCTTCGACGTGTTGGCTTTGATAGATAAATATCGCGATATGGTGGGTGAGAAATTCATCTGTGGCGTGAAGAGAGTATTACCAGACTGGATTACCGTCCTAAACCCAGTTATACCTCATATCACCGAGGAAATAAACAGCTGGTTGGGCAGAGAGCACCTACTTTCAACATCTAAATGGCCCGAGATCGGGGCCGTGAAGGAAGAGATCATCACGTTGATGGACTCCGTAGAATCGCTGATCTCGGACATCAAGGAACTACTAGAACTTGTTAAGCGGCCCGAAGCCAAAGTATATGTCATTGTTGCACCCGAGTGGAAACGCGAAGTAGCGAGAATGGTGCTTGAAGGCTTGCCACTCAAGGCTATAATAGACGTATTGAGGACAAAGTTTGGTTTGAAGGGCCGTGAAGCCGAGATCGTAGATGCGTACAACGTTTACAAGAAAACGGAGAGAAGCATGCTTGAAAGCATCATTAAAACCAAGAGTAAAAGTGAGTACACCATGTACGTGGAAACCATGAACTACATCAAGGCTAGGTTGCCCGGAGTTAGAGAAGTAGTAGTTCTCTGGGAGGATGAAGCAAGAACTAGGAACATTCCTAAAGCAGAGCGGGCACTACCCTTGAAGCCGGCAATATATCTGGAGTAAGTATAAAAACTTAATTTCACTCCTCGAAAACTCGTTATATTAAGTGCATCGTGGTGTGACCGGAAATGGAGCACCTAATAACATTATTAGCGTATTTCACGCAACTATTTGCAATAATGAACCCTTTTTCGGTCTTGCCGTTCTTCGTATCGGTTGTAGAGGGGCTCGGTAAGCGCGAAGTAGACTCCATAGTGCGAAAAGCCATGGTCGCGGGGTTACTGATAGTCGTGACGTTTACTATAGCGGGCAAGTATATCTTAGAGGCATTTAACATATCTATAGCGGGCTTACGTGTAGGAGGCGGTATTCTACTCATTGTACTGGCACTCGACATGCTGGGCGAAGAGCCGAGGACTAAGAAAATGGATCCACGCGATATCGCAGTAGTGCCTATAGCAACACCTCTGATCATCGGACCTGGCACCATTACGACAATACTGTTACTGGTTGCGGCCAGGCCTGGCGATCTACTAAACTTGCTACTAGTGCTAGTTGCTGGAATTACGGCGTGTTTAGCGTCCTTCACGATCTTGAGAGTCGGTAACATGCTAGTGAGGTTCTTGAGGGTTTCTACCGTGAGGGCGCTAGGTAGATTCATGTCGCTAATCATAGCTGGCATGGCTGTGGAGATGATTGCAGGTGGTGTAAAGATGTACTACTATACATTGTTTAAAGGTTAACAACAATAATGAGGCCTCTATAGAGGGGCCCCTCTTCAGCACGGTTAGGGCGGGTCGTTCACGACTTTATGAATACTTTACTGTGTTATCCCCCTGAAGGGCTTAAGAAGCTTATACCAGTTTCAGGATAAACGACCTCAGCATCCATATTTAGCTGTAAAGTACGTGGAGGCGTCATGGATCCCACGTCCTTGGGTTTACTGGGGAATATCGAAGTATCCGAGCACGGACAGGGATGTTTAATGATCAACAGAACCCACTGTTTCCCTAAGGCGCGCTCTTAGCCAACCTAGTTTAAGAGCTATTAGGTCTAGGGGAAATAGTTCTAGTAGGGGAATGATGAAGAACCTTGGGCTAAGACCCGTAAATGAATTAGGCCCCGCATAGCTGACCGCGAGCCTACTAATAACCAGTGTGTAAAGCTACTAACTACGATCAATGCTTTTATACCGGTGCCCTTAATACCTTACAGTGGTGTAAACATGGCAAAGTACAAAGTTAAAATAGATCCCAGAGAAAACTGCATTTCAGACATGGTATGTGTATCGATATGCCCAGACGTCTTCGAAATGAACCCTGATGACAATAAAACGCAGATCACAGCCAAGTACAGAGAGGGAGAAAACATTGGGGTAGGCGTTGTACCGGAAGACCTGCTCTCCTGCGTGCAAGACGCCGCGAATGCGTGCCCCATTCAAATAATTCACGTCGAGAAAGTGGACTAGACGCGGTCTTCACGACCGTGCTTTTTTATCTTAACATGCCCCCTCTGGGTGTTCCTTTGGACTTCAAATCACTTACCGAGCTGGCCGTTAAGATACTTTGCGAGAGCGTGAGGTTCAAGACAGTACTTGGAGAAGCATACGAGAACATCGTGGATTACTATAGGGAGATTCTCAAAGACTATGGCATACACGTAACCACTCACAGGGTGCCAGATGAGTATGTGAAGAGAAATCTGCCACTGCAATTTAACCCCGATAAGCCTAGATACATATTACTCGCCAGGGTAGGCTATGGTGAAAAGGTACTACAGTTTAATGGGCACTACGACGTTGTACCCCCTGGAGAAGGGTGGACGAGGCCTCCTTTCGAGCCATCCATAGATAGTGGAAAGCTGTACGGTAGGGGGGTGAGTGACATGAAAGGTGGCATAGCCGCAATTCTCGCAACGCTAATACATTTTGCGCAGACACGCGAGCCCGAGATAGTTCTAGAGGCTGCTCTTGTACCGGATGAGGAGATAGGTGGAGTAACTGGTACAGGGTATCTCGTGAGAGAGCTCGGTAGTAAGCCCAACTGGGTCGTTATAGCCGAGCCCTCCGGTATAGATGGGGTTTACACTGGACACCGTGGTAATATATGGTTTCTTGTGAAAATTCACGGTAAACAAGCACATGGATCTTCGCCGTGGCTAGGAGACAATGCATTTGAAAAAATGCTTGTTTACGCTAAGCTTTTCATAGAGGAGTATAGAAGAATCTTGGAATCTAAAACCAGCAATTACGAGTATGAAGATCCTAGGGCGCGCAACCCTACAATAACACCTGGTGGAGTCTTAATCTCTCCGGGAGCGGTCAACGTCGTACCCGGAATGTGCGGGTTCAGCGTGGATAGACGGCTCGTAGTAGAGGAAAACGTGGAAAATGCTATTATGGAAGTGGAACGCCTTCTAGAGGAGCTGAATAAGAGAACGGGTATTCGGGCGGAGGTCGAGGTGCTAGATGCGTCTAACCCAGCATATACTCGAAAGGATGCCGAGGTGGTACAAGCGCTTGCAGAAGCTATTAACAAAGTTGTGGGGAAAGAGCCGCGGCTAGTAGTGTGTGCTGGAGGGCTGGACTTAAAGTACTATGCCGAGAAAGGCATACCCGCAATTGCGTATGGACCTGGAATGCCGGGCACAGCCCATAGACCCGATGAGTATGTTCTAATAGAGCACTTGGAGAGGGTCATAGAAGTTTACATAGAGCTGGTTAAAATACTTGAGAAGAGATGAAAGGCTTTTATACAAGTGCTTTCATTGCTTTTAACAAGTGCTCGGCTGCGTGCTTAGCGCTGAGGAGTGAATAAGTGTGCCGGTTAAAGTACTTATTGCTAACAGAGGAGAAGTAGCTATTAGAATAGCTAGAACACTTGTGGAAAGCGGCTATATTCCCGTAGGGATATATACAGCTGACGACGCTGATTCCCTGCACAGACGGTTTCTAGTCGATGATACCGAAGTCTCCAGTTACCTAGATATAAAAGACGTGGTCAACGCCGCAGTAGAGCTCGGTGCCGAAGCCGTTCATCCCGGTTACGGGTTCCTCGGTGAAAACCCCGAGTTTGCGCACGAGGTTGCTAGAAAAGGTTTAGTATTTATAGGTCCTCCACCAGGTACGATCACCCTCAGCCGCGATAAGTTGGCATCTAAAACGTTTGCTGAAAAACTAGAGGTGCCGACGCTTCCGTGGGTGGAAGTGCACGAACAGGAGGATGTCATTGAGTTCGCCAAGGTGCACGGATATCCAGTAATAGTTAAAGCTACTAGTAGTGGGGGTGAGGGAATCGGAGTTGCGTGGAGCGAAAAGGAAGTAGAGTCCGCCATCAAATCGGCTAGATCGGGGGCAGAGAAATCATTTAAAGATGTGAAGCTCTATGTAGAGCCTTATATCGAGCACGCCAAACACATAGAAGTACAGGTCCTAGGCGACGGCGATAACATAGTACACTTATACGAGCGAGAGTGTAGCATTAGAAGGAATTTCTACCAAAAGATAATCGAAGAAGCGCCCAGCCCATTCCTTAACGCCGCAGAACGAGGAAGACTTTATGAGTACGCCTTGAAGTTGGCGAGCGGGCTTAGGTACGTGAACGCTGGAGTAGTAAAATTCGTTTTTGACATCAAGAAAAGAGAGATGTACTTTACAGAAATCGGTACAGGACTTCAGGCAGGGCACTCCGCGACCGAGATGATTACACGTATCGACCTCGTCAAAAAGCAGGTAGAAGTGGCACTATACAAAGTACTAGGGCTGAAACAACACGATGTAATGCGTGAAGGTCATGCAATAGAGGCGTGCGTATATGCAGAAAACCCATATACGGGTGAGCCGTCGCAAGGTATAGTCAAAAAGTACAAGGAGCCTGGCGGCCCTGGTGTACGGGTTGATTCCGGCATTGCCGAAGGATCGCGGATTAGCGGCCATAATGACCCATTAATAGCCAAGGTAATTGCATGGGGTTCTGACAGGTACACATCAGTACAGAGGCTTGAACGGGCACTCAGAGAATACGTAATTGATGGCGTGCCCACAAACATACCATTATTGAGGTATTCGGTACAGTCGCCAGAATTTATCAGCGCAAATTACACTATAAGGTACTTCGAGATAGGGCTGTCCAACGTATACAGTAAAATGCTTGAAGATTCCCGAGTACATGCTGTAATACTTTCAACTCTCTTCGAGTACGGTGATGCATCCGTTAAGGCGTACTCGAAGAAGGCGAGCTTAATAGAACATGTATTAAAGAGCGAGAAGGTTTCCTCAATAAAGAGGCGTGCATGGTACTATTACGTTAGCCTGAAGACCGCTCTTGAAAGGTCTTATAGCGGTAGGAAAAGCCGTGTAAGGGAAGAAAGATCTAAACGCTGATGAAACCGTTGTGATCGCCTGAAAACGTTGAACCCAAGTATATACGAGTATATGTTGTATAAAGCTCTTTGTAAATAGTCTTTATAACCCCCTTAGGCTAGAAACCCCTTGATAGGGTGAATGGGTTGAACGGCAAGGAAACCAGGTTCGTGCTCTGGCTAGAAGAGGTCAGAAAGGAAGATACTCCTCTAGTTGGTGGTAAGAACGCAAATCTAGGAGAAATGCTGGCTGCAGGTATTCCAGTGCCTCCAGGATTCGCCGTAACGGCATACGCATTTAAATACTTCCTCGAGAAGACGGGGCTTGGCCAGAAAATATATGAAATGTTGAGAAAACTAGACGTTAACAACACAAAGGAGCTCGAAGAAACAACTAGGAAAATTAGGGAAATGATCCTAGCGCAACCTATGCCTCCCGAGGTCGAGGAGGAGGTTAAAAACCACTACTACGAACTAGCTAAGAGGCTCAACATGGATCCGAATAACCTCCGCGTAGCTGTTAGGAGCAGTGCCACAGCCGAGGACCTGCCCGAAGCTAGTTTCGCCGGGCAACAAGACACCTACTTAAACGTTTACGGCGCCGAGAAGGTAATAGAGCACGTTAAAAGGTGCTGGGCAAGCCTATTCACCGCGAGAGCGACATTCTACAGAGTCGCGCACGGCATACCACATGAGAGAACGCACATGAGCGTCACAGTCCAGAAGATGGTCAACAGTAGAGTTGCCGGCGTAATGTTTACACTGCATCCCGTTACAGGGGATGAAAGCGTAATCGTAATCGAAGGTAGCTGGGGTCTTGGAGAATCAGTTGTAGGAGGCAAAGTAATACCGGACGAATACGTTGTTGAGAGAGGCAGCATGAGGATTGTCGAGAAGAAGATTAATAAAAAGACTTATATGATCACATTCGACCCCGTTCTAGGGAAGAACATACACTTAAAGTGGGACGAGGAGAAAAAACAGTGGATTGCCGAAGAAGGCGTTGAAATAAACACCCCACTAGTCAAGATCGCTGAGCCCGAAACGCAGGCTCTAACAGACGACGAAATAAGGAAACTGGCCGAGCTCGGCGAGCTGATATATGTGCATTACGGCAGGCACATGGACATAGAGTGGGCAATCGATGCCGATCTGCCGTTTCCACAAAACGTATTCATAGTACAAGCAAGGCCCGAAACAGTCTGGAGCCTCAAGAAAGTGAAAGAAAAGGAAGTGGAGAAGAAATCGGCTGAAACAATCATCGCAGTAACGAGAAAAAGCGTTAAGCTATCAGAAGCTAAAGTGCTTGCAAAAGGGTTGCCGGCTAGTCCGGGTGTAGCTGCAGGCGTTGCTAGGGTGATCTTCGACCCGAAGAGCCCCGAGGCCATGGAGTTTAAGCCGGGAGATATACTGATAACTAAAATGACCGATCCCGACTGGGTTCCACTGATGAAGAAGGCGGCTGCCATCGTCACGGATGAAGGTGGAATGACAAGTCACGCTGCCATCGTTAGCAGAGAGCTCGGCATACCTTGCGTAGTGGGAACGGGTAACGCGACGAAGACCGTTCAAACCGGTATAGATGTCACCGTAGATGGCGGTAAAGGTATGATTTACGAGGGTGTGGTAGAAGAGCTGGTAAAGCCCAAAGTAGAAGTAGCCGCTCCGGCACCAGGAGTTGTTGCAGCAGTCGGTATCAGCCCAGAGCAGTTGCTACCATTGTACCCGGTAACGGCCACCAAGATCTACATGAATCTTGGCGAGCCAGACGCCATTGACAGGTATAAGGACCTGCCCTTTGACGGTATCGGGCTAATGAGAATAGAGTTCATATTCACTGACTGGATTGGATATCATCCAATGTACTTAATAGACAGCGGGAAGGAAGACTTCTTCGTAAGTAAGCTGGCAGAAGGCGTTGCCAAAGTAGCTCAGGCGATATACCCAAGACCTATAGTTGTCAGGTTTAGTGACTTTAGAACAAACGAGTTCAGAGGATTAAAGGGAGGCGAGAAGTACGAGCCGGAAGAGAGGAACCCGATGATCGGCTGGAGAGGAGTATCTAGGTACATACATTCAAAGTATGAACCCGGATTCAGGTTAGAGTGTAAGGCTATAAGAAAAGTCAGGGAGGAATTCGGGCTAGCTAACGTGTGGGTGATGTTACCATTTGTGAGAACCACTTGGGAGGTCAAGCGCGTTCTAAAGATCATGGAAGAGGAAGGACTGAGAAGGAGCAAGGACTTCAAGGTGTGGATCATGGCAGAAGTTCCTAGCGTATCGCTATTAGCAGAAGAATTCGCGGAGCTGGTGGACGGTTTCAGTATCGGAAGCAATGACTTGACGCAACTAGTCCTAGGAGCCGATAGAGATAGTAACATACTAGCCGAGATGGGTTACTTCGATGAAAGGGACCCCGCGGTTCTTAAGGCTATTAGCATGATTATCAGGGGTGCCCACGCAAAAGGCGCCACGGTCAGTATCTGTGGGCAGGCACCAAGCGTCTACCCGGAAATAGTGGAATTCCTGGTTCGAGAAGGTATAGACAGCATCAGCGTTAACCCTGATGCAGTAATACCAACGAGGAGGTTAGTAGCGAGCGTTGAAAGGAAGATAATGTTAGAAAGGCTAGAAAAGGTGCTCGAAAAATTAAAGAACACCAACTTCTAGTAATGACCGTGTAGAAGCGTGGCTTAGCCTTTTAAGTTCGGTTTCTCTTTTTACCGAACGGCATTAATATTAAGTCTCTCAGAGACCATTCATGGTGCTATTGTCCGATCACTAAACCAAATAATAAAACTCTCGGGCAGCTGAACCAGCTTAACCTCTATTAAAGTTAGCAGTTCGTGCATAAATATTAGCTTATCATGTATATACATAATCATGTCCGCTGCCACTAAACTCGCGGAAACTAGGCCTTGTTAGTGCACTACAGAGGTGATCCCACGTTGAGGAAAGTAGTCATTATAGGTGCCAGCGGAAGGGATTACCACAATTTTAACGTAGTTTTTCGAAATAACCCAGAATATAGGGTTGTTGCCTTTCTACAGACGCAGATACCCGGTGTTGCTGGAAGACGATACCCGCCGTCACTGGCAGGGCCCTATTATCCCGAAGGCATACCCATAATCAGCTTCGAACTCCTCGAGGAGATCGTTAAAAAACAAGGAGTTGAGGAGGCTGTGCTCGCATATAGCGACTTGACATATGAAGAGCTAGGCCACGTACTTTCACGCGTAGTCGCTACCGGTCTTTCATTCAAAATAATAGGACCCCTCGAAACCGTTTTAGAGGCCTCTAAACCCGTTATAGCGGTTTTAGGTGTTAAAACCGGTGTTGGCAAGAGCACTGTTTCAAGAGAGGTTGCACTAGAATTAAGGAAGAGAGGCCTTAGAGTAGGTATTGTAAGGCATCCGATGCCCTATGGCAACCTCGAGAAAGCAGCTATACAGGTATTTCATGAGCCTGAAGACCTGGAGAGATACGAGTGCACGGTTGAGGAAAGAGAGGAGTATGAACCTTACTTAAAGATGGGCCTTTACGTCTACGCTGGAGTCGATTACGGTAAGTTATTACAAGTTGTGGAAAAGGAGAACGACATAATACTGTGGGATGGTGGAAATAACGACTGGTCATTTTATAGGCCGGATTTCTCAATGGTGGTAGCAGATGCTATGAGGCCCGGCATAGAGGTAAAAGCCTATCCTGGTGAAATAAATCTACGCATGGCCGATGCCGTGATAATAAACAAAGCAGATCAAGCGCGCCCCGCCGCCATCGAAGAGATAAAGAAAAACGTTCACTCGAGAAACCCGAAGGCCATGATAACCGTCGTTGCCAGCGAGGTAGCAGTTGACAACCCGGACTTGATTTCAGGAAAGAAAGTGCTAGTAATCGAAGACTCTCCAACAGTTACTCACGGTGGGTTGCCCTACGCCGCAGGCTATGTTGCAGCAAAAAGGTATAACGCCGAAGTCGTAGATCCGAGGCCCTATGCAAGGGGGCTTTTCAAAAAAGTTTACGAAGAGTACCCGCACATGGGACCTGTACTGCCAAGCACCGGGTACACTCCAGAACAGCTTAAAGAGCTCGAAGAGACTATCAAGAGAGTGCCCGCAGACGCCATAGTGCTGGGAACACCGTCTGATATAACTAGGTTAATTAGCGTAGATAAGCCCGTTGCTAGAGTAACATACAGGTTGAAAGTTATTGAAGGGCCAAGTATTAAAGACTACGTGGACATATTCTTAGAGAGATCAAGGAAAAAGCTCGTATAGTTGCATTTATAGGCGCTAAACCACGCAGGTACAGTAATGCAACAATAGTAACGCAGTGATAATAATGCATAAAATACTCTTTATGATTCCATCCTCTTGATGCACATTAGAACGCGGTGTCTATTCGTGAGAATAGCCGGTGAGGTCATCTACGTGCCCGACTACTCTGCAATAGTTCAAGGGGGAGTCAGTAAACTCGTCGAAGAAGGAGCCATAAGTGGTAGAGTAATAGTGCATAGAGCCGTCATATTACTACTAGAATTGCTGGCCTCGAAGGGGCACGGTATAGGTCACGCCGGGTTAGAAGAGCTGAGTAAACTTAGAAAACTTCACGAAGAGGGAAAAATCACACTTGAATACTCGGGTGAACGGCCTAGGTTTTATGGTGATGAGGCTGAGGATGTGGCAATTAGCGAAGTCAACAGCGCCGTCAGGGAACTCGCCATGAGTGTCGGCGGAGTAGTCATTACAGGTGACAACATAGAGTATAACGTGTGTAGAGCTATGGGGATACAGGCGTTGATCGTCGAGAAGCGGGGTGAAGGCGAACTTAGCTTTGAAAAGTATTTTGATGACAGCACGATGAGCGTTCACCTGAAGGAAGACACGGCCCCCATAGCTAAGATAGGTAAACCAGGCGAGTGGAGGTACGTCAAACTGGAGGACAGAACTCTATCGCGTGAAGAGGTAGAGAGAATTGCTAATGAGATAGTTGAAAGCGCGAAGAGGAGGAGCGACGCGTTCATAGAGATGGATAGAGCAGGGTCTACAATAGTGCAACTTGGTCCATACAGGATAATCATAGTGAGGCCTCCACTTAGTGATGGGTGGGAAATCACCGTAGTTAAGCCCATCAAGAAATTAAAACTCGAAGACTACAACCTGCCACCAGAACTAACTAAGAGGCTAAATGAGAGGGCTGAGGGAATTTTAATAGCCGGTGCCCCCGGCATGGGTAAAACCACTTTTGCACAAGCACTCGCAGAGTACTATATGAGAATGGGTAAAGTAGTGAAGACCGTTGAATCGCCTAGAGATATGGTCCTACCGAACGAGATAACTCAGTACAGTAAACACTATGCTAACATGGGCGAGTTACACGACATATTGTTATTGTCGAGGCCTGACTATACGGTATTTGATGAGATGAGGACGGACGAGGATTTTAAACTCTACGCCGATTTGAGGCTTGCGGGAATAGGCATGATCGGCGTAGTGCACGCCACTTCGCCAATAGATGCCATTCAGAGGTTTATTGGAAGAGTGGATCTCGGCATGATACCGTCAATAGTAGATACCGTCATCTTCATAAAGAAAGGGTGGGTTGAAAAGGTTTACGAGATCAGAATGACCGTTAAGCTACCTACGGGTCTGCGCGAAGCGGAGCTCTCCAGGCCCGTTGTCGAGGTAAGAGACTTCCTGACGGGAGAACTAGAATACGAGATATACACATTCGGTGAACAAACAGTTGTAATTCCCGTCAAGAAATTGAGGGCAGGGCCCGGTAAGTGGTATAACCTACTGGAAAAGGCACGCTCTGCCTTGCCTGAAGCGACTATAAAAGTCAACGAAGACGGTATAGTAATAGAACTCGATAAGAACCAGCTCAAGACATGTAGGAGGAAAATTAACCGCTTGAGAAAGATGTGCGAGAAACACGGCGCACAATTAAGGATAGCCATTAAGGACTAGTCTCATGTCTGCTGAACTCTGATAGCTTCTTTACGCCTTTAATCAACGAGATTAACGCCTCTAGCCTTACGCCTTCGTTTATGGCATCTTTACCGAGTTTATATCTTCCGCTCTCCATCCTTTCCAGCTTCGAAACGGGTATGAAGAACCATTCGCCTGTACCTACAACTTTGAGTGCGATGTACGCTTCGGCGCCAGCTCTATTGGCAAAATCTAGCAGCTTCTCGATCTGCCTGGACTCGATGTACACCGTCCTGGTCTTTCTTGTAGTCTTAACTTCTGCTACGATGACTTTGCCTTTGTATATGGCCACGACATCTGGGTATAGAACCCTTTTGGCTTTACTACCACTAGCTGGCGCTCTCATGACTGCCAATCCATGGTTCCACAGCTTCTTGAGAAGGTCCCGTTCATGTGCAAAACCACGAGACCTCTTAGAAGGCACGTCCCTTAACACCCTTAGTGTTCACGGGGGAAAGACCTCATAAACATTATCCAGATCAGTGCATTAATAAAGCCTGGTGATTCCATTATATCTAGGTGAAGAGGAGTTGAAGCTGAAGACCACGTTGTTCGCGATAGTGTTTCTACCACTTCTGCTAGGGCTTTTGCAAGCGCCTACCACACTTCCAAGTCCATATATAAGCACACTGAGTTACATAGATGTCGCTAAACCTTTACCCGTTACTACTATCGGTCCTGCCGCACCGGTAGTAGTTGCGCCTGGTTCCTGCTTTAACGTAGTTCTCGGAGAAGCCTTTGATGTGTCGACTGGTTACATGTGGCAGGTAGCTGAAAACGGTAAAGGATTATTGGTAGAAAACTACACAGTAGTAGTCAATAAGCTAGAAGCCAGAAGCCTCGAGATCTGCGTTCCCCCCAACGTCGTTGAAGGCCTTTACGACCTCGAATTGGTGGGATCGACTCACCACAGTATTCCAAGATCTATATGGGTCTTGGAAAAGGTGCCAAGAAAGATTAGAGTAGTCATTATGAGCGACCTGCACTTTGGCGCGGGACCTCAAACACTGCTCGAGGGCGATATCTGCAGGTTTTCAGCAGCTTTTCTAGCGTCATCTCTAAATTCTACATTCATGATCTGGGCCGGCGACATAACTGACAGCGCCTCGGAGAGCGAGACCATCCAAGCGCAGGTTTACAGATATTTGTTCTTGTACAAATACCCGGTTCTAAGCGTTCCAGGAAACCACGATAATCCCGGCAACTTTTATGCCAAGTACTTGGGCCCCGTTAGGTGGGTACGGGTACTTGGAGACCGGCTACTACTCGTTGGAATATACACGAACCCCTATAGAGAGGGAGGCATAGGGGCATGGGAAGAGATCTCTTTCCTGGAAGAAGCGCTCAAAAACTATTCTCATATACCACTGAAGATCGTTGTGTTCCATTACCCCCTGTTCTACTATCAGGGTGAAGTAGTAGCAAGGTATGATGACGAGGAAACCCTAAAACCCTACGAACCGGGTGTCGAAACACCTGTCAGTAGCTACTGGAGCAGTAATATGACCAGTTTTCGCTACGTACTAAAGCTGATCGAGGACTACAACGTTACGGCAGTAATATCGGGGCATGTTCATAGAGATCAGTTCGTTAAGTACACCAGTACTAGGACGAATACAACAACGTACTTTATAACAGTAACAGCTACTGGTATGGGCGCCGCAACTTATCAGGGCATCATCTCCTTTGAAATAGATACCGAGACTGGCGATCTCTCATTTCCCGTTACTCCGCCGAGCTTCATAGGCTTCAAATATAGTTCAAGTAAACTATCCTTGAACTCTATACCTGTCAAGAGCTTGCAAACTAAGCTAGTTAAGTCATCCGTATTCTACAAGCTCGAGGTGAAGAATACCGTTCCTTGGCTTAGCGTGAACAGCACCCTCGTAGTGGCACTACCGTGGAACCGGGATTTAACACCTAGGTTTAAGAATTACGCATCAAGCCCCAACTCTTCCATAACGGTGTTGAACCATATAACCACGGGCGACATGTTGTATTTGAGCATGAAGCTTTACCTAGGCCCCGGAGCCACCGACGAGCTAATGGTCATGGGTTTAGATGACACATTACCGCCAACTATACTGCTAAAAAAGTACATCCCAGCAATACCAACAATTAACAGAACCTTGACGATCTACATGGAGATCGTAGATGTCGAATGGGGTGTGGATGTTAGCAGCGTATCGGTTAAGTTTAATGGAACCTCTATATCGGTTAAGTACGCGCCAGAAACGCTAATGGCAGAATTTAATACTGTAACTCTTACCATGACTCTCTCGCTAAAAGCTGAGGAAACCACCCCAACCCTATTAGAAGTCTACGCAAGAGACTACTACGGGCACGAGGCTTTAAAGAAGTTTAAAATACTATTCTATCCCCCTGGTGTAAAGCCTGGCGAAACGCCCGTAGAGGAAATCATAGAAGTTACGGAAACGCCTACAACTACATCAACGATCGGAGTGCCGACAGAGACCACTACAATTACCCCTACTACGGCGGTAACTCCCATTACGCAAACGATTACATCTACGCCTGTACTCACGCCTACAACGACCACGCCACTTCAGAGCACGGTGATAGCAACCGAGTCCACCCTACTACAAACAACAACACGCCAAGAAACTACACCACCGAAAGGCATGGATTCTGTGGTCGTTGTAATTATAGTAGCAATAATAGCGGTTTTCATCATTACCTTCCTATCTTTAAGAAGAAAACATACTCAGTAATTGGTGCATACCCGCATAATCTTTTTTAACTCTCGTCACTTTACTTACCTCGTAGAGGTGTATATTGCCGTGAAGAAAGCACTCTTTCTAGCGCCATTAATCCTATTAACACTGCTAGTAGCCATTAAACTACCAGTGGCAACTAGCAAGCCTGAAACAGTAACGATAGCCGTAGACCTGGCACACGGCGAGAGTGATAAGTACTTGAATTTTATTCAGGGCAACATTACGCAGGTAACAGTCAACAATAGGGTGTACTCAATAAAATGGATTAACATAACGACAGGCATGACAATTACGCAAGAACTACTATCTGAAGTAGACATATTGCTAATAGGCCAGCCCACGACCGGTCTTAGCCCAGATGAGATGGAAGCCATCTTAGACTGGCTTAAAGGAGGAAACAAGGTGCTCTATGTCGCTGGAGACAGCGATTACGGCCCAGGGCCGGACAGGATAGACATCGTTAACAAGCTACTAGAATACATTGGAGCAAGGCTTAGGCTGGAACAAGCCTCTGTATACAGTGAAGTAGGTAGAACGTACAAGTATAAAGGTACCGTGTACCCAACGGTGGCAGCTGCCTACTACAGGGTACTTGTATTCGTAGAGCCTGATTCTACTACGCTACCACATCTCGATACATCCATACTAGCCGAGGGTATTACTAAGCCTATACTAATGCACGGACCAACCTGCGTAGTATGGGTAGATGATGAAGGCCATTACCACGACCCCGTCACCGAGGTGTTTCCGGGTTTAATTAGAATAGCGTGGTTTAGAAATTCGTATATAGGAGATAACAACCCGCCACCGGCATACGTATATGACCCGATGTTCTACGGCCTCGGCGCGCCTAGAGACAACTCCAGCTTCGTGGGCTACGCGGCTGAGTACTGGCTCGACGTAAACTCCTTAATAACGGTAGCTGGAGAGTCCCTTTACGGTGACTACGAGCCGGCTTGGGCGTCATCTTACTATGGAGTAAGCTTAGATGGCCCCGCATTCGTTGAAAACCTCATTAGGTGGTGGATTAGAGTAGTGACGTACACGCCCCCACCTCCTCCCACGTTAACCGTTACCGAGACCGCCACGGTCATGCAAACTATTACTCACACGGTCACCAGGACCTTGACGCAGACGGTAACGGAGACTATGACGCTCACTACAACTCAGATGCAGACCATGCTTCAGACCATCAGAGAGACTACTACGAAAGTCAGCTTAGAGACCCTTTCTACCACAATTACTGTTACGGCACCAGACTATACGGTGGCTGGAGTGGTAGGAGGAGTTGCACTAATCATCATCGTAATACTTGTGATCATGCTATTTACTAGGAAGAAGTAACTAGTGGAAAGAACTTTAAACATGCCCCTGATTTTTATTTTGGCCTTAACCATTCAGGTATTTAAACCGCGTTGAGAGTTTTGTGTACGTGGGGAACTCATGAAGAGTCTAATTGCTTCCCTATTAGTAATTTCAACCATTCTAGCGCTACCCGCTATTAGCCCTATAAGCACAGAGTGGCCTTGGACTAGTAATGAAGAGCCATTTCCATGGCTTGATTACTTAGCCAGCTTGACGACAGAAAGGAATGTAAGGCTGGTTATCTTGACGAGACACGAACAATCAATACAAACCCTTACGAGAATAATGTTCTTGAACTCGCCGGTAGCCAAGAAACTAGGTATAACCGAAGTTCAGTTTGTGTATTATCCTGCCGAACTGTGGCCCGATCGCATCGAAAGCGCTAAGAAGCAGGGAATATCAATAGATGTGGCGTGGGGTGGAGGTCCAACGCTATTCAACATACTCGATGACGCCGGTTACTTAATGCCCATAAACCCACAACAGTATCCAGAGCACTATGCGGTAACGTACGAACTGAGTAAAGTGCCCAAAACAGTGGCGGGCGCTGAGACCTACAAGGTTGACCTTCAAGGTAATGTAAGATGGATTGGTGCAAGCATAAGTAGCTTCGGTTTCACTGTAAACCGTGATGTATTAGCGAGGTATGGATTGCCAATGGCCAAGTCGTGGAGCGACCTCGCAGATCCTGAGTACGCTAGGTATCTCCCGGCAGTACCGCTAATAGGCATAGCAGATCCAACTCTCAGCACCAGTAACTTGAGGATCTTCGAAATAATACTGCAGGCCAAGGGATGGGAAGAAGGGTGGAAGATACTAACACTAATGGCCGCCAATTCGAGAGTTTATCCAGGCAGCGGTGACGCCAGAGATGCGGTAATAAAGGGAGACGTGGCTATCGCCACGACGATAGACTTTTACGGCTATATGGCGGTGAACATAAACCCTGATTGTGTTTACATCGCACCGGAAGGGGAAACTATAGTGAACTCTGATCCGATAGCGATCATAAGCATTACCAAGTACCCCGTTCACGCAGCCGCCTTCGTGGCGTGGGTTTTAAGTGAGTTTGGTGGACAACAAGTATGGCTTAACAAGGACATTAACAGAATACCGATTAACCCGAAGACGTTTGAAACTAGTGAAGGGGCCAGTAGGCCGGATTTGAAGAAGGCATTTGAAACTCTCACCACGCTCAGGGGAATAGTGTTCAATGAAACCTTGTCATCTAGCTGGGTTAACTCCGTAATGTACTATTTTAAAGCAACACTGGTAAACGCTCACGAAGATCTACAAGCTGTATGGGCACAGGTGGCTAGTGCGTATCTTGAGGGAAGGATTACAAAAGAATGGTTTGATTACCTGGTGTATGAGTTGTCAAAGCCATTAAGATTCACTGATCCCGTATCCGGCCAGGAAGCTAAGTTTACCCTAGAGTATGCAATACTTGTAAATACCAAGTTGAAGGAAGGCCCCGTGTATCAGGCGTTAATGTCTGCATGGGAGTCCGGTGCGAGGACGAAGTATAAAAACGTTCTCACGCTACTTAATAAAGCAGTTAGCGGAGAACCTATACCTACAGTAACGACAACTACTACGCAGACAGCTACTACGACGCCTACTACGACCGCAGAAACCTGGACATCAATCACAACGACACCTACATCCACATCTATCGCTCCCGAAACAACAATAATAACCTCTCCCGCGACACCGCCAACAGCGCCCATCACTACACCGCCTACCACACCACCTACTGGACAGCCCGAAGGGATATCACCAACGTTATTAATACTTGTAGGCGTACTGGTAGTAGTCATCATTATTATGGTACTATTGAGAAGGAGGTGACATTGCCGCTTAGACATTAGAGTCCACGTACCCGCTTTTTGCCTAGTCCTTACTGCCAAACACGAAGTTTTAAAGCCGTTATCGGTAGAGACTCTAAGGGTAGAGTGGGGTTTGTTTAGGCCTTGAAGAGCCCTGGATTTAAGGATCTTTCACTAGGCGGGGTGTTACTGGCATTACTGTGTTTAATTAGCTATGAAATATTACCCGAAGTAGAGGCGGTCATGTACTCATATGTACTATGGGTTGTTGCCCTAGTATACGGGCTTTTGCTACTAAACCGCGGATTCAATTATTATAGGATCAAGTATAGCTTCTCACTTACATTCATAGCCGTGGTAATCGCGCTCTACGAGATCATCGTTTTATTGACTGGCGCCACGGAGTTACTACAAGCAATAGCTATCGGTTTAACACCGTATTTGAGTGTAGCGTTATTCGGTTCCCTACGTGAGAGGATCCAAGCGACGAAAGAGCGAATTAAAATCATGAAAACACCTGTTCCGCTTTTGAGACGCATTAAAGCCACTTTATACCAGCTTGACACAACATTATGGTCTTTCATGATCTTCGGATTTGCTTACTTAATGGTGTTTATGCTAGTGCCGATATTACTCGTCCTACTTCAATCATTCACACCGCCAACTGGAGGTGAGTGGTGGATGAACTTCTACAATGTTTTAAGAACTAGCAGTTACGTGAGGTTCAAACCGCTAGTTACTCAACCCTACTCGATCGTTAACTTGCCTGGAGGTGAATGTATTATTGTACTGAGAGGCATCGATTACGGCCCAGTACTAAATAGCCTAATAGTAGCGTCCGTGGTCACAGCCGTTGCAACCGTATTGGGTGTCTTTATAGCATATGTCCTGGCACGTTACAGGTTTCCTGGCCATACTTTAACCAGGATATTGGCCATAGTGCCGTTATTCAACACACCATTTGTGAACGCATATGTAGTTAAGTTACTGTGGAGTGAGGGCGGCCCCGTTTCAATACTACTAAGGCCTGTTTTAGGTTGCGCTTTAAAAATAGATAGTCTTCTAGGTGTCATGATAACGCAAATAATGTCGTTTTACCCGATAGTATACCTTAACGCGTATACCGCGTTCATAAATGTAGATCCCTCAACGGAAGAGCAGGCTGAAAACCTTGGAGCTAAAGGCTTTCGGATTTTCAGGACGGTCACGTTACCACTAGCACTTCCGGGTATAGTTGCAGGTTCGACGCTCGTATTCGTGTTCAGTCTCGAGGATCTGGGTGCACCAATAGTTTTCAACGAGAAACGTCTCATGAGCTACAGGATATATGATGGACTTATCACCGCTCATGGGGTTATATCACCGGAAATAGCGGCACTGGGCGTTGTCTTGTTGTTAGCGGCTCTCATAGCGTTTCTAGCCATTAGGAACTATGTGAGTATGCGTAGCTATGCCATGATAAGTCGCGGAGGTAGGTGGAATCCGAGGATAAAAAAGCCAGGGATCTCCGGTTCACTATTAATATACCTCGTAGTAGTACCATTAATACTGTTCGCTATGCTTCCACAAATAGGCGTCATCCTAATGTCCCTTGACATACTTAAACCATATGTTCGTGGAGGCAACCTCGTAATCGAGCTGTCCAGCGATCCCCTGAAATACATTAAAAAGGCACTTTCGGACCCGGCTATTTACAGGTACATTATCAACACGCTTACGTACGCCGGTATATCAGTCGTCATAGCTGTTTTCCTAGCTGTCTGCGTTGGCTACAGCGTTAACAGGCTCAAGGTAAAATATGTACCCAGTATACTGGACTCCCTGGCAACCGCACCGCTTGCAATACCTGGACTAGTGTTCGCGCTAGGGTACTATGTAATGTTTACGCGTTTTGCTGAACTGTTGCCTCGAGACATGGCCGTGAGGTTCAGCCCCGCTAGCGTGGCGTTCGAAGCATGGATTATATTTATATTGGCCTTTAGCGTAAGGAGGCTTCCCTACGTTGTACGATCGGTGTTTGCTGGATTCCAGCAAGTACACGGAAGCTTAGAGGAGACGGCCATGAACCTTGGCGCGTCGAGGTATAAGGTAATATTTGGTGTAATAATGCCGTTCATCATAGGCTACGTACTGAGCGGTGCTTTAATAGGCTTCATATACATGGCCACAGAAGTAACAACAAGCATTACTTTTGGGGGTATAAGAGAAGATCAGGCGCCACTAACATTCTACATGAAGCAACAATTCATCGGTGGCGCGGGTGAGGGGCCTTACTTAGCAGCGGCTATGGGCACGTTGCTAATACTGATCCAGTTGATCGTCGTCGTGATCGTGGTGTATATATTTAAGCAGAGGTACGCGTTTGTAGGCGTATAGGGTGCTTTAAATGACACGGGTAACCCTTGAAGGGGTATCAAAGTACTATAGCAATGTAGTTGCGGTCGAAGAAGCAACCTTCACTGTCGAGAAAGGCGAGTTTTTCACCCTTCTCGGGCCTAGTGGTTGTGGCAAGACGACAACGCTTAGAATCATAGCCGGGTTTGAAGTGCCAGATAAAGGTAGAGTTTACTTCGATGACGAGGACGTTACGTTCTTAAAGCCCTATAAAAGAAACACCGCAATGGTTTTTCAGAACTACGCCCTATGGCCTCATATGACTGTTTTCGAAAACGTTGCTTACGGGCTCAAGATAAGGAAAAAAGAGCTTGGATTAACAAGCGAAGAAATCGAGAAAAGGGTTAAATGGGCCCTTGAACTGGTTAAGCTCGAAGGGCTGGAGAACAGGTATCCCTTACAGCTTAGTGGTGGGCAGCAGCAAAGAGTTGCACTTGCTAGGGCGCTTGTCGTCCAGCCGAGAGTGCTACTTTTAGATGAACCTTTAAGTAATCTTGATGCCAAGTTGAGAATAGAGATGAGAGAAGAACTTAAGAAGTTACAAAAATCCCTCGGGATAACGACAATCTACGTCACACATGACCAGCTAGAGGCCATGAGCATGTCAGATAGAATAGCCATTATGAACAAAGGTAAAATAGTCCAGATAGGTGCCCCTCGCGAGCTGTACTTCCAGCCAAGGTCGCTCTTCGTAGCGGACTTTCTCGGGAGGAGCAGTATTTACAGGGGCAAAGTGCTCGAACAACGTAACCACGAAGTAAAAGTTCACCTAGAAGACACGGATATCGTCTTGAAGGGTGTGGTGTTCGAAACGCCGCTACCGGAGAAGGTCGCGGTTGTAATCAGGCCTGAAATAGTAAGAGTGGGAGACAGCGTAACGGATGTCGAAGATACCGTTATAAAAGGTGTCTTGGAGTTTGCCATGTTCACTGGCGAGAAGATTGAAGGAAGACTTAAAGTAGGCGAGCTCAGGTTACTGGTCTACATACCAAACTACATGAACGTTTCAGTAGGCAACGAGCTTGTAGTCACGATACCCTGGAGAAACACGATCGTGCTTCCTCTCGTAGAGTAGTAGCTAGGCTAATTTCTCCGCCGTCCAGCCTCCATTACTGGTCCTAGTAGCTCGGTGAACGCTCTTTTTTAAGTACACGCCTTCAGCCCTATAAGTTGTGATGTATATCGTTTCGCGCGTGATCTCCAATACCACGAACGAGGGCATATAGCTACCTCCACCACCGCCCCATACACCAGTGAGGGAGCCAGGGTTTATCAGGAGCTCCTTGCCGGTAGACCCCACTTTGACGAAGTCTGCATGGGTATGTCCTGAGATGAGCACGCTTACACCTAGGGAATGTGCGATTTTAGTAAGCCTTACTACGTCCCCACGGGGATAGAAACCGTCTCCGTGATGTACGCCTATCGTGCACTTTTCGACCTCAAAAATGGCTGTTTTTGGTAATGGTAAGTAATCCATGTTACCCCTGACAACGTAGACTCGGTTACTGAGGCTTCTAATCCACTTTAAAATGCTTTCACTGGTAAGGTCACCTGTGAACACTACTGCATCCCATGGCATGGAGGAGTCGATGACCTCCTTTAGAGCCCTCGGTATGTCGTTAGCTCTATCAGGTATGTGCGTGTCACCTATTACAAGTACGCGCACCACGCTAATCAGCCGGGTAAGTAATCTTCACCGCTCAAGCCGGAGGTAACTCATCACGTGCATTTGATAAAGTGATTTTCACTTATAAGTCTACTTGATATACTCCTCAGCCTTCTTCGCGAACAAGTAGTTTAGTGGAAACGGCACGAGAAGATACAATAGCGCCTTAAAATCGCTAGTTCTCAGCGTCTTTAAAACATTTATACCATCCCCATTGCCCTCTAGGTAGCCTTTTAGAATGAACTCTATTACTCTTCCACTCATATCCGTATTCAGTGCTTTAACGTAGCCTTCCATGAACAGCGTTGAGGCTAAAACCAGCAAATCCCAGGCAGCGTATTCGGGGTTATACTCGTTTATGGCCTGTTCGGCGTCTACGATGTAGACACGATCACCTTGGTACACGAAATTAGATATCTTGGTATCGCCTAGAACCCAGCCACTTTCATGGCATGAACCCATACCACGACCAAGCTCGAAGTGTACGCTACAAGGAGCATTATAGTTATACACTTTACCCTTAACAAATTCTCTTACTATTTTCACCCTTCCATAGTCAACTAGTAGCAGTTCAGGCCTGTGAAAGCACTTAAACGCCCTCCTCATGAACGAGACTTCGCGCTTTAACCTCTCTACAGGTTCGAACTTAAATGGGTATATTCCCATTGCAATATTAGATAGCGTAACAATATACCACTTTAGTAAACCGATTTCAGAGGCATAGTCCTTGACCACGTACATTTTACCATCAACAACAACTAATCTTGACTGCTTCGATAAGGTGTCCAGCACGTTAACTAGATTAAGTTTCATGGAAACACCTAGAGATAACGATGCCCAGTCATTCCTATAAGTATATAGGGGTTCACAGGATTTAACTTTAGTGGTGGGTGAAGAGGCCTAGGAGAGAGCCTTTGCTCATCCGCTCCACTTCGGGAGTGTTGCAAAGGCATCATGTTTGAATATTTCAGCAAGAGGGCTATATATGTCTGTACTAACTGTTTTTCCATAAAAGTTTTTGTATTATATATAGATCGTTAGAGTTGCATAAAAACATCATTTTATTTTTGTATAATTAGTATCATGAATGGATAATTTAAGTAATGGAATGGTATTACTCACATGGTGAAATTGTTGACAACGCTTTTTGATAGTTCAATCAACAGATCCACTACTAGAGGTATTATTATTGAGATACCACTAAAGCCGCGAAAAAGGATGATTTCGCTTAGAATAGACGAAGACGCGCTCATGGCAGTTGACAAGTTCGTTGCTCTCACAGGTGAATATTCGCGAACACTGCTCATAACCAAAGTAATTGAGGCCCTTGCTGAGGGTCTTAGAAGAACAGGTTATAACGCCACTAGCTTAGAGCTGAAGTTTACAGCAAAAAATCCGGTTAGCGGTGAAGATACCGTTATAAGTATAGTGTTACCGTTGAAGAAGAAGTAGTAACCCTATGCCTGCTTCTTGGACTTTATGAAACCAAGTATTATCCTGACTATATCGGCTGGTAGGCTTATCATATGTGCTAACTGCTCGGGTGTTATGGAATCTCCGTATAGGCTGTAATACTGCTGGACGGCATATATGGGCTCCATGTAGTATATTCTCCTACCTTCCTTGATCTTCGCTATTATACCCAGTTTATTTAGCTTAGCCAGGTACCTTGACTCTATTGTTCTCGCCCGTCCAGTGTACTTGGCTACATCGTCTGCTGTGACCCGCTTTAAAGCGATAACTGCGTCTAAGGTCTTCAACGTAGGTGGCGTTATTATTATTCCGCGCTTAACTAGAAACCTTATGTCATATATGCCGCAGAATTCCTGTGCTTCAGACACGAACATCACCTGTCCCTGATAACTTGCCCGAGGTTAATAAACCCTTAAATGGATATTTTATCGAGTAATTGAACATGGCTCTCAAAATACGCAACATTGCCGTTCATCAATTAGTTACAGTACTCAAGTACTTTCCGGGATTGTTATGCTCGATGACGCGTCAGTACGGCAAAAGCTACTCAATTCAACGTTTAAACACTATTAAGGTACATTAATAGGTACAACTATATGTAGTGCTTGAGGTGTTTGTTGTGCGTATTGCGGGTGGCAGGCTTCTCGAAGAAGTAATTAGTGAAATAGAGATTCACGCTTCACTAATTCAAACTGGCGTGAATATGCTTGACAAGATAGTTAAAGAGTATTCTACTCTGAGCCCAGACGAGTTGGGCGCACTCTATAATGAACTAGATAGCCTGGAAGAACAGGGCGATGAGTACAAGAGGAGGTTGATGAACTTTCTTAAAGCAAGTCACATTCACCCAGAAGATAGAGAGGACTTTCTCCGCTTAGTATTTACAATGGATGAGGTACTTGGCCTTTCTAAGGCCGTTGCTAAGAAGTTTCTGGTATTTAAGCACTTGAACATTACTATTCCTCAAGGCGTATACGATCAGCTTGTTAGAATCATTGAGAAGTCCGTGGAGGCTGTAAACAACGTTAAAAAACTCATTGAATCGCTTCGAGGAGAACACGCAGAAGTAGTCGAGCTCGCCCATAAAGTAGAAGAACTCGAGGAGGAAGTAGACGAAATAAGGCTTAATGCTCTCGAGGAGCTTTACAAGGTGTGTTTACTAGGCTATGATGTAGTGTGCATAGCGTTACCGGTAGTGATAGATGACGCCGAGACTATAACGGATAAGTGCGAGGAGGTTGCAGATATATATAGACTCCACCTGGTTTCAAGGTGAGGCCTTGATCTACTGCATAGTACCGGCAGCGGGTAGGAGTACCAGGTTTCCCTGGAACAAGCTGCTTTACATTTACAGAGACAAGCCCCTCATCGTGCAAACGATCACAAATATCCTGGAATCGGGTTTCGTTAAGAGAGTGGTGCTGGTAACCGGTTACCAGCACCAGTTAATAGAGAGCATCGTGAGGAAGTTCAATCTCGAAGTAGACATTGCGTATAACCCGGATTATGAGGCCGGAATGAGTTCTTCCATCAAGGTCGGCGTAAAGTATGTTGTAAACCACGCGAACAATCCCGCGGGAATAATGGTTAATCCTGGCGATGCTGCATGGATTCACCCGGGCGTATATGCTCTCTTAACCGTGAGGTACTTCGAAAACGTCGATAACTACGACATAGTAGTTGCCTCCTACGAGGGGAGGCGCGGCCATCCAGTAATCTTCTCGAGTAGGCTCATCAACGACCTTCTCTCTATTTCGGAGGAAAAGCATGGATTGAAGGAGGTAATTACAAGGTATCAGAGTAGAGTACTAGCAGTGGAGACGAATTATCCCGGAGTGCTATTAGACCTCGACACGGTAGTAGACCTGCTCAGGGTTAAAAGCACAATATATGTTTAGTTGCGTTACGTATACAGGTCTTCGTGCTTTAAAAAATTGATTTTTACCTCCCCGTTCACCTGGTCTATAATGATCTCGGGAGCTCCGTATATCAGGTTGTGTTTCATTGCGAGCGTGTCTTGGTATGCACCGGTATCGAGGAACACTAAGTAGTACGACTCGCCGCGAACCGGGAGATGTAGAGGTACTCCACGTAGCCTTAGCTTGATACCCGGGACTGCGATTAGCTTACTGTCCAGTAAGGTGAATACCGGGGAAAGACCTTTAATTGTATTTCCAGGGCTTATGTACTCCGTGATCTCGCCCATGCTATCGCACGTTAAGTCGCTGAGAGAGGCCAGCACATTTGGCTTCTCGTGAAGCCTCTGCGCTGGCACTACTTGGAAGTATTGATCAACTAGAACAACATCGGGTATGTCCGCAAAAATGGACATGTTCAGTATAAAGCGCTTGGTTGGGGTGATCATGATCCTCAGGATCTTGTGATCGCAAACTAGTTCGCGGACCTCAACCTTACCGGTACTGACAAGCTCTGCGATCTTCGCTGCCAAATCCTCTCTAATTAAGGCAACTATGTCTTCGTACATTTCCCTGTTATTATTGTTTGACGTGATGTTTAGCCGTAACTCATTTAATGTAATCTCTAGTTTCGATAACAGCGCCTTAACATCTTCAAGGCTGTGCACTTCGCTTACCTGCTCATAGTGCTCTCGTAGAGAGTGAACTGCAGAATAAGACCTCACATCAACGACCTTTGCCACCACCAAGCGGTGCGATGCTACTATAAACCTTCCCCCTTCGTAAACTAGGTGTGGTTTTACTTGAGACCTAGTAAACGTTTCCAGTAAGGCCTTAAAGTAATCTACTATGGTGTAGTTAGGCGATTCCTCACTACCGTTTCTCACGTCTAAATAAGGATACGCCATGCCACCTCCGGGGTCGACCACTGAGATGCTTTCAAACCCCATATTCCTTAGCTCTTCATAAACGAACCTTACTTCGTTAAGGTAGTTCTTTACATCCTCGTACTTGTACACCTGTGAGCCGGGGTGCATGTGTAACAGTGTCGTACGCTCGGTTAACCATCTAAACTCCTGCTTCAGCCTAGTTAGAGCATTCAGTGTTAAACCAAACTTGCTGCCTAGCCCCACGGATCCTGACCACTTACCGTGCATTTTAACCATGGGCTTAACGCGTATACCGATCTCTAGTTGAGGGTACTTGGAAAGAATCTCGGCCTCGTTTTCGCTTTCAACATCAACGAAAACTCTCCATCCTTTAGATAACAACTTTAAAAGTTCCTGTACAGCTTGCTCGGAAACCACGCCATCATATATGAGGACTCTGGGAGAGTACTTCTCTGCGATCTTTTGTAGCAATTTAACCTCGCCGAGCGAGCCGGTGTTAAAACCCCACTGGTACTTCTCGCCATGCTTTGCAATGGTCTCAACAACTATTGGCGTCGGGTTGACTTTCATCGGGTAAACCAAGATCGGGTTCTTATCGTAGCCAATAACTTCCGCTACTGCCCTATAAGACTCGTACACGGTGTCCATAGACTTTTTAATTGCAGGTAGTATTCTGATGTATGCTATATCTAGGTTGTACTTGTCCATCAGGTTTTTTACTCTAAGTTTTTCTTCGTTAAGCTTTATTACGAGGAAACCCTCTTCGTCTACGTCTATAATATCTCTTCTAGCGTAGTTTTCAAGTCCATAAACCTTTCTTGCGATATCTATCGTCCACTCGCTACTCATCTTCGGTTTAGCCCTGCTAGACTATTATCGTGTTTACTAGATGCGCTTAAAAACATTTACCTCACTGCAATCCTCGAGGATGCCTGCCTTGATTCCTTCGAGCAGACTTTTAAGCTTAGATTTAATTTCATCGTCTAAATCACTCACTTCGATATCTGCTTCTAATTTTATTATTTCTTCTACGAGTTCAAGATACTTAGCCGTCATGGAGTTGTTCAGCTCGCTCGCCCTGTGAATGATCCTGGCGAGGCCCTGCAAGCAGCCCCTTATGTTTATGATACAGTAATATTTTAAAGCTAAGAGGGCGGGGTCGAACGGTCCGTGAACCGCTCACCGCTCGTCTAGGAGGGCTGCTTTCATCCCCTAAAAATTAGTGTTCAGCTATGTAGCTTAAAGCCTTTTACCCTTCAAGCTCTTCTCGGCTCTCTTAATTGCCTCTAAAATTTCCTCGTAAGAGACGTATCCGGGAATCGCCTCTAAAGGCTTAGCACCATATATGTCGTAGTCTTCAACCCTATTTATTGAAATAAACGGCACGTACTGTACGTAGTATTTGTCTGCTTCATAGGGGTTTTCAAACGCTTCAATGGTCTCTATCAGCAAGTTTTCATTAACTAGTCCTGTTTGGTTAAGGAAGTCCACCACTATGGGGCAGTAAGGACATTCAGGCGTCACGAAGACTTTTATATGTAGTGGTGTTTCGATCGTCTCTATTTCCTCAACAACGCTTCTAGGTAGTTTAATGCCTTCGGAGATGTACTCGTGGATGTATATGAACGGCACGAATTCCTGCCCACTCGGTAACCCGTAATACCTTATATTCCTTTTCCGGGTATCATAAATGAATGCTGGAAGATATCGTGGTTTGTAAACCTTACCCTCCTGTGAGTTTAGTATTTCAAAAGAGAGTTTTCCCCTCGATATCTGTGTGAGCTCCTCTGCGAGAAGCTTTGCCTCGGAACAAGTATTACATCTGCCGGAAGCGCCGGGCTTCTCGGCCGAGTCTACTATTAGTATATCCTTTAAGTTCTTTCTAAGCGATTCAAATATCTTTTTGAGTTCCTCTACGGTTTCTTCATCGAATACCTTACGCATCACTGTTCACCGAGTACCTATTCCGTTAGGAAAATAAGCCTGTTCAGAGGTTTTTATACCTGGAGGTTACGCGTGAAGAAATCTCTCCAACACCGCCTTCTCGAGGTTCTGAAAGGCAATCCAGGAGTTTCGGTAAAAGAGCTTGCATCGATTTTAGAAGTAGATGTAAACAAAGTCAAAGTTGCCGCTTACCGGCTAAAATCAATGGGTTACATCGAGAAGGCAGGCAGAGGCTACATAGTGACTAAGCGAGGTTTACAGTTTCTTAACTACTTAGAGTCGAGGTTAGCGTCAAAAACAGACGTTGAGAAAGCGAGGAAGACCTTAGAAGAGAAACGCGAGGCTTCAACGGAGGCCCCTCCAAGTAAAGAACCCGTAAGAGAAATGCCCCGGGGTATGGGTACTCCACAGGTTGTAGAAGATACCATAAACACCCTTATTGAAAAACTCCAAGAACTCGAAAGACGCATAATTAGTCTCGAAGCACGCGTTAGAGGCCTCGAAGGAGTTGTAGCATCCACGCAGAAAAGACCCGATATCACCTCGCTACTAGACCCGGTAATGTATTATAACGAAGCGGTCACGAAGTACGGCTCTCTCATCGAGAAGATGCTGTCCGACAAGAGGCTCATTAAAATAGGCTCTTTGGTGGTTAATACGGAGTTCTATGCGCATTTTAAGTCCAGGTTTCCGATCAAGCTATCAGATGTAGAGAAGCTGTCCCCCCACGAGAAGATTCTCTTAGAGGAAATGAGAAAAGAAGCTTTAATAGTGCTACATGCAGGCAAGGAGTACAGAATGGTAGAGTAATACTAGGCCTCTGCTTCCTCGTATTCATCCGTTATTACAGGAGCGTACTTTTCAGGGCATTTAATGCCTTCAACGCAACCCTTGCCATGTCTTAGTGGCTTTTCAATCCTGCTCAACAGGACAACTCTGCTTGGTATAGACTCGCCAAGTAGCGTATAACCCGTAAGCTCAGAGAGCTTCCCAGCAAAGTCGCGTACTTCCCGGTGTAGTGGCATACTACTCTTAGTTAGCCTACTCTTACTAACGCCGAGGTACATGTAAGCCTTAACCTCGACGTAGTGAGGATTACCTTTTTCAACAAACTTCGCAAAGCTCTTAAGAGCCTCTTCGCGGTCATTGAAGCCCTTAACCAATGTTATCCTAAAGGTTACCGGTGATTTAAACGATCTAACGTACTCTAGGGTTTCTTGGAATAGTTCCCAGGCTCTAGGTACCATGGGCCTGTTAAAGTACTCGTATGAATCTTTATTCCACGCCTCAAAGCTTATATAAAGCTGTGTTGGTTCTTTATCTAGGTTCTTGAGAACGTCCGGCCTGGTTCCATGTGTTACCAGGAAGGTAGTTAAACCCCTTCCGTGGTATTCGTTTATCAGCTCGCCAAGCCTTGGGTAAAGTAGCGGCTCTCCGGATAGGCTTATCGCGACGTGTTTCGGGTTCATAGCTTCTTCGACCATTTTCAAGTCAGCTTTCGGATTGCCTTTGAAACCCGCCATTATCTGCCTGTGCACCCTAATACTTTCCTCTACCAATACCCCAGGATCATCTGTTACCGGGGGGCGGGTGTCATCCCAGTGCATTCCTACATCTTCTGGCTGTATTCTCCAGCAGTGTAAACACCTATTCCAACACCAAACAACTACAGGCGTCATCTGTATGCATCTATGACTTTCGATCCCGTACCATAAACACTTGTAACAGAATCTATGTCTCAGAACGGCTTCCCTTGTCCAGTGACACCGCTTAACGGCACCTACAACGCCAATGATGTGATACCCCTGCTTAGAGAGCCTTTCATAAATTGCCTTATACACCGGGCTACTGCCCCAGAATTCTTCGCGCCTTAGCTTAACTGCGTGATTGGTGGACACCTACACCACCGCCACCACATTCTCCGTAATAAAATCTAATAACCCTACCGCTGTGGCCGCTCGAGGAAGTCCTTATTACCACCGTCAAAGATAGCTATTGTTGTGATGAGCGAACCCGTGACGGATAGATGAAGATGGTTGGCGTTGCTGAGGATGATTTGCCTTGCCCAAGGTTTATAAGGCAAGATCTGTTTTAGGAGTAGGCATAGAGCTTGAACTAGTTGAAAAAACGAGAAACATCTTGGTCTTCAAGGACACTAAAACAGGTAATTTGTACAAGGTCAGTGTGAAGAAGGCTAGTAACGGTAAGTACATCATAGACGTGAATGGTGTTGAGCACCACGTGCTCTCCCACGGTAACGGCGAGATCTTCATAGACTCCTCGCAGCCCCTAATACACGAGATCGTCTTCGAAGTCGTGCACAGAGAAAAAGAGCTCAAGGAATCTGGACGAGTTATCCAGGTAGAGCCGAACATCCTGCAGTCTCCAATATCCGGTAGGGTTATCGAAGTAAGGGTCAAGAGCGGTTCAACGGTTAATATGGGGGATACCGTGATCTTGTTGGAGTCTATGAAGATGATCATAGAAGTCAAATCGCATATAGCCGGTATTGTTGAAGAAGTATACGTGCAGCCAGGAACGGTGGTGAATAGGGGAGACAGATTATTAAAAGTTAAGCAACTATAAGGGCATGTTTGTGTGCTTTCTTAATGGAGGTATTTCGGCCCTCTTGCCAGACAACGCGACTAACGCTTCATATATCTTTTTCCTCGTTGATGCGATATCTATTACATCGTCAATGTAGCCTAACTCAGCCGCTCTAAATGGGTTAGCGAATAACTCTCGGTATTCTCGTAGTTTTTCTCTGAACATTGCTTCAGGGTCAGCTGCTTTATCTATTTCTCTCCTGTGCAGTATTCTGACTGCTCCTTCAGGGCCCATCACGGCGATCTCGGCCGTTGGCCATGCGTAGTTTATATCGCTTCCCAGCGAAAGGCTACCCATTGCTATGTATGCTCCACCATAAGCTTTCCTCATTACAACGGTAATCTTGGGAACTGTGGCCTCGGCGTAAGCATGGAGAACTTTCGCACCGTGCTTTATTATACCTCCGTGCTCCTGATCAACACCTGGCATGAAACCCGGAGTATCCACGAATGTTACTATGGGTAGGTTAAATGAATCGCAGAATCTAACAAACCTCGCTATTTTGTTACTTGACTCTATGTCTATCACGCCTGCGTTCACAGCCGGTTGATTGGCAACTATGCATAGAGAGTGACCTCCTATTCTTCCGAAACCCACTACGGCTGATTTAGCGTAATTAGCGTGTACTTCGAGGAAGTCTTCGTTATCGACTACTAGCCTGATCACGTGCCTTACGTCAAAGGGCTTCATAGGATCTGTTGGGACGATTTCGTAGAGCTCCTCTAGCCTCCTATCTACGGGATCATCCGTAGGCACGTAGGGGGGATCTTCCGTACTATTGCTGGGTAAATATGAGAGGAGCTTCCGGGTAATCGCAAATGCCTCCTCCTCTGTTTCCGCGACAAAGTGTGCACATCCACTTATAGACCCGTGTATCTCCGCACCGCCGAGCTGTTCAAACGTGACGCTCACACCAGTAGCAGCCTTTACAACCTCGGGACCCGTTATGAACATGTAAGAGCCTTTGACCATTATTATGAAGTCCATTAAAGCTGGGCTGTACGCGGCAGCCCCTGCGCACGGACCAAGGATTAGTGCTATTTGCGGTACTACACCACTTGCCTTTACATTTGCGTAGAATATTTTCCCACAACCGTGTAGTGCCGCGACACCTTCTTGTATTCTAGCTCCGCCCGAGTCGTAGAGCCCTATGACTGGTACCCCAATCTGCGTGGCCTGCTCTATGAGTCTTGCTATTTTCTCTCCGTGCGCTTCGCCAATACTGCCTCCCAGAACCGTAAAGTCTTGCGCATACACGTAGACTACTTTTCCATCTAGTTTACCGTAACCCACCACTACCCCGTCACTATAGAACTTCTGCTTGTCGAGACCAAAGTACGTGGATCTATGCGTGCGCATCCATTGAAACTCTACAAAGGAGCCGGGATCAAGTAGCTTTTCTATTCTCTCCCTAACCCACAGCTTGCCCTTCTGCTTTTGCTGTTCTATCTTGTCCTTGCCTCCGCCAAGTACCGAGAGCTCTCTGTACTCGTTGATCCTCTTTAGTAGTTCCTCGTGAGAACCCATTATCATCTAACCCGTTTAAAGACTGCAATGGCGGCTATGGTACTGATGCCTCCAATATTGTGTATTATTGCCGTCTCAGGGCTACTCGCTTTATAGCCTGGAAAGTCCCCTCTAATCTGCATCACTGCCTCCGAGGCTTGATATACGCCAGTAGCACCGACGGGGTGTCCGCGTGCCTTTAAACCACCGCTAAAGTTTACCTCCGGTTTATCACCCTTCTGAAACCTCCCCTCCCTGTACAGTTTTACTGCAAGCCCCTTGGGCGCGAAGCCGAGATCTTCAAGCGATACGTATGCCGTTATGTGGAAAGCATCGTGTAGCTCGACGTAATCTACATCCCTAATTGTAAGCCCTGCCTTGCTTAGTGCTTCCCTAGATGCTTTAACCGTGGACTCCATTGTAAGTAGATCATTTCTTGAAGCTAAGTCAACGCTGTCCGTGGATACGGCAATACTCGGTATTTCTACGAGCACGTCTCTTCCGGTTGATTTGGCAATTTCTCTGGCTTTCTCCTCGCCGCGAACAAGCAACACCACTGCTGCCCCATCTCCTAGGGGGGCTGCGTGGAAGAGCCTTATGGGGTCAGCTATCATTGGGCTTTCAAGTATCTCTTTTACTGCCGCTTTGCGTGGTAGTTGTGCGTAGGGATTGTAACTGGCATATTCGTGCATTTTGAGGGGCCAGTATGAAAGGTCTTCATCTGTATAGCCAAACACGTTCATGTAAAGCCTCGCGAGCATTGCATTAAGCCCTGTAAATGTAGCGCCATAGAATACCTCGTAATCGGCGTCTGCCGCCTGCGCAAGGGCCCTTGTCGTGACCTCCGTTACAGCTTCTGTGAGCTTTTCCACTCCTCCAACAGCAACTACGTCTACTAGGCCCGATTTTACGAGGGCATACCCAGTATATAGTGCTACTCCGCCACTACCACATGCTCCCTCGACTTTGAATGCGGGTATGCCGCGGAACCCAGCGTAGTCTGCTACGAGCGCTCCTAAGCTATCTTGCTGCATTAATACGCTTGACGTCATATTACCCACAACTATTGCCTGGGGTTTAAGGCCACCGGCATCATCAATGGCTTTCCAAAGCGCCTCGGCAAAGAGCTCCTTGGCGTGCTTGTCAAAGTGCCTACCGATCTTAGTCATGCCCACTCCCGCAACGAATACCCGATCCACCACTAAACACCTGCATGTCTAGGTAGTAAGTATAGCTTGCAGAGGGTATAAAAATCGAGATTAAACCGCGAATTTAAAGTCCAAGCATTAAATATAGCACCACGAGGTGGTGCTCAGCAATAAAGGTGTACGAAGTACATGTCACTCAACACTCTCAAAGAGCTTGCGCATGGAATAAGTGACAGAAATATCAGGAAAATCGTACTTGACATCTTGGAAAACCCCGTTCTCGGCTTCACTGACGTAAAGCCACTAATAAGGCTAGAAGACTCACCGGCCGCACCTAGAAAGCACCATTTCTTTACGGGCGGCCTCATTGTTCACACATACTCTGTCGCAAAGATAGCCCTTGCACTAGCTGACATCATTGAGGAGGTTTATGGGGTAAACATTAGCAAAGACGTGATTCTAGCTGCCGCTATATTACACGACGTTTTCAAGTATTACCAGTACACACCAGACAGGATCAACGGCGGCTACAGAGCACGAGAGGATTGGTATCTCAGTCACGACTACGCCATAGTAGCTGAGCTCTCTAAGAGAGGCGCCCCAGAGAAACTTATACGTGCCGTGTCTGAAGCGCACGGTCAAGTACTCTTTTCAACCATGGAAGGCTTCGTGGTTCACCTAGCTGATAGCGTTGATGCTAGATTTGGTGAAATTATCCAGAACATTTTATTATCAAAGGTGAAGGAGTACGAGAAAACGTGCACGGTCTACAAGGCACTGGACTACGTGCTGATGAAGCACGGTATCAGAAATATGTTACAGCTAGCGTTCCACGACGTGGATTCGTTTAAAAGAGTGTTCGAAGATGTGTGCAAAGAAATGCAGAGTAACGATAGCGCGTTGAAGCCAAACAACGCGTAGAATAGAACACCACAGCTTTACTGCAATAAGATTAAAGAATGCCGTTCCGAGATAGTAGGAAGGGATTTGCAGAAAATCGTGTAGAAGTGTGTAAGGACGCTGTTATACAGTTATCCACCAGTGGAGAGCGTGCTCTTCTGGTGCGCAATCTGCAATAAACTTCTTGTACTCAAAGTCTCTGATTAGCCTGGCGTAAGCCTCCGTGAGGTCCTTGCTCTTGACGATCATATCACCTACGTACTTGACGGCCCAGTTAACTATATCAAGTAAGCTGCATTCCCACTTGATGAAGTTTTTAGCTACTAGTGTTAGTAAGTCTAACGGTGTCGGTGCAAACACATCTACAGCTATTAACCTGTCTACGCCATTGAAGAGCTTGATTAGTAAAAAGTAGTCTACGAATCTATCAGTTACTAGTAATCCATTCCAGTCGGTAAACCTTAACTCCAGCTTCCTAGGTAGTAAAGACAGCCACTCTGAGACATCGACTTTGCCATACGCACGTGCTTTTACGACTAATGAAGCCAGTTTAACGGCAACGTCAATGTTTTTCTTCAATTCTTCTAATTCGAGGTAGCACTCTGTTACAACCTCACCGCTATCGATGAGATCGAGTACGGGCTTCCAGATCCTCAAAAGACTTGCTGGTACGTGGCCGATCGGAGAGGGGCCTCCCTCACAAAGGGCTCTCGGAATGGGTAACAGGGTTAACACGCCCTGCGCGTTCTTTCTGAGGAATTTTGCTAGCTTGTAATAACCCATTTCCGTGAGTGGTACTAGCACTAGCCATTTCAACGGGATCACTTTTCTCTGCACAAGGTAGAGGCAGACTTGCGGGCCAAGTGCAAGTAAAAGGGTATAGCAGTAAATATCGATATGAGTTCCGGTACTGCTGCGCCTCTAGGAACTCTTATAGCGAAGTGCAAAGTCCATACAACGATGTTTAGCGATACGAGAATGGAAGCGAGCACGACTATTCTCGGATCCCTTAAGACGAGCCCGTATCCCAGCACTAATAGTAGTATTGAAACAAAGAAGAGTACCGAAACCACAAAGTGCAGTGCACCGTAGACTTCATCAAATACCCCTACTAGTACCAGCGCGTAACCCGCAATCACCACTAAGAGCGCGATTACGCGGCTGAACGCTTCAACGTACTTCACTGCAAACAAGATCATTAGTACCCCTCCGAGTGATAGTCCTGTATTAAATAGCGGTGCTACGTTGCTTTTAATTGCGTGGCCTAGGTCGCTAAGAGCGTTACTGTACAGGTTAAACCAGCTAGATAACGCGGCAGCCAATCCTATGAGCATTAACGGTACACTGAAAGACGCTATTGCGAGGACTAGGGCTCTTAAGGCACACTTACCCAAGTGACCACCCTACTCTGCTTTGATATCTCTTATTTTAATAACCTTCTTTAATTCTTCAATTATACGATCAAGCTTCACCTGTAGGTCTTTTTGAGAGGAGGATGACACCAGTACGCTTAAAACTACTGGTACGGTTGCGTGAGTCTTGAAGTATACATCGCTGTGCTTCTCTCTCAATTGAGCTACTAGAGAGTCCACTTCGCTCTCCTTCGTGTAGTCAGTCGTGATGGTGATCCTCGCCATGTATCCTCGCGACCTGCCTTCAAGGAGAGGTTTCACCCGATCTTCAAACATCTTAGTCATCTCGGCCGGGACACCGGGTAGGAAGAACAGGTCTTTACCGTTGATTTCCAAGTAAACCCCAGGAGAGATCCCAACCTGGTTGTAAAGCGGTTTACCGCCCTCAGGAATGTGTGCTGCTTTGATATAGTATTGCACTTCCTCACCTTTTACTTTTCTTTTCAGCATTTCAACAGCATCTTCGCTCAGTACTAGTCTTAGACCCAGGGCTTTCGCCGCTGCACTTAGAGTTATATCGTCTTTCGTAAAGCCAAGCCCTCCTGTGACCACAACAACATCTGCTACTTCGAGAGAGCTCTTTAGCGCCCACGCAATTTCACCCTCGTCGTCGGGAACCGCAATAATACGAATGACGCTGAAGCCCATCTCCGTGAGCTTTCCTGCGAGCCACCAGGAGTTGGTGTCTTGTACAAGTCCCCGCAGTATCTCGGAACCTATTACGATGATCGAGGCTTTGCGCATCCTTAGTAACACCGCCTTACCGCGATTACTTGTAAAATCCCGGCGGTTTCACGTTAACTACATTCTTGTTTACTAGTTCGGGAGGCACTCTACCCTCATAAAACGCTATTAGGTTTTCGGCCACGATCTCGGCCATGGCATGCCTAGTTTCGTATGTCGCGGATCCTACATGTGGTGCTAGAACAACCTTTTTGAAAGCCGTTAATGGGTGATTCGCCGGTAAAGGCTCTTCTTCAAAGACATCTAATCCGGCGCCAGCTATCCAGCCCTCTTTTAAGGCCTTGACTAGCGCCTCTGTGTTAACTACTGCACCACGTGACGTGTTAATGAGTATTGCAGTTTTCTTCATTTTCCTGAGCTGCTTCTCGCCGATCATGTGCTTGGTTTCCGGTGTCAGGGGAACGTGTATGGTGACGATGTCTGCTTCCTGGAGGAGCTGGTCTAGGTCCTTGTACTCCGCGCTCAGTTCTTTCTCTAAGTACTCATTTCTAGACCTACCGTAATATATCACCTTCATTCCGAAGCCCCTAGCCCCAATCTCCGCTACCCGAGAGCCAATCCTACCTGCACCTATAATGCCGAGTACCTTGCCCTTTAATTCAACCCCGATCATCATTAATGGGTGCCACGCCGTTCCAGTCCTTTCCCACTCACCCCACCTGACGAAGTGGTCTGCCTCCACTATTCTCCTGGCAACTGCAAGTATCAAGGCCCACGTCAACTCCGCTGTAGCCTCTGTTAAAACCCCGGGCGTATTTGTTACATACACTCCATGCCTAGTAGCACATTCGACGTCTATGTTATCGTAACCTGCAGCCATTTGTGCAATGATTCTTAAATTTTCAGCCTGCTGTACGAGGTTGCAGTCTATCCTGTCAGTTAGCAACGTTATAAGCGCGTCTACGCTCTTCGCCTTCTCTACTACGATATCATATGGTGGCGGCTGATAGTTCTCCCACACCTCGATATCATAGTACCGTGCAAGTCTTTCTATAATATCTGAGAAAAGCCCGCGCGTAGCGAACAGTCTAGGCTTATTCAACACGCTCACCATTAACTATTTTTGGAGTACCCATTGCAGATAAATATGTTATGAAGGTACTTGACACTAAAACCTCTCACCGGGCATACCTGTTCTCAGCCTCCAGAGCAACCTCACGCGGTTAACACCTCCTATTTCCTCTATAAACCTCGCTACCTCTTCAGGGACTAGATGCTTCCACTCAAGTCCCTCCCCTATCGCCCTTCTAACGGCAGTTCCACTAACTCCAGGTAATAGTGGGGTTTCGTGGACACCTAGCCCGTAAGCGCTGAAAAGTGCCCTCACAAACTCGTTATTACTGAAGACCGCCCTTATTCTCGGGGTATACGAGAGAACGTGTCTTGGCCACTCATAGTTACTGGGTACATTGTCAACTGGCACTATGTACGTCCTCGCGTATAGGTCTCCAACACCAAGCCTCACCATCTCCACACGTTCACCAGCGGTGAAGGGGTTTTCAGCCGTGTAACTGTATTGCGCGGCCGCTATTACTATTACCACTTCATCGTAGTGCGCAAGAATGTGCTTTACCGCGTAGAGGTGTCCATTATGGAATGGCTGAAACCTTCCGATAAATAGTGCCCTATTAGCCACTAGAAACACCCTACTTACTTCTTACGTTACTTAACTTAATTAGGACTGTGGATTAACTGTATAGCAGGGCTACCATTAAATGAAGGAAGCAAGTACCCGTATTAATCTAATAGGTGTAGGAACTGCGAATTCTACTACTTCATCGACGCCTGCAACTCGCCAAGTAAATGCGTAGGTTGACTCGCCTACTACTGGGCATGCTCTCACAATGCCGGGTACATCGTAGAAGAGGATACCGAGGACAAGCTCGTGGAAATAACCGTTGACGGCATTTAGGTAGTGGTTTCCAGCAACTTAACGGTGACTAAGGCGCTTGAAAGGCTGGGATTTAAGTTCAGCGAGCTCTGTGCAAAGAAACCAAACCTCTCGTGTAGAACCGGTGGTTGCCGGGATTGTGCAGTGTTGGTGAATGGAGCTGTTTTCTTCTTGATGTTCACGCGAGTTGCTTGCGTGCCTTGTCCTAATTCATGCGAGCTTTAGTTTCCCAACAATATCCGGGTTTTCCAGCGCTACAACGATAACGCTGACTCGCGGTTTCTAGCTTTTAGTCTCCTCAAGGTAATTATCGCTTAGTAGTTCATTGAAGCCAAAGGTTTGCTGGTGCTCGAATTGTACGTAGTAGGAATTGATGTTGGTGGAACGTTCACCGACATCATCTACGTGAAGCCTGATGGTTCACTGGGCTATTTAAAGGTGCTTTCAACCCCTCGAAGCCCCGAAGTTGCCATTGTTAATAGTTTAAAGTTTATGGGGCTGCAAGATTTCCTAGTGATACATGCAACTACTATTGCTACTAATACCTTGAGAGGACAGATAGGGCTTGAACTACCAAAAACTGCCCTCATTACAACACGCGGTTTCAGAGATGTCATTGAGATAGCGAGACAGAATAGGCCTAAACTCTACGACCCGTTCTTTGAAAAGCCTCCTTCACTCGTTCCGCGCGAACTCAGGTTCGAAGTAGACGAGAGAGTTGATTATACTGGTAAGGTACTTAAGTCCCTGGATCCTTCAAAGCTGAAAGAGGTGGGCACGAAGTTAAAGGAGCTAGGAGTAGAGTCCACCGCTATAGTTTTCCTCCACTCGTACGTTAACCCCGTTCACGAAGAATTGGCGGAGAGAATATTGAGCGGGTACGTTAAGTATGTTACGGCTTCTTACAAAATTTCACCAGAACCCAGAGAGTATGAGAGGACGTCGACGACAGTGGTTAATGCTGTACTAAAGCCCATAATCTCAAAGTATATTGAAAGGCTATGGAGTAGTTTAAAGTACCTTGGAGCACGGGAACTGTACATAATGTCTAGTTCTGGGGGCTTAGTAGATGTTAACGAAGCCCGCGAGAGGCCTGTACAACTCGTTGAGAGCGGGCCTGCGGCAGGAGTGGTCGCATCAGCGGAGTTTGCAAAAGTGCTTGGCATAAGTAATGTCATAAGCTTCGACATGGGTGGTACAACCGCTAAAGCAGGCACAATAGTGAACCTCGAGATTGAAATAACCTCCGAGTACGAAGTCGGAGGAGAAAGCCACCACGGGCGTGTAGTTAAGGGCTCAGGCTATACCGTAAGGTATCCCTTCATAGACCTCTCCGAGGTATCGGCTGGAGGTGGCACTATCATTTGGAGAGACGAGGCGGGTGCCCTACGCGTAGGGCCCATTAGCGCGGGTGCTGATCCGGGTCCTGCGTGCTATGGCCGCGGAGGTAGTGAACCCACCGTGACGGACGCTAACCTCATTCTTGGAAGAGTAAGTGAGATCCTTGCCGGTGGGGCAATAAGGCTGAACAAAGAGGCGGCGGTCAGGGCTTTCTCAAAGCTCGGAGACCCATTGGAAGTTGCTACTGAAGCCGTCGAACTCGTGAACTTGGAAATGGCTAGAGGTATCAGGTTAGTTACAGTTGAGCGGGGAGTGGACCCTGAAGGATTTACATTAGTGGCCTTTGGAGGTGCGGGTCCTCAGCACGCCGCTTTCATAGCCGCCGAGCTTGGGATCAAGCATGTAATCATACCGCCACACCCTGGGCTGTTTAGCGCCCTCGGCCTATTATTAGCCGACTGGAAGTTCGAAGCCAGTGCCTCATATCCTAGAAACATCGAGGAGGCATATTCGCACCTGGAATCAATGCTACTAGAAAAGCTTAACGGCAAAGTAGACTACTTCGTGAGGTATGCTGACGTGAGGTATGCAGGTCAAGGCTGGGAGTTAACGGTGCCCGTCAAGAAGCCCTCCCTCCTTGAAGACATTAAGAAAACCTTCGAAGAAAAGCACTTGACCGCATTCGGCTTTAAACTAGATGAAGATGTCGAAGTCGTCGTTATCAGAATATTTGCTATTAGAGTGAACAGGTTTAAGCCCGCTCTCACGACCCTGCGCGCGGACATTACCGAGGCGAAGCCTATTGCGTATAGAAAAGTCTTCTTCGAAGACTGGGTTGAAACACCTGTCTACGCTAGAAACCAGTTGCCAGCATGGTTCGTTGCTGAGGGCCCTGCCGTGATCGATGAGTACAGTTCCTGCACCATCGTGCCACCGGGGTGGAGGTTTCAGGTTGGTGGATTAGGGGAACTAAGGCTTGAGAGGTGAAAATGCGTGGTCTCGTGGGAAGTAGTGTTCAAGGCAACTAGTTTCGTGGCCGAAGAAATGGGCGCAGCCCTTAAGAGGTCTGCCCTCTCACCGAATATAAGGGAGCGGGTAGACCTGAGCTGCGCGGTAGCTGATGAGAACGGTAGGATAGTTGCGCAGGCCGAACATATACCCGTACACTTAGGGTCTTTTAGGATCGGGGTTTTCAATACGCTGAAGTACGTTGAAGGGGAAGGCATGGTACTAAGTGAGGGAGATGTGGTGGTTCTCAATGACCCCTACATTGCCGGCACTCATTTAAATGACATCATGCTATTAGCACCTGTATACTACGAGGACAAGCTGATAGGTTACGTGGTAAATAAGGCCCACCACGTAGACGTCGGAGGACCCTTACCGGGTAGTATTAACCCTTACGCGAAGACTATTTACGAGGAGGGCTTAATAATACCTCCGGTAAAGCTCGCCGAGAGCTGGAGTATTAAAAAGGAGGTAGTGAGTTTTATAGTAGCTAATGTCAAAACTCCTCAAATCACGCTAGGAGACCTTTACGCACAATACGCCGCTATACGTGTAGGCGTAGTAAAGGTCAAGGAAGTGGTGAGCAAATACGGTCTGAACACCGTACTGGAGTCATGGAGCAGAGCAATAGAGTACAGTAAGTTGCTCGCACTGAAAAGTATCGGAACGTGGCAACGTGGAGTGGCCGATGCCGAGGACTACTTGGAGCTCGAAGACAGAGACATAGCCATACACGTCAAGATCAGCATATCGGAGAATGGTGTACACTTGGACTACACGGGGACATCTCAGCAAGTAGATGTACCACTGAACGCTGTACTGGGCGTTACATACGCTGCCTCGAGTTACGCTATCAGAACCCTACTTCCCGGAGACATACCAGTAAACGAAGGCTTTTACAGCACCATTAAAATCCACGCACCTGAGGGTACAATCCTAAACCCGAAAAGGCCAGCACCTGTTGCCGGTGGTAATTTAGAAACCAGTCAGAGAGTCGTAGACGTGGTACTACTGGCTATATCAAAGCTCATGCCGGAGCGAGTTCCAGCTGCAGGTTCAGGGACCATGATGAACATAATGCTCGGTGGCTATAACCCCGCGAGAGGCTACTGGGCCTATTACGAAACCATTGGCGGCGGAACCGGTGGCAGGCCCGGTAAGCACGGCGTAAGCGGTGTACACGTAAACATGACCAATACCCTGAACACACCAATAGAGATGGCCGAGCGAGCGTACCCGATACTATATGTCACTTACAGAATTCGTGAAGAAAGTGGTGGAGAAGGCCTGTACCGTGGCGGTGACGGAGTAGTGAGAGCATTCAGGGTATTAGAACCAGCCACGCTCTCAGTACTCGCAGATAGGTTTAGGCGAGGACCTTACGGACTTGCTGGTGGAAAACCAGGTAGGCCTGGACGCGTTATCATCAAGAAAAGAGATGGCAAGGTGTTAGAGATGCCGAGCAAGTTTACAGTGCAACTCGAACCAGGAGACGAGGTAATCGTGGAGACGCCTGGTGGAGGCGGCTGGGGTAGTTCCCATTGACCGATTTTAAAACCGTGGTGATCATTCGAAGTATAAGAGGGCTGCCGAGGAGTACCAGTAGAGCTCGTTGAAATTAAAGTTTAAGATAAGGAGAGGCGCTTCTAAAACACAAAGTTGTTAATTAATGCAGGTGGCACGTCGTGGATCTGTGCATAAACCTCGAAGATCTCGTACAATTAACCGATGATGTACGGAACCTGGGCGTTCACTTAGCCTATACGGCTTCATGGCTCGAATGGCCTATGGTCCCAAAAGAGTACGCTTTCGAAGAGGAGGTTTTTAGGTTAATGGAGTACATCAAGTCCAAGTACACGCTTAACGGCTTAAAGAGCGACAAGGCCGTGAGGGCGTATCGTGACTTCTACTGGAAGATTGGAATAGACCCAACGAAAACCAGGCCTTCGAGCGAGGCTCTTGTGAGGAGAATTTTGCGTGGAGAATTCCCTAGGATAAACCCGGTTGTGGATGCGGGTAACATCGCATCAGCATATACAATGGTCCCGATAGGAATGTACGATCTGGACAGAATAACTCCACCCCTGGCACTTAAACTCAGCGCTGGCGGAGAGCCGTTTAAGCCGCTCGGCGGCCGCGAGGAGATCTTAGTACCGGGATACCCAGTACTAGTTGACGGTAAAGGATTAATAGTGCACGTATACCCTCACAGAGATTCCTCCGAAACCTGCGTAACCAGCACGACGAAAAAAGTACTCGTGGTAGCAGCTGGAGTACCTCGCGTGGAGAAGGAGCTACTAATTGAAGCTGTGAAAACTGTGGTTAGGCTGATGGAGAAGTTAGCGTGGAGATCCTGCGAGAAGGTAGAGTATAAGGCCTAAACACAACTGGCCGAGGAAGCACGTTGGCATGAAGTTTATTACTACCGCGGTATTAGTTAGAAATCTTGTGGTGTATATATTGGTTAATTTACACGCATGGACTAGGAGCATGAAACCTACTCTTAGAGTATATTTAGAAGACCCTTATGTCAGGGAGCTGTCTGCAACTGTGATTGATTACGTGCACGAGAAAGGTGATCGATACTACGTAGTCCTAGATAGGACCATATTCCATCCACGAAGCGGCGGTCAACCCAGCGATACAGGTGTAGCGATGGGGCATAACTTAGAATTCTCTGTCCTCAAGGTTCTCGAAATAGACAATGTCCTAGTACACTACGGTAAAGTCGTGAAAGGCGCGCTTGAACGCGAACTCCCTATAAAGCTACTGGTGAATTGGGACTTCAGGTATCTCGTCATGAAGCTACACACAGCCGGGCACATACTAGACGGAGCCGTCATGAGGGTTTATGGCAAGGTGCTAAATACTCTGGATGCCCATCACGGGCCACCGGAGGCATACGTAGTTTACGATGCTGGAGACGTGCCAGGTATTGACAAGCTAAAGCTCATTGAGGAATACGCAAACAAAATTACCCAGGAGTCTAGGCCGGTTAAGGCGTACTGGGTTAAACGCGAAGAGCTACCATTAAGAGCGTACAATGCGCCAAATCTCCAGAGGTTACCGGTGAGGGACGCCTATAGGATAGTTGAAATAGAAGGCATTAATGCCATACCGTGCACAGGTACACACGTTAAGGATACTAGTGAAGTGGGTAGAATAAAGGTACTCAAAGCAGAGCCTCACTCCCGGGGCTTCAAACTAGTATACAGCATCTAGTCGGGGAGCGGTGCGATTTACATTACTACCACTATTAGCAACGTGTTCACAAACGCTCTTTGCCATCACTTCCGGGTCATTAAAGCTCTTCAAATTTCCTTTAGTCCACCTATTGAGCCTAGAAGGCAGTACTTTCACAACATCTGTTGGAAGCCCTGTATCGGTAAGGATGTATACCTCCTTACCCTCATTGTGTGCTGTTATCACTTCCTCCAACGTACCCGAACCGCCCCCAAGCGCCACGAGGAAATCCGATGCATGCACGAGTATAGAGCTTCTAAGAGTTGCCGTTACCCCGGTCTTGATGATTATCGCTTCCTCGGGGAAATCATCGCGCTCCCGTTCCGCGGGAGGCAGTATTACCACTTTGAAGCCTCTTTCAAGCGCTTTATCAACGAATATCTTCATGAGGCCCTCGTAACCGCCAACCAGGAATATTATTCTACCGGAAACCCCTCCGCAATAATCCTGTAACTTTTCAACGAATACATTAACTTTTTCCACGGCATGTAGAGGCGGCGTACCTGAATACGCCGCGATACCTACGTATACGGCCATCAAGACACCGTCTGAGGCTTTAACGTAGAGCTTTCTGGCACTTTCCTTTACGAGGCTTGAACCAGCCATTAGCGCTTGAAGGGGTCACTGGTGGCTGTGCGCACTCCGGCAACTCGTAGCGTATAGATACCACCCGCTCGGTCTTTCTATCTTTGAAGGTACTTCATTCAGGGTTTTAATAAATAATAATTTGAGGACGCGTTTATGTAGCTTCCAAGGGTAGTTCGTGTTCTAACTCGGCAGCGGAAAAGTAGGCTTTTCTAAAAGCACTGCTAAGTGTAGCTAGTAGGCCATGGTGGTGAGCCTGTTGCGCAGGAAACCAAGTGCCAGAATCGACGGCCCTTTACGCGTAGAATACAATGACATGGAGACCGGGTAAATGATTACGTGGTTTACCCCTCTAAGGCTCTCGCTTCCCCGCATTTTCACTTGCGAGTACCAAGCCCATTGTCTTATTGTAGAGGTCTGCTGCGAGAATGTCTAGTAGCGCTAGTAGCGCTAATTCCTCTTCAATGCTTTTATTGTCTTTAGTTAGCAGTTTAGTGGTCAGTTCTATCACCTTGTTTACCAGCTCTCTATTTTTATCTGGGTACATCAGCGCTTCTAGATACCTGGAGGCTATGTCGTTGTATAGGCTGTCTAGCTTGTCGTAGAGATCTAGCATTTCATCCTCTGAGAGCGCATTGTACCTTGAGATCTTATTCACTAGTTCGCTAAGCTCGCTCACCCGGGTTTCACCCCACGTTTCAGATGTGCCTTTAAACAGTAATATATCGTATGACCACGCGCTGTGAGCAGTAAGTATTCATAAATATGCTATGTTCAAATATAGATAGCTTAAAAACCGAGTCGTAGTAAACTTGTTAAGGGGGTGTCCTTGGCCAAGTCGTGGGTTAGAGAAACGTATAAAAATAAGTTAAAAGAGCTTTACGAGCGCGGCGAGTTCTGGGAGATCAGGAGATTAATGGGGCCCGCTGGCCCCCGAGTAGTTGTTGAGGGTAAAGAAGTGGTAATGCTGGCATCAAACAACTACTTGAACCTAGCTAATGATCCCAGGCTTAAACGGGCCGCCCTCGAGGCCATGGAAAAGTACGGATGGGGTCCCGGCGCCGTTTGGGCCATTGCTGGCTATCATGAAATATTAGCAGAACTGGAGAAGAAGATAGCGGAGTTCAAGAGGACAGAGGCCGGCCTCTTCTTCCCCACAGGCTTCGCCGTCAATGCGGGTACGATACCAGCTATTGCTGACCAGGGGGACCTAATACTCTCAGATCAGCTAAACCACGGAAGCATAATCGATGGAGTGAGGTTGTCGAGAGCCGAGAGAATGATATACAACCACTGCGATGTAGCGGACCTCGAAGACAAGTTAAGAAAGGCTCAGGGCAAGTATAACAAAATACTCATAGCGACTGATGCCGTTTTCTCAATGGACGGAGACATCGCGCCACTAGACAAAATAGTGAAGCTTGCAGAAGAGTTTAATGCAATGCTATACGTAGACGACGCACACGGCGACGGGGTGCTGGGGGAGGGCCACGGCACGCCGGCACACTTTAACGTGGAAGATAAGGTGGACTTCCATATGGGCACATTCTCTAAGGCGCTAGGCTCGAGCGGGGGCATGATCGGCTCGGACCACGAAATAATAGAATATATTAGAAACAGGGCAAGAACGTGGCTACTAAGCACAGGGCCACCGGTACCGGTAATAGCTGCTAACATTAAAGCCATTGAAATAGTCATGAGTTCCGAAGGCAAAGAAAGGGTCAGGAGGTTGCACAGCAACGCAGATTACTTTAGAAAAGAGCTTCAATCCATAGGTTTCAATACTGGTAACAGTCAAACACCAATAGTACCCGCCATAATCGGGGACACTAAGAAAACCCGTGAACTAGCTAAAGCACTATTTGAAGAGGGGGTGTTCGTCGTACCAATAGTTTACCCAATGGTCCCTAGAGGCACCGAGAGGATAAGGAACCAGGTTAACGCGGACCACACGAAAGACGACTTAAACAAAGCCTTAGCAGTGTATGAGAAGTGGGGTAGGAAACTAGAAATAATTTAGGTGTTTCTCTATTGACGAGAATACTCGTTATTGGTTCAACCGGCCAGATCGGTGCAGAGCTCGTACCAGCGTTGAGGGAAATTTACGGGAGGAACAATGTCATAGCGGGATATCACTCGAAGCCTCCTACCGGGAGGCTAGCAGAGGGTCCTGTAGAGCGCGTGGACGTCACTAGTAGGGAATCCGTTGAAAGCGCCATTAAAAAATACGATGTAACCGAAATCTACAACCTCGCTGCATTACTCTCTGCTGCAGGCGAGAAAAACCCGCAACTGGCGTGGAAGGTGAACATGATTGGGCATTACAACGTGCTGGAACTAGCTAGAGAGTACGGGTTAAGGGTGTTCTGGCCTAGCACGATAGCCGTTTTCGGTCCCACAACACCCAAGTACAATACACCGCAGCATACAATAATAGAGCCCATTACGATGTACGGTATAACTAAGTATGCTGGCGAGCTTCTAGCTAGATACTACGTGAACAAGTACGGTATCGACGTCCGCGGGGTGAGGTGGCCCGGCATAATAAGTAGTGAGGCGCTACCAGGAGGAGGCACTACGGACTACGCCGTGGAGATATTTTATTACGCCGTAGAGGGTAAACCGTACACTTGCTACTTGAGGGAAGATACGATGCTGCCAATGATGTATATGCCTGATGCTGTAAAGTCCGCCATCCAATTAATGCAGGCGGACAGATCGAAGTTAAAACTATTTGTAGGTTACAACGTAACGGCATTCAGCTTCACACCAAAGCAGTTAGAAGAGGAAATTAAGAAATACGTACCGGACTTCAGAGTGGAGTACAAACCAGACTTTAGGCAACAAATAGCTGACTCGTGGCCCAGGACGATAGATGATAGCTCTGCCAGGGAGGAGTGGGGCTGGAAGCCGGACTGGACCTTCGAAGTGATGGTCAAAGATATGCTAGTAAAAATAGGCAGGAAGCTTGGTAAGCCCATAGAGGTAGTGGAGTAAAGGGTTCAGCGATCCGTTTTCGGCCCTATGGTAGTGCGGGGAACAATGTAGAGGAATTAGTAATATTTTTTATTTTCCCTTTGTTTACCGGATGACCACCTTGTGCAACTGTTTCGGTTTTCGTATTTGTTCGTATTGGTTGATATTGATAGAAATGTTTATAAACACCTTTATACAGCAATATGCGGAGGTACCTCGATGGGGGATCGAGAGCTCTCAACAAGGGCTCTCCTCGAGACACAGCAAGATGTGGGGTGCTCGGGGTCGCCCTGAACACCCCAAAGGGTAATGCAAACCCAAGACCAATGCAGGGGAACAGAGATGAAGCGATGACACCAACCAACATAAACCTATATAAGAGCTGAACCCCTAACCAGCTAGTAAGACCTTCTCCCTCTCCAACGTTCTTAGTGAAATGGTCATTACCGCTAACGAGAGCATCACTAGGAAGGAAACACTCGCCGCCACCATATTGTAGTCCCCGTACACGTAGCTTTGAATAATGAGAATGCTGTGAGCGTATGGGACTGCCAAGAGGGCTGTGAATATTTCACGTGATAGCTTGTAGAAATCCACCATCCAGCCCGAGACGAAGAATGCAAGCCCTACAATCGAGAGAAGTCCTGCAATGTTACTTGCGGTTTTAATACCACGTGTTCTTGTTATGAAAGGTATTGAAATCGACACCGTTACTAGTATCGTCAAGAACGCTGTGAACGCGTGTAGTAGTACAAGTCTAGCATCGTACACGGCCATGAACCAGCCCCCCAGAGCGGTAACGAGCACTCCAAAATACGCCAGCAAGCCGAGAATATCGGCTAGGGAAGCTATCAAACCTATTACCGACGCAGCAACGATCTTGGCTACTAGCATGTCCCATAACCCCGCGGGAGATGCCAATAGCATTTCCATGGTTTTCCTCTCGCGTTCGCCTACGATACCATCAATTATGAAAGACGATGCCGGCGTAACTATGAAGGAAAATGAGAGGATCAGTAACCTAGCGATGAAAGGTCTTACGATGTCCTCGGGCTTAGCAGGCTCGCCCTTGGGAGTGACGTATACTGGAACTTTGATTTGAACGGGGTTTCTAATGGCCTCCACGCTATATTCCTCCACACCGGCCTTCTCGGCTAATTCGCGTATCTTCATCTCAGATAAACTCAGAGATATGCTCGTAATAGTGTTTCTAACATCCTGCTCGACTCGGTTAACCCTTTCTTCCGAAACTCCAGCGCGCCTGATTATCTCTACGTATGCTACTTTATCAAAGCTCGTTGCGTTTTCGTGAAAGCCCCCAGGAATAATCAGGATCAAGTCTATTGTGGCGTTTCTCAGCGCCGATTCCAAGTCATCCACCTCGACCACGGAATGGCCTGCCGAGGTGAGTGCGCTGACTACGTTCTCAATAAACCAGCTAGTAACAGTACTTGGGCCGGCGTCCTCGTTCACTATAGCGATTACTACTGGCTGGTAGTAAAGGAGCAAGGCGGTGAGAAACCCTATAGCCGGTAATGAGACCAAGGGAAACAATATAGTGGTCGCCACTAGTTTCTTATCCCTTGAGATCTCTTTCAACTCCTTCCATAGCAGGATTCTAAGCTTCTTGGCGAGCTTCAACCTCAATCACCTACAACAACTTCGAAGACTTCTTCGAGGTTTTTAGCACCGTATTTCCCTAGAAGCTCATCCACGGCACCCTCGGCAATTATTTTACCTCCATATATAAGCCCTACCTTATCGCAGAGGTACTCTATTTCAAGCATGTTGTGGCTACTAACTATGACCGTTGCCCCCGTTTCAACGACGTATTTCCTAATGGCTCTCCTAACGGAGAGGCTTGCATGCACGTCCAGCCCCGCCGTGGGCTCGTCGAGCAACGCGACTTTAGGTCTCCTCATGAGCACTAACGCTACTAGAAGTCTACGTTTCATGCCCTTACTGTAGGTCTTTGTGAGATCGTACAGCCTACTACCTAGGGCGGCTAGTTCCACCCCGTACTTGATACTATCGCTTGAAGCCCCATAGAGGTTTGCGTAGAGAACTAGGTGCTCGTACCCGGTTAATAAGTCGTACGTATTTGCGTCCTCAGGTAAGTATCCGATATATCGACGCGCCTCTTCGTAGTTCCTGTAAGGGTCTAGTTCACAGACCTTCACGGATCCTTTAGCTGGCTTTGCGAGCCCCGCCAGTATCCTCAAAAGCGTGGTTTTGCCCGCACCGTTAGGTCCTACGAGCCCGTAGACCTGGCCTTCCTTCACTGTTAATGAAGCCCCTCGAAGTGCCTGAACCTTACCGTAGTTTTTGTAAACCTCTTTTGCTTCGACTACAACACTCACAGTAATACCCCACTAGAACTAGTAGTGGAAAAGAGTTATATCCTGTAATACTACAATATAGTATGCGGGTGTTTTATTGCAGCAATTAAACGTAGCTGACAGGGTACGGCTATTCCTGGAAAGATTCGGTGAAAGAGGCTTAGTGGTACTTAAGGCTGCGTACGAGGTGGCGCAGGACCCCAATATAGACCATAGATTCGGGGATTTTAGCTTTAAGCACCTAGTGCTAAAGTTGAGCTCGGCGGGCTTCGTATACAACCCCGCAAATGTACTCAGAATCCTTGAAAAGGAGTACGGTGTAGTAGAGAAATCATATTCTTCATCCAGCCAAACCTGGTGGAAATTTGTAGATATGGAGGCTACCAGGAGCGTTCTCAACGAGTACCTCGGCATGTCGGTGGAAGACCCTAAGTTGAAAGCATTATTGGTAAAGTACAGGTGCATGGAACCGCGCAATACACTCGAAATGTTACGACGCCTAGCACTCAAAGAGAGCCTCACAAACGGTGATAGAGAACTATTTAAGAACTTCGTTTTCAATAAACTTGACAAAATTGTAGAGCTCATAGTAGAAATGGAAAAGTACGAGGAGGCCTTCGCCGGCGAGCTCGCAATCCTCAGGGAGATCTTGAATTTCGCCGACATGGTATCAAGCAAACTTGAAAAACCCCGTTATACTGTAAGTACTCGTGGTGCCGGTGCACTAGCTAATGTTAATACACGAGCTAGTTTCATCAAAAATACTACCAGCTATGAGGGGAATACTAGCACATAAACTAAGCTCAGCCGGGATAAGTCAGAGAAAAATAGCTAACTACCTCGAAGTTACGCAGCCCATGATCAGCAAAATCCTGCGAAAACCACTAGAGGAATATTACGCGGGGCTCGCGAAGCTGGGGCTTTCTCGTGACTTTATCGAGCACTACGTGAATATTCTCGTGGAGATCGCCATTAGCGAGGACTATGAGAGGTTCATCTCAACGACCTTCACCGTAGTAAATCAGCTTGCACTCAGAGCTATATGCGGTACCCGGAAAGACCTCATACAGCTCTGCATAACGGGGGTTTTCAGGGACCCCGAAATAGAGTACTACAAGGGGCTACTTTTTACAGTGCTAACAATTCGGGGCCTCGAGAAACTAATTCCCGAAGTTGGGTCTAATTTAGCGTATGCACCGAGGACGCCGAAAAGTGTGAGTGACATAATAGGCCTGACAGGGAGGATAATCAAAATAGCCGGAGGCGTGACTTTCTACGGTGAGCCGGCTTATGGTGGTAGTAGGCACGTCGCCCGTGTACTGTTAATGGCCACGAAGAGTAATCCTAAGTTGAAGTTCTGCTTTAACGTTAAGTGCGCCAAACGGGTTAAAAACACACTTGCAGAGATGGGCATGCACGTCGTAGATACAGGGCCGCATCTTCGAGAAGACGATTTCTGGGTCAGCATCGAAAAAGCCCTTCTCGAGAAGCCACAAGTAGTATGCGATTTCGGGGGCCTAGGGCTTGAACCGGTAGCATACATTTTTGCAGAAAGCTTTCATCAGTTAGAGTCATACTTGAAGAACATTGTAGGTGGTATTCATGAGCCGTGATGACGGTATCTGCATCATCGGCGGAGGCGCTGTGGGCGGGGTGCTCGCATACTTCCTATACCGTAGTGGCATTAAACACATACCAGTATACTACGCCTCCGAAGAGAGCTACAAAGAAGTAAAAAATCAGGGAGGTGTGTATGTGTATGATAAAAAGCTCAACGAAGAATTTTTGGTACCGGTCGTGCCAAGGCACCATGAAACCCCCATTGATAGGTGCTTCTTCGTATTCAACGCTGTTAAGGCATACGATGTACCAGGGAGCCTAAGGCTCACGCAGAAAATAGCTATTCGCGAAGGACTAGTCATAATGCTTCAAAACGGGTTCGGGAGCCTAGAATTAGCCGAGGAAAGTATTCACGGAACTAAAGTGGCTGGGGGCGTGGTGTATTACGGCGCGGAAAGAGCAAAACGTGGCAGAGTGATCTATCATGGAGGGAACGTAATGCTGGTTGGATGTAGAAAAGCGCTGTGCTTGGAGCTCTTAGAGCTCACTAGAGTCTTCAGGTTGGGCGGCTTAGATTTCAGGGTTGTAAGTGACATTGATTACTACAGGTGGCTAAAGCTCGCACTAAATGCGGTCGTCAACCCCATGACCGCAGTACTAAGGGCACGTAATAAGGTTATCTTGGAAGAGGAAGGCCTTGAGCTTGCCAGGCTGATCTTAAGAGAGGTTTGCGAAGCCGCAAAACTCCAAGGATACGAGCTAGACGAGGAAAGGCTCTTAGCTTACGTTAAGAGGAACGTGGAAGCCGTAGCGGACAACATCTCCAGCATGGCGCAAGATGTCGTTCACGGTAAAACGACAGAAGTAGACTACATTAACGGATATGTGGCTAGAACACTAGGTAAAGGCACCTCTGTTAATCACACACTCACGTTGCTAGTAAAGCTCGCTGAAAAGGCGAGAAATGCACTTATTGAATGAATTTTATGGTTTCCTACACTAATTTGATGCGGTGGAACTATGTCGAAGAAAACGGTGCGAGAAATCCTCAAGATGAAAGGCCGCGAGAAAATCGCCATGATTACCGCGTACGACTACATCACCGCGAGACTTGCCGATGCAGCGGGGGTAGACGTGTTACTCGTTGGTGATAGCGCCGGAATGGTCGTGCACGGTTTCGACTCCACGCTACCTGTCACCATGGAGATGATGCTTCTACACGTTTCGAGCGTTGCAAGAGCAAAACCCCGCGCTCTTGTTGTAGGCGACATGCCATTTCTTAGCTACGAGGTTAGTGCTGAAGATGCTGTTAAAAACGCCGGCCTGATGATCAAGGCGGGAGCAGAAGCCGTCAAAATAGAGGGCGGTGCTGAGATGGCAGATGTGGTAAAAGCCCTTATAAGAGCTGGCATACCCGTAATGGGGCACATAGGATTAAATCCTCAAAGGGCATTGCTAGTAGGTGGTTACAGAAAACACGGTATTAGCGAGGCGGAAAGGGAAAAGATTATTGAAGACGCGAAGGAGCTAGAGAAGGCGGGCGCCTTCTCCCTTGTTATAGAGTATACAGCAGCTGACGTGGTGGAAGAGGTAACACGGGAGCTATCTATACCGACCATATGTATTGGGAGCGGCCCGTACTGTGATGGTCAAGTACTAGTTCTACACGATGTTCTCGGCCTGTACGAGAACATTCCGCCATTTGCGAAGAAGTATGCCGACTTGAGAAGCATCATCATAGACGCCATTAAAAAGTACGTTGAAGATGTAAAAAGTGCTGCCTTCCCCTCTAGAGAGCACTACTTCTACTCCCACGAAAAGAGGCACTAACACTCACTCGCGTTTTAGTTTTAACCTAAGGCCCAGCACTACGATATCCCTATTAAACAGGAATACGGATGTCGCAATTAGAAGCAGACACGTTGTTACCGCTATTGTTATTGAAATAGTGACGTAGGAAAATTCCCCTACTATTAGCGATAATATGTAAATGGTCGGTATAGGCATTACCGCAATACCGGCAATTATAGAAAGCGGAATACTCAGTTGTATTCCCATAAACATGAACACAAATGCTATTCCGAAGTAAAGTAGCATTACAGGGGTCGTTAATATGCCGGCCGTCCTCTCATCGGGAGCTAAAGAGCCAAGCACTATGCCAATGGAACCCGAAACAAGTAATCCGAGAACAAGCGATATTATTACCGAGAGCGCTATGTGGGGTGCCAAGTCCACTCCAAGTTGCCGTGAGAGCTCTGAAAGGATAGCTGAAGCCATTGTTTGACCGGACTCTATGGTACCTGTCGGCGCCATGCCAGTAAACATGGCAAACAGCCCTACCAGGTATATTACCGAGAATATCATAGTTGCTATTGATGCGCCCATGATCTTCGCTAGCACTATATAGCTTCTCCTAATAGGCTGTGCTAGGAGCATTTCAAAAGCCTTTTCGGCTTTTTCAAACGCAACAAGTTGCGAAGCGTATGTTGCGTTAGATCCAAATACTATTGCCACCAGTAACGGCAACATCAGAATAAACGAGAAGAAACCCGTTAAGACGTAAACATCCACTTCTTTGTTGTAGAAAAGCGCCGTTCCCCGGATCACCACGTCTACTTCTTTAGAGGGTCGCTGACCATAAATAGCGCTGAGAACTAGCGGGAGTATTCTCTTTATAATGTTTTCTATTTGCGATATCACAGCTGTTTTGGCTTGTATAATGGTTGTAGAGAAGCTGTCAACCTTAACTATACTATTCAGCGAAATTTTACCACTACCGGTAGCGTTCGCCGTGAAGCCCATGGGTATTTGTATCCCAATACTGGCTTTTTCCGCTGCTTCTCTTAACGAGCCATGCAGACTAACGCGTCCTTGTAACGTTACATTGAGCGCATTGATTAACTCACGTGTTAGCGGTGTGTCTTCCTCCAAGACCACTCCAATACTAGTCTCCACCACGGCTTTCTGCGCTTCTTCAATACCTCTTCGCATCATGCCGCCTAGAGCGGCGTAGAAGACTACAAGTAATATGAGGGTGCCTATGAATGCTGGATTCTTCAAAAATGCTTTTATCTCCCTCTTAACTAACTGCGCTAGAACCATGCTTTATGCCCTCTCCTTAAGCCTAATGAACACCTCTTCCAGGTTGACGGCGCCAAGGGCTTCTTTAAGCTCTTTGGGCAATCCCTCACCTATTAGCTTGCCCGCATACATTATTCCAACTCTGTCCGCGAGGTATTCAACTTCGAGCATGTTATGACTACTTAGAAGAACCGTTATGCCGTATTCCCTATTATACTTCCTTATTAAATTCCTCACGAAAAGGGCCTTCTCCACGTCAAGTCCTGCCGTCGGCTCGTCGAGTAGTAGTAGCTTGGGCTTAGATGCGAGTACCGCGCTGAGCGCGAGGATCCTCTTCATACCCTTACTATACGTCCTAATAGGTCTCTTCAAGTCCTTACCGAGTCCGCTGATCTCAATGGCCTCCTCTACGGCCTCTTCAAGCATGCGTTTACTAAACCTCATAGACAGCATGAACCTTAAGAAGTCCTCGCCTGAGAGATCCCTGTAGGCACCGGCCTCTTCAGGAAGGTAGTTTATCAATGAGCGAACCTTAAGGGGCTCTTGAACGACGTTTATACCATGTACTTCCACCAACCCCTTTGTAGGCTTTATTAAGGTAGCGAGTATTCGGAGAGTAGTAGTTTTGCCACTACCGTTAGGGCCTATTAGCGCGTATATCTCCCCATGGTTTACAGTAAACGTAAGGCCGCTGAGCGCCATTGTCCCTCTACTGTATATTTTAACGAGGTTCTCCACTCTAATAGCATACTTTGAAATAATTGCCACCTCTGGTCTTTCAGTAAAGCACGATTTCTTAGGGTTATATATTTTGGCTTCTAGCTAATAAATGCCCTGGGAACCGGTGCGAGGCTTGAAGTACAAGTTACTCTACCTGGTTATAGACGGTGTAGCCGATAGCTTGAAAGATCCAGTTACCACACTAGAGCTCGCCGAGAAACCCGGCCTGGACTGGATAGCTAGTCGAGGCGTGTGCGGCTTAATGTACACTGTAGAGCGCGGAGTTTCGCCGGAAAGCGATGAAGCGGTAATATCGATTCTCGGCTACAACCCTCACGAGGTCCACACGGGTAGAGGCTTTCTTGAAGCGCTAGGAGCCGGTCTTAGTATAAAAGAGGGTTTCGAGGTTGCGTTCAGGGCTAACTTCGCCACGATAGATCCTACTACGAGGAAGATAATCGATAGAAGGGTTGGCAGAAACCTCTCAACAGAAGAAGCTAAGAAGCTCGCAGAGGCGCTCGACGAGATGAACCTCGGTACGCATGGTGGTTACGTTAGGGTCGTAGCAACTATAGGGCACAGAGCAGTAGTCGTTATTGGCAGCGTGAATAAGAGGCTTTCACCCATGGTAAGTAATAACGACCCTGCTTACGTGAGAAAGGGGCTTGTCAGCTTGGCAGTTGACAAGCCAAAGCTCTTCGTAGAAAGCATAGTACCGCTTGATGATAGTGAGGAAGCCCGGATAACGGCCGAATTAGCGAACTTGTTTTTCGACAACGCCGTTAAGATTCTCGAAAACCATCCAGTCAACGAGGAGAGGGCTCGAAGAGGTCTTCCACCAGCTAATGCAATACTACTTAGAGATGCGGGCGGGAGAGCCCCTAGAGCCACGCCATTGAACACTAAGTATGGTTGCAAGTTCGCGGTTCTGGCTGAAATGCCCGTCGAAATAGGCATCGGTAAAGCTTTCGGGGCAAACATCGTACCACTAGAACCCCCCACCGGTAACTTGAAACTCGATTACGAGAAAAGACTTGACGTGACGCTGAACGCGCTCGAGAAAAACGATATCGTATACGTACACTTGAAAGGCCCCGATGAGCCGGGCCATGACGGGGACCTCGAGTTGAAGAAACGTAGAGTAGAGGAAATCGACAAGTACTTCGTACGGTCGCTCCTAGATTACGCTGATAAGTATGCTGTTCTAGTTACAGCGGACCACGCTACCCCGCCTAGCAAGAGAGCTCATACTGATGATCCTGTACCCGTAGCATTCTACGTGCCGGGTATACAACCCGATGGCGTAATGCGGTTCACAGAGCGGGATTGCTCTAAGGGGCTACTCGGATTAATTGAGCACGGATGGCAGCTCCTACCGCTGGTACTAAACAACTACTTAAGGAAATAGCCTCCATGAGCTCTCCTAAGCCTTTAATCGTGGTACCTCTTCACGTCTCCGGTATATGGGTACCCTACTACGCTGAAAATCCACTGGAAGCTGGAAGTATTGGTGCTGGACTGAACTTATCGCTTTACCTCAATGCCACGTTTCAGCTGGGTCCTTGTAGTATCGTGCTAAATGGAGAAAGCTTGTTTAGTGAGCAGGCGGAGAAAATCTGCAAGAGCGCGGGCGTGAACATCAAAACCACGGCTACTGCACCGCTGACACTGGGACGGGGTTTCGGGGTTTCAGCTGCCATACTCATAGCGCATTCCATTGCAACGCACATCGCTACTAGTAGGCCGCTACTTAGAGCCCTACAAGCAGCGCATGTCCTTGAGGTGGAGTACGGTACGGGTTTGGGTGATGTTATAGCTGAATATACAGGTGGGTTCGCAATACGCTTGAAGCCGGGAGCTCCAGGAATAGGTTTTGCTTACAGGATTATTCTCCGCGAACGGGTGGACCTCGTGGTCATAGAGCTCGGGGAATTGGAGCCGACAAAGGCGATGCTCTCCCGCATGAAGCCGGAAGATTACGGGCTAGGCAAGGTTTTATTGGAAAAAGTAATTGAAAATGAGGATTTAAAAACGTTTTTCGAGTGCTCCAAGAGGTTCACGAGCAAGCTGTTTAATTATACCAGAGTGGGGAGCATAGTTGATGGATTGCCGGGAATCGTTGATTACTACTTGAAGAAGTCAGCCTTAGTAGTGTGGATTGAGAGGGAATACGCATGGGACATCCTAGAAGAGCTGAGGAGACGGGGTATTAAAGCTCTTCACGCAACTATATCGAGTATTGGTGTTACAATTGCACATTCCACCAAATCACCCTAGAAGGGCCAGCTTACTCATCAGAGAAAGACTCGTTGAGTGCTTTAGAAGAAGAATAGTAGTAGAAGAGGGCCTAATAGCACATGGGCGCGGTGAGTGCTTCGACTACCTAATCGGGGAAAAAACACAACCATTCGCTGTAAAGGCGGTAGAAGCCGCTATCGCGTCGCTCATACTGGCGAAGTACCCCGTGATCTCAGTTAACGGCAACACGGCCGCACTTATACCCCGTGAAATCGTTGAACTTGCAAGAGAAGTAAACGCTAAAATAGAGATAAACCTCTTTTACAGGTCGCGTGAAAGGGAAGAAGCAATAGCTATGTGGCTTAGAGAGCACGGCGCCGAAGAAGTGCTCGGCGTAGGCGAAGACGCCTCCGCAACGATACCCGAGTTGTTTAGCGAGAGGAGGCGAGTTAGTCCAAGAGGAATACTAATAGCCGACGTCGTGCTCGTACCGCTAGAAGACGGCGATAGGACTGAAGCATTACGTAAAATGGGTAAAACCGTCATAGCCATAGACTTAAACCCGCTTTCTAGAACTGCCCGTGCCGCCAGCATAACGATAGTTGATAACGTAGTTAGGGCTGTCCCCCTGATGATTGAGAAGGCTAGGGAATTTAAGAGGAAAAAGCGCGAAGAGCTCGAAGAAATAGTTAGTAAATACGATAACAACGCTACACTGCAGGACGCGTTAAAGCACATACTGAATAGGCTCAAGGAGCTCTCGGAATCCAAAATTACATTGAGCTTCCCCCAACTTAACCCCCCACCTCACATAGATTAGATGGGGAATCCCGCGCAATTTCCTATAAACCCGCTACGCGAATCAACGGCTAATACTGTTTTGCACCCCCACCGTACACACTCCATAATACCACATTACTGCACGCTACTCACCAGCTACCATCTCGCCTACCGGCATTTATATTCCCGGACATCGCATTATCCTGTACAAGGGCCCTAATGCTAAGGCTTGGCATCGCGAACGTGTGCATAGAGGTCGAAGCTGGTAACCCGGCAGAACTTTTAAGGGCCTTGGAGTCGAGCTTTACTAGGAGGTATCTGCCTACGGTTAACTTGAATGTGTGTTCTAGTATTGCGGCGAAGGTATACTGGCTCCCTGGAAAGGGTTTTCAGGTTTTATCTGCTACGTTTTCGAGCATGGAACCTGATACGTACGTAGTTCAAGGTGAATACCCGGAGGCTTATGTGAACGAACCACCCGTCTTCTTCCTGGTACAGGTTTTCGCACGTAGCCTCGCAAAGGAGGGCTATATCATGTTAACAGACTCCGTTGCATTAAGACTGAACAACAAGAACGTGCTACTACTAGGCTTTCCCCACACCGGTAAAAGCACGATGTCTTCCATAGCCCTTAGCCTAGGCTATGAGGTGTACTCGACCGAGAACACAGTCGTCAAGGCAAATGATGCAATTTATATAATAACCGGCACACGGGTACTGGTTTTTGATCCCAGAGTGAGAGAGCTCTACGGCGTTACTGTAAAGTCCACTAGTAAGACAAAACACGGCTATGAAGTGGTAGATTTAGATGCATTAATAGGCCATACTCCTCATGACTTACAGGTACCTGTAGACGAGCTGTACGTCATCTACACGTCTTTCAATTCGAGCGGTGTTTCCACGGTACCCGTTAAAGGTAGAAAGATCGACAAACTTCTATGGTATTTCGCTACGAGCCTTATCAAAGGCATGGACTATTACTATCCACAGCCACTAGACATGCCGATGGACAGCGTCGTTGCCAAGACTATTAACGATTTCATGAACACCGCGAGGAGGAGTTATGCTGGTAAATTCTACGAGGTGTTCGGATCGCCACTCGAGGTCTTGAAGGCTATAGCATCCTAGTGTTTACCTAGATTCTCCACGACATAGTCCAAGATAAGTCTTGAAGCTTCGTATTTCAGTAATATACCTTTCTTGACGATGCCCTTCGAATCGATAATCACAGCATCCAAGAACTCCTTACCGAAGCCTCCCAAGTCGGATAAGACGTTGTTCGCTACTAGCAAATCCGCTCCGTATTCTGCTAGTTTTTCACGCGCTTTCTCGGCGAGCTCCTCGCCACTAGCCGTTTCAGCGGCAAATGCGATCAGTAGGCGCGGTCTCCGCACTACCTGCTTAATGACCTTGGGCGTGGTTTCCAGCTCTAACGTTAGTCGCGGCATCATTCTCGAAGAGACCTTTACACTACTGGAGACGGTAGGCCTATAGTCTGCCGGCGCAGCTGCGAACACCCCTACATCAAACTCTAAGTCGCTGGTTAAGCTCTTCACCGTGCTGGCCATTTCTTCGGTAGACTCCGCGTAGATCTTCTTTACGAGGTAAGGCGCCTCCACGGATAGCTGCCCCTGAACAAGCGTTACCTCTGCCCCTCTGCATGCAGCTTCCCTTGCTACGAGCACTCCCATTAACCCGGAACTCGGATTTGTTATTACCCTAACAGGGTCTATACGCTCCCGTGTCGGGCCAGCTGTGACCAGAACTCTCAGCCCTGCTAGGTCTTTGCCCCTGTTCACGAGTGCATCTATGCAGTGCGATAGATCGGCTAGCGGTGGATATTTCGCCTTATCCTCCTCTATGAGAGGTGGGACTATGAATACACCCTGATCTTGGAGCACTTCTACTGCCTTCTTGTACTGAGGTGAGTTCATTAGCCTAATATTCATCGCCGGAACTACGATTACTCTTTTTCCATCTCCAAGCATCGTTACAGCCGTTAGTGGTAAGAGCTCGTCGAGTACGCCATGGGCTATCTTGCTCATTGTATTTAGAGTTGCTGGGGCTATTACCATCGCATCCCCCCACTTGGCTAGGTCGATGTGCTCTGTCTCGCCAGTCATCTCCGTGTAGGGTTTGTTACCTGTCGCCCAGTAGAAGAGATCAGGGCTCATTAGCTTAGTGGAGAACCTGGTCATAACTACCTTCACAGAAGCTCCCATCCTAATGAGCTTTCTTGCCAAGTCAACTGACCTGTATATAGCAGATGACCCCGTCACTCCTAAAACCAACTTCTTACCTTGAAGCGGCTGGTATACTAGGGCACTGATTTCCTCGCTTAGCGAGGCTTTACTGGGGCTCATATTATATCCCTTACTTGAGTTAATTATATAAGGGTTATTTATGAAGGAGACAGACATTTATACGATATTTGGAGAAGCCTTGAAAAGGCTTTCCTCGAAAGCACCTGGTTACAGGGTTCGCAACGCGACTAGGGATGACCTGGATAAGGTAATAGAGGTAAACTTGACCTCGCTTCCCGAGCACTACCCCAGGCAGTTTTTCGAAGAGCTTCTTGAAAGCTGGGGTAAGGCGTTTTATGTAGCAGAGTCACCCGAGGGCGAAGTGGTAGGGTACATTATGACCCGCGTAGAGCTGAAACCGGGTTTCTTCAAGCACTTCTTAGTAAGAAGCGGCCATGTAGTAAGTATAGCTGTGCTGGAAGATTACAGACGCCACGGACTAGGCTACGCTTTAATGGCATATGCCATGAAAAGTATGCACGATGACTACAGGTGCGGTGAAACCTACTTAGAGGTCAGGGTATCGAATACGCCAGCCATAAGCCTCTACGAGAAGCTCGGCTACAAAAAGGTCAAGGTGGAAAAGGGCTATTACCTAGATGGTGAAGATGCGTACGTTATGGCCAGGAGGCTCCCCTGAGAAAAAGAGGTTTTAAAGAACCATAATCTTGTTAAGCATAGTAGGGACGCGTATGCTCATAGAGCTTAAACACGTTGAAGACGTGATGAGCAAGGCTAATGTTGGCCAGAGAGTATGCATACGTGGCTGGATTTACAGGAGAAGCGTTGTCGGTAAAAAAGCGTTTGTAAGAGTACGTGATTCCACGGGAACCATCCAAGTAGTCGCTGATGCCTCTAGACTTGGAGAGCACCTCATAGACGAGTTGAAGGACATCGGGCTGGAAGCCAGTGTGATAACCTGCGGTGTCGTTAAAGAGTCTGAAAGGGCTCCAGGAGGTTATGAGATAGAAGCAGATTACTTCGTGATTACGGGTTACAGTAGGGACTTTCCAATAAAAGGTGGTGAAGGCGTAGACTACCTACTTGATAACAGGCACCTCTGGATAAGGAGCCCGAAGTACGCGAAGATCTTCAAGATAAAACACACTGTTCTCAAAGCTGGCAGAGAGTACTTTATTGGTAACGGGTGGTGGGAGGTCACTCCACCAATCATAACGGCATCAGCTTGTGAAGGGGGTGCAACCCTCTTTCCAGTAGACTATTTCGGCACGCGCGCTTACCTGAGCCAGAGTGCTCAGCTATACCTTGAGGCATTAATATATGTTCTCGAAAAAGTATTTAGTCTCACTCCGAGTTTTAGAGCCGAGAAGTCGAGGACTCGAAGACACCTCGCAGAGTACTGGCACCTCGAGCCTGAGGCTGCCTGGTACCACATGGACGATATGATGCGAGTCGCGGAAGAGCTTGTAGCGTACATTGTGGAAAAGGTACTCGAGGAGAGGAGAAGTGAGCTTGTCGACTTGAGAAGAGATGTTGAAGCCTTAAAGAAGGCTACTCGAATACCCTATCCGAGAATGAAGTACGACGAAGCAATAGAAATCCTTCAGAAGAAGGGCGTAAACATTAGGTGGGGGGATGATCTGGGCGCCGACGAGGAAAAGGTCCTTACCATGGACTTCGATACACCTTTCTTCATAACTCACTTCCCAAAGGAGATTAAGAGCTTTTACATGAAGGTTGATAGGTCGCAGCCCGATGTCGTTTTAGGCTTTGACCTCCTCGCGCCGGAGGGCTATGGGGAGATCATTGGTGGTGGTGAACGCGAAGACGACTACAATACATTGTATAGGAAAATAGTGGAGCAGGGCATGAACCCGGACGACTACAAGTGGTATCTAGATCTCCGTAAATACGGTAGCGTACCTCATAGTGGATTCGGTCTAGGCATTGAGCGGGTAGTGATGTGGATTGCCAGGCTGGACCACATAAGGGAGACCGTGCCGTTCCCCAGGTTCCGCGAAAGGGCTTATCCTTAAGGGTCACCAGCTTGATTGGAGATGAAATATATAAGGAGCTTTTGAAGGCACACCTTCTCGGCACAGAGGATTTCGTGGCGCCGAGGCTTAGGAATACCTCGCTGTTTGAGTTCATTGTAGCGGTAATGTTAAGCCAGAACACCAGCGACAGGAACGCATTGAAGGCCTATACCAACTTAAAGTCCAAGCTAGGCTCAGTGACACCGAGCAGGGTTCTAGAAGTAGGCGTCGAAGAACTAGCTGATCTTATAAGAATTGCGGGCATGCACTATGAAAGGGCCCGTAGAATAAGGGAGTTGGCAGAGGTCTTCCTGAGAAGAGATGTGGATAATGCTATTAGGCTGTACATTGAGCAAGGAGATGTGAATAGCGCGCGGAAGGAGCTCATGGGTCTTTCAGGCGTAGGATACAAAACAGCTGACGTTGTTTTGTTAATGTACTACGGTGTACCGGTATTCCCTGTGGATACGCACATAGCTCGTATAACCAGGAGGCTCGGTTATGCAAAGTCAGGTAACTATGAAGAAATAAGGAAGTTCTGGATGGAAAATACTAGTCCAAACAATTATCTGAAGCTGCACTTGCTACTAATAGCGCATGGACGTAAAACATGTAAAGCCCGTAAACCCAAGTGCTGGGAGTGCCCTATTAATGGCCTCTGCGGCTTCAACAAAGGCATGGGAATTTGACACGCGGAACGCTGTTGAAGAGGATCGCGAGAGAGGTTCTCGGGGAGGAGTATGCGAAGAAGTTATGGAAAAGAGTGGAATTCGTAGGCGACCTGGCCCTTATTAGAGTCCCCATTGGGCTGGACCCAGCGGAACTGAGGCCGATCGCAGAAGAACTCTTGAATAGGTTCTCTTACGTTAAAAGCGTGTGGGCTGCAATACCCGGTATTGAAGGAGAATACAGGCTGAGGAAGTATGTGTGGCTTGCTGGCGAAGCACGTAGTGAAACAGTATACAAAGAGCATGGTTGCTTGTTTAAGGTTGACGTAACTAAGGTCTATGTATCGCCAAGTTTAAACTACGAGCACATGAGGGTGGCTAGACTAGTAAAACCCGGCGAAGTCGTGGTGAACATGTTCGCTGGCGCAGGGCTTTTCAGCATAATCATAGCAAAACACGCTAAGCCCTTTAAGGTATACAGCATCGATATAAATCCCCACGCGTACAACTACATGGTTGAGAACGTAAAACTAAATAAAGTAGACGGGGTAGTCGTGCCGCTTTTAGGAGACGCCAAAGAACTCGTTGAAGGGCGCTTAAAAAACGCGGCGGATAGGGTTTTAATGCCTTACCCGGAATTGGCACTGGAGTATCTGCCTTATGCCCTCAAGGCGCTTAAGTGCAATAAGGGCTGGGTGCACGTATATCTTCACTCTAAGGTAACTAAAGGCGAGAACTGGAAGGATAGATCGTGGAAAACGGTTGAAGAGAGGTTCAAAGAGCTTGGTGTAGACGACTATGAAATAGCATTAGTCCGGAAGATAAGGAACGTGGGTCCAAGAATACACCAAGTAGTTTTAGATGTACTTATTAAGTGACATATTCAAAGTTGTAATGGGGATTACTGTGCTCAAGTCTAGTAGGTTGCTATCACTTGCACTAATAACGCTCTCACTCTCACTCGCACTCCTCATGAACGCGTTCTCAACAAGCTCGGATACGAGTCTTCCACTTACAGAATGTAGTACGATGTACTTCCTTAACGGCATCGTGGTGTATAATTCTACCATAAGCGAGGACTTGTTTCTTGAAACGCCTACAAACATCTCCCTAGTAGAAGGCTTCGAACAAGTGGTTGAGCACATAGCATACTACAACTTGGAGTTTAATGAATCACTAAAAGCATTCACGTTCAAGGTTGAAGCCGGTAGTCCCTTTGAAGGGTTTTTCATCAGCAAGGTACGATTGTGTAGTAAAGAATTCAGCATGATACGATCGTACTTAATGATGGCTATGTATAACCCTAAATATTCTTATCCCAGCTTCCAAGACTCGATCCCCTCAGAGGTGCGGAAAGACTACATAAGTCCCCCTCATCCCAAAGTAATTGAAGTGGTTGTCCCCGCATACGAGGAGTGGTTTCGCGACAAATTCGGCATGGACATTAAAAACGCCAGTTCGCTGGGACTCGCGGTCACGGCCGCGCGGTTCATATACTCCGAGTACATTAACTACACGGCGAGCGAGGTCCCTAGGAGCATAGAAGACGTGATTGAGGCGCGTAAAGGGGACTGCGATGACATGTCTAGAATACTGGTCGAACTGCTCAATTACTATAACATACCGGCCCTCATGGTCAGCGGATATACGTATATAGATGGCTTCGAATATCGTATGCCGGTGGAAAATGTTACATACATCTTTCTGAATAATGGACCTCACGCTTTTACAATGGCTTACATTCCTGGACTAGGGTGGGTCTCCCTAGACTTTCTGGCTGGATCCCTAATATACTATCCATTCATAGTAGAACAATACACTAGGGAAACAGCTACACCTGGTGAAGAGGTAGTCGAAGAGTTTTTCAACCTGCACAGAGCATTAAATGCTACGCAGGTTATTGCAATACTCTCCGAGAAAGCCGTGGAAGATAGAATTGGTTTTCCTGTAACGCCTGAAAACCTTCGTAGGTACTTTAACGGAGTAATTAGTAGCTTATACACCGTTACCACCCCAATCGAAACTACGCAGACACCCACGTATACCACTCCCATCACGTCCGTCAGCACGGTAACTCAGACAGCACACACAACCGATCAACCGCAACCAATAGTTAACAGTACCGCTCCCACAGGCTTCCAATACACAGAAACCGGGAATGTCAGAAATAACTTACTTAGCAAGGCATGGAGTATCGTAGTGATAATTATCATTACCGGGATTACCGTGGCGGTCTGTTACATGGTGATTAGAAGACGTACGTAGTGCTTTACTTCTTGCGCTTCTCTTTTCTCTCCTCTTTGGCGGGTTCTACTTCGTAGCACCTTACACCGATATCTACGAGTTTCCTGAAAAAGTGGTCTAAGAACCTCACATGTCCACCTTTTTGCCCGACGAACGCGCCATAAGCGTCGCTCTCTACCTTAACTGCCAGGTTCGGTCCAGCGAAGTCCACGTCTACTACGTGCTTGTAGATCCAACTTACGGGGTGTATTGCCCTAATGAAGGGCTTAAAGTCAAGTGTTAATTCTACCCCCCTCAGCTTCATTTCAACGTCTTTTTCAATCGCGCCTATTCTCTCACCACCCTTACCGATGAGTCTGCCAAGGTGCCCCTCCTTGACCACTATTAAAGCATCTGGCGAGTGTTCACCCGTAATATTGTATTTCTTCTTCAAGTCCGTTACGTTTACTACCGTTATCAAGTCGGCATCAGGTGCATGTACTCTAGCTGAAGCAAGAACCTGTTTCTCGACTTCATCGACTACGCGGCTCCTCATCTTAGATTCCAATAGTAGCTTTATACCTCTCCTCGCGCCCGGCCTCACGATGTCTTTTAAGCCTAAGTCTATTACCCTAGTGTTTTCCTCTCCTAGTAAAAGCTCTCTTAGCATCGATGCGACATCTTTACTACCAATACTTCGTTGAAAAATGGGATCTCCCGCGATTATCAGCCTGCTATTCCTACCAAGCCTCGTGATTACTTCAATAGCGCTTTCTACCGGTAGGCTTTGCACGTCATCGAGGAATACAATTGAATCATCAAAAGTTCTACCTTTGAGATAATGCGTGTCCGCAAATAATAGCTGTCCCTTATTTGCCAGTTCTTGGACCTTGCTCATATCTAGGAATCCTGACACTATGTCCTCCACGTACGAAGACACTATCCTGTAGTACATGTCACCGAGATCAGCGGCGGTGAGCTCCTTATTGGTGACGACGTCTATCAGCGGCCTCGTAATGATAAATCTCCTGTACTTACTCGAAAGCACCGCGTCTATGCCGTAAAGTATGCTCATTAAGCTCTTGCCGCATCCTGTAGGGCCGAAGAGCCCGATTATCTCATACTTCCTGTCCGCGAGTACCTTGATAACTTCCTCCTGGTTAGGTGACTGGGGTTGAAGTTTCGCGAACACACTTTCACTACTCATATGCCAATCACCTCTAACTCGCGTTACTCGGGTCAAGCGAAAGCCATAACCATGTGTGAAATATGAAGGGGTTTTTATAAAGGTTACCCAGAATCTGTTCACCTCTAATATCGGTTTATCCTGTAAGTTAATGCCGATTCCGAGGAGCACAGGGCTCTAAAGTAATTTCACTAAGACTAAGATACCTCGAAGGGTGCCAATAGGTATACTACCCTGCCGGGACCTATGGAAAACTCTGCCTTAATGGGCATTTTAGTGGCAAACCGAAGCGTCACAACGTCTGAGACCCTTGCAACGTTGAGGATGTTTATGAGCTTCGCCGTGTCGTATACGGCTTCAGCGGGTTCAGACACCTCTAGCGATATTAGTGCCATTGAACCGATAGTAAATTTTACTTCGAGCTTGCCTGTCCCCGTGGATTTAAACACTATCTCTTCTTGTGTGGCCTTTATCTGCGTGCTACCTCCAATGGTTTCAATATCTTCTATGACTTTTTTAAGTGATTGAGCTAGTATTTTGGCGGTAACGGTGAAATTCAATTCCAGCTCGGGGACCTCGGGTACAGCCACGTCTAAGTTTCTGAATTTAAAGATGCGGCTGACAACCCCGCTCGAACCCACAACGAACTTTATGAAATCCCCTTCAGGCTCTATTGCCAGGTTTTCTCCTTTCTTCAGGTGTCTGAGGACTTTCTTTAAACTGTTTATCGAGACGCCTATGCTAAGCGTCTCCGCGATATCGTAATCTGAAAACATATCTCGAGGCATAAGCACATCTACTAGGGATGACTGGTCCACGTCGAGGGCCCTAACTGTAAGCCCGTCCTGTGAGAACACCAGTGCGACTTCTTCGGCGACATTGCCGATCGTTTCGATAACCTCTTTGAAGAGCTTAGCTTCAGGCAAGACAACGCGCGCCATCGAATCACCTTTCTTAAATCTCTCCGTACTAGATTTAAAACCTATACCATAGCTGTCGGGGAACAGAAATGAGGCAATGAAATCACCTAATAATCTTATATAGGAGCTGAACCCCCACTACCACGGTGCTTCAGCTGTTGCTCTCGAAAACCCAGGCGTGATCGGCTACTTGAGGTACTACTGGGTTAGAAACGGTGAAAGAGGATGCAGAAGCTACAACTACAAGGTAGCCACGTTCAGAAGCTCGATCATTGAGAGAATAGCGTGGAAAACACCGCTCTACGGGTTGAAAGCAGTATACGTAGACCCCAGGGGAACAACCAGTTCACGAGAACACGCGGAAACAATGAAGAAACTGAGATTAGATAAGCACACTGCCAGCGCGTACCTAATCGCATCAAGAGCTCTAAGCACCCCAAAGAAACCTACAAAAACCTAAAGAAAAGAAACAGCTACCAAACCCTTCAAATTCACGCCTAGTAGTGTTTCACCCATTACGAGGTTTTAAGACTCTACATAGTTACATTCCATGCCCTTATTCGCGAACTCTGAGTCCCCTCTAGGGCTAAGTATTCCATTAATGCGCTCAGTAGCGTAGATGATGCATTCAGGGCGTTGAAGGCTCTAGCTTGCTATCTTAATAGGCTTTATTTCAAAGTACTCTATTATTTCGTATTTCTCGGCGAGAAAGTGGGGGAGCTCTCTGATGGACAGTAACAGTACTCCATCATGCGCTCTGACCGTGGGAGTTAGTAGAGTTATTACTAGCGGAACTACGTACTTAGCGTTCTTAGCCATCTTATATTTCGACCTAACGAGCAGGTAATGCTTGATCATCTTACTAACCCTCTCGGAGTGCCTTGTCGCCGCCTCCATCAACCTACTTGGAGATCTCGAGGACCAATGCTTGCAATCTACTGCAATGCTAAAACCTGTGGAGGGTTCTACGGCAAAGACATCTATTTCAAACCGTACAGGGCTAGTTATCCTTAATCCGTGAACTACATCATAGCCTGCCTCACTTAATAAGTTTGACGAAAATACCTCGAAGTCTCTCCAGTCAAGTAGCTCACTGACTTTTCTCAGCTCAACGTTCATACTAAGCAACTTTAAAGCTAGAAGGAGAGGATTTGACGCTACTACTTCCTCTCCTTGAATTCTTATGGCATCGGAGTACCTTTCTAGTATATGGGTTACTACTTCGCCGGAGTAACCGGTTAGACTTAGTAGTTCTCCTAAAAGCATTCTCCTGTACTTTAACATCGTGAGCAAGACTCTTGATTCGGCGTTCATTTAACCATTCGACCCATAAAAGTAATTAGTTAATTAGGTATTAAACTAGGAGTGCCTTTAAACACCGATGGTGTTATACGTGGGCAGTGACTTGGTCAACGCCGTTAGGAACGAGTTACTCCGGGAAGAAATCGTGGATTTTACTGTTAGAGAGGACATGAGCGTGTGTGAGCTTATCGAGGGATATGGTCAATCACACGGTTTCATGGCAGGACACGTTTACAGAGCTAGTAAAGTGCTAGCTGAAATGGCACTAGATCATAACACAATACGCATACTCTCGTTTACGGGAAACGTAGTTTCAACCGGGTTGAGAGGCCTGCTTGCGCAGTTAGTACGTGAAGGTTGGTTTCACGCCGTAATAACGACTTGCGGTGCGATAGACCACGACATTGCTAGAGGCACGGGGCACAAGTACTATAAAGGTGACTGGGTATACGATGACGCAATGCTACACTCTATCAGCATACACAGGCTTGGAAACGTGTTGATACCCGCCGAGAATTACGGGGTCGCCGTTGAAAAATTCGCGAGAAGACTCTTTGAGGAGTTGACCAGAGTTAAGAAGAAGTGGGCAGTCAGTGAAGTGCTCCGTGAGGCTGGGAGGAGAATTGCGGATGAAAAAAGCATCTTAAGGGCTGCCTACGAGCGAGGAATACCTATATACGTTCCCGGGATATATGATGGTGCATTCGGTTCCCAGGTTGTTTTCAACCAGGATGTAATGGGTCTAGAACTAGACCTCGTGGCAGACGAGAAGAACATAATTGAGCTGATCGTGACTTCGAAGAAGGCCGGAGCACTAATTGTAGGTGGAGGTATTAGTAAGCACCACACCATATGGTGGGCTCAACTAAAAGACGGTTTAGACTATGCTGTCTACATTACAACAGCCGTTGAATACGACGGTAGTCTGAGCGGCGCGCATCCAAGAGAGGCCATTAGCTGGAGCAAAATAAAGCCGGGCGCTAAGCACGTTGTAGTCTACGGTGATGCGACTGTAGTGCTACCTCTAGTAGTTGCTGGAGCTAAGTGCATGTCGAGGATGGCAAAGTGATCGAAGTACATGTTGGGATAGATGACGTAGACTCTCTTAAAGGTGGGTGCACAACCCACTTTGCCGTTGAAGTATCGTGGAAGCTGAAAAATAAAAACATAAAGTTCACAGATTACCCTAACCTTGTTAGGCTAAACCCCGCTGTACCCTGGAAAACGCGTGGTAATGGTGCGGTTGCCCTTAGATTACTACTAACCTCTGAAAGCGATATTGAAGACGTTTGGGGGTTCTTAACTAATGAGCTTGAAGAATACACTAGGTGCTTTCCCGATCCGAAGCACCAACCAAGCGCTGTACTACACGTAGGCGAGGTGCCGCGTGAATACGTGTGGCTGGCCCAAAAGGCCCTTCACGATATCGTCCCTCTAGACCTTGCTCTCAGGGCAATTAGTAAACACGAGAATACGAGGTACTACTCCATTACCGGTAAGAGAGGCATTATAGGGGCGCTCTCAGCCGTAGGATACACGATGAAAAACACCGATTATACGTTCGAAGTCGTAGCTTACAGGGAGCGCAGCTACTGGGGTAAACCCAGGCTTGTAGACGAGGAGAGCGTCCGCGATATGGATAGGCTGTACTGTAAAGACACCGTCCTGAATTATGACTACGAGTTTAATAGAGTACTGATAACACCGCGGGGGCCCGACCCCGTTCTTTTCGGTGTCCGCGGGGAATCGCCTGAAACTTTGCTGGAGGCTATAAAAGTACTTCGGGTACATGAACCGGTAGAATACGTGGCTATGTTTAGAACAAATCAGCATACTGACAGCCATATATTTCCGGTCAGTAGCATCTGCGATATTAGGCCATACACATGCATTTCCGCCCGTGGAATAGTGAAAAACAAACCTACGAGGGCTATTGGAGGACACGTGTTTTTTAGGCTCTGCGATCAACATTGCTGCGTAGACGTTGCGGTGTACGAGCCTACTAAGCACTTTAGGAACGTAGTAGAGAAGCTTGAAGCAGGTGACGAAGTGGAGGTACTGGGTTGTGTAAGACCCCCGGGACCAGCTCACGATATTACAGTTAACCTTGAGAAAATTAGAGTTATCAAGCTCGTAACGGTTACAATATACGAAAACCCGAGGTGTCCCCATTGCGGTTCTAGGATGGAGAGTGCAGGTAGAAATAAGGGGTTTAAGTGCCGTAAATGTGGGCACCGGGATCCGGGCGCTAAGAAATTCGCTCTTACGGCAAGAAGGGAGCTTGAAGCGGGCTGGTACCAGCCACCTAAGATAGCTTTTAAACACCTCATGAAACCAATTGAAAGGTTCGGCCGCGAGAAGAAGTCCTTTGCGGGGCCAGTTCTGGAAAACTTTATTGTGAAATCCCCGTGAAACCTATTTTACTTACCCGACTCTTAAATGTACCTGGGTGATTTACGTGTCCAGGGCGTCGAAGCGTGCAAGTGCATTACCTACGAATCCTCATAGAATCCTCATATCTAAGGCCCACGAATTAAGAAGACGGGGCGTTAAGGTCTATGATTACACGGCGGGTCAGCCAGGCCTTCCACCAAGTAAAGAAGCACTAGAATACTTCGTAGAAATGCTTAAAAAGGATCCCTTTAAGCATTTCCGATACATGCCTACGCAGGGGTTACAGGAACTTAGAGAGGCCGTTTCACAAGACTTAAAGCGGTACGGAAACGTGGACGTGCCTGCCGACCAGATACTGATAACCGCCGGTGGGGCAGAGGCCCTTATACTTTCAGTATACACGTTATTAGATGAGGGCGACGCCGTTCTCCTGCTAGATCCCTCTTACAGTGTTTACTGGGACCTCACGAAGTTCGCTGGCTTGAAAATAGAGAGTTGTAAGCAAAGGTACGAAACTGGGTTTAACCCTGACCCCGAGTGCATAAAAGAAAAACTAAGTAGTGGAGTGAAAGCCGTGATGTTCGCCAGCCCGGATAACCCCACATCAAGAATTATCGACCATGAAGTTGCAAAAACCCTTGTCGAAGTTGCACGCGAAAAGAAGGCATGGGTGATCTACGATGTTGCTTACAAGCACATAGTGTATGAGGGAGAGCACATATGGATTGAGAGGTTCGATCCAGCGCTTGAGAACACCGTAGTATGCGGCTCTTTCAGCAAAGACATAGCAATACCTGGAGGCAGACTAGGCTATATTTATGGGCCTAAAGACGTGATACCGGACCTCGTTAAGTTGAAGGGGGTCTTCGGTATCGTTGCACCGGTACCAATGCAATGGCTCGCATACTACTATCTTGTAGGAGGCTTCAAGGAAAAATACCTGAGCGAGGTCATTCCAGTATACAAGAGAAGGCGTGATGTAGCCTACGAGTCGTTCAAAAAGCTATTTCCCGAGGCGAGGCTACACAAGCCCGTTGCAAGCATGTACCTCTTCCCTGACGTAACACCGTACCTCGGCAAGCTTAAGTGGAACGATTTGGAGTTCGCCATGCAACTAGCAGAGTCTAAGGGTACCGTGATGTTACCGGGATCAATATTCGGAGAAGCTGGTTCAGGGCACCTTAGAATAACCTTCGTGACAATGAACGAGGAAGACCTGGTCGAGGGATTTGTATTAATGCGTGAGTTCCTCGAGGAAAGGGGGGTCATTTAGCTGGATAAGTTAGCTTTTTTGAACGTGTACCACCCGGCGACCACCGGTAGAAGTATCCACAGCGTAACTGACAGCGCTACTGCCCACGGTTGAACAACGCTTTCGATTACCCTCAAGGCGTCACCGTAAAGGTTTATGTTATAATACCTGGTCACGTAGAATTCTATAAAGTCTTGTACTCCGAATGGCGTGAAATACCTCGTTAGGTACTGTAATTTCATCATTTCCTTGTATACCTCGGGCCCGTACATGTCTTTACTCGTTAGAACCACGAGTACTGAGGCTATTACTGATAGTATAATTGTGAAAAGTATGAATAAGAATATGGCAAAGGCCAAGTACCCTGCACCTCTCGTGATAGTTGATACGAAGTAACACAGGCTGTAGAAAGCTACGAGCGACAGTACTATGCCGCTGTACATCAGTAAGTTCACGTAAGGTTCAATGAACACTTCTAGCAACAGCCATAACGTAGTAATTAGTACGGTGTAAAATATGGTAGATGCCACGACAGCTACTAGAACGCCTGCAACAAACCTCGTGACGTAGAGATCAAATCTGGTTATGGGCCTCGCAACTACGAACTCTAAGGCGCCTTGGCTTCTAGGTTTCGCGATGTAAATGTATACCAAGTATAGCATCACGATAGGGAAAAACCCGTTAAACAGGCTTAACCCCGCTCCGCCGAGCAGAACGTTTATCACTGCAATCGACCTCTGATTGACCCCGACAATTTCGGTCGGGTGGGCTGACACTACAGCGTAGTATTTTACGCCTTTACCCGTTTCACCTATGACGAGCAGATCCACGAATGTAACGTTCCTGTTCCTGAGGCTTGATCCGGCCGCAAACACGCCCTGATCTAAGGTGGCAATTTTCCTGTACCCGGCCCCTTCAATGTCTACCGGTAATACCTGGGAGGCAGGGCCCGAAGAGCCCTGCTCACGCATGTACAGGTCTAATTTTAACTCGGGTTCCGCAGGAACCAGTACCGAGCCCACTACCGTTATGTTAACGCCCTCTCTATATATGGCATTTATTAGTAGAATTCCGTGGCTATAGGGTTCGCGCCCCGGCTCAGGTTCAGTCTCTAGACCCGTTTCCGTTATTTTATGGATCGCGTACGGCATGTACTGGTCGCTTATTACCGCGAAGATGAGCGTTCTGTTTTCTATTCGGCCGATGAACGTGGGCGCAACATTACTAATATAACCGTAAGGTGTGCTTAGCGAGAAACGGCATACGCATTGGTAGCCTACCGGAAGCTCATGCGGTATTGATTCAACCCGCTTCTTCTCCTTGAACTCTCCCCTGAACGCTATTGTTTCTCGGAGGATCTGCCCCTTAGCCGCCTCAACCGGTTCAGTGGCATTGTAACAGTAGATATCAAAGGAGAGAGTGCCACTCATGTCTCTAAGTGCCATGTCGTAAACACGGCCCTCGCTACTTAGGGTCTTGGTGCCCGTATCCACGGTTATCAAGATCACGTACTTTCCCTCAACTAGAGGTGTTGCCCCGAGCGTGGAGGATACTAAGTACGCTAATCCAACACCGCTAACCGTAAACAATACTAGTACGAGTATTACCGAGCGTCTCAGAAGTCCTCGTTTAAAGTCGTATAGTACCGGGCTGAACTTCACTAGCATTTCCCCTCTACCTCTTTTATCAGGTTGAAGAAGAAGTCTTCAAGACTTCTCTCTTCGCGCTTAACCTCATATACCTTTACACCGTGTTTGACCAATTCCGTGGTTATGTCGCCTATATCGCTTGATATGTTTCTTAGAAGTACTTTTTGCCCTCCTATGACGTTTAACTCGCCATACTTCTTCAGCAGCTTCAGGACGCTCTCATCGGTACTACTGAGTACCAGCTCGAGAGCCGAGCCAGCTCTATATTTTATTTCGTCCATAGTATACTCGCCAACGATCCTACCCCTATGTACGAACACCACTCTATCGGCGATACCTTCCACCTCGCTGAGGATGTGTGAGGAGAATAGAACTGCTTTTCCCCTTCTTCTGAACTCCAAAGTTAATTCCCTAAAGAAGGCTATGCCTTTGGGGTCTAGCCCGTTTAAAACCTCGTCGAATACGAAGTTGGGTGGATCGTTGATCATCGATACTGCCAGCGCGAATCTCTTCTTCATGCCCTGCGAATAGGCTGAAAGCTTCATGTTGAGGGATTCCCCGAGCCCGAATTTCTCCAGTAGCTCCTTTCCTAGTTTTAGTGCTTCAGGACGTGATAATCCGTAATAACCGGCAAGGTAAACAAAGTAATCCAGCGCTCTGAACTCCGTTTCAAAAATTGGTAATTCGGGGACCCAGCCTATTCGCCAAGAGGCTTTTTTCTTTTCCCTGGTTATAGATAGCCCGTCTATTAAGACATCGCCACTACTTGGCGGTAACACGCCAACAACTATTCTAATAGTCGTCGTCTTACCGGCACCATTTAACCCGACATAACCAACAACCTCGCTATTGCGCACGGAGAATGACACATCATCTATTGCTTTAAACCTACCGAAAAACCTTGAGACGCCTTGAATTTCAATTGTCAAGTTATAGCACCTTGAGCATATTTTACACCCGCATGCACTTATATATGAATTAAGTAGTGTGACAAGCGGTGTTTCCCATGGTCGAGATAGTGGACTTGACGCTGAGAGATGCTCACCAATCTCTAATAGCAACTAGGCTTAGAACCGAAGACATGATCCCAATATTAGATAAGATCGATCAATCTGGCTTCTACGCCATTGAGATGTGGGGCGGGGCGACGTTCGATGTCATGGTGAGGTTCTTGAAGGAGGACCCGTGGGAAAGGCTGAAGATAGTACGTGAAAGAGTCAGGAGAACTAAGCTATTGATGCTCCTGCGTGGACAGAACCTTGTGGGTTATAGGCACTATCCCGACGACTTGGTGGAGAAGTTCGTGGAACTTTCCTACAATAATGGTATAGACATTTTCAGAATCTTCGACGCGCTAAACGATGTAAGAAACATGAAGACGTCCATTAAAAAGGCGAAATCCCTTGGTGCAGTAGTGCAAGGAACAATAACGTACACCGTGAGCCCTATACACACCATTGAGCACTACTTAAAGGTCGCCGAGGAGTTGGTAGCTCTCGAGGTGGATCACTTGGTCATAAAAGACATGGCGGGCATCTTGGACCCCTATACGTGTTATAACCTAGTAAAGGCCCTCAAAGAGGCCTTTAAGGTGACAGTTGACGTTCATTCACACTTCACTGGAGGATTGGCTGTTGCGAACTACGTCAAGGCCGTTGAAGCCGGCGTAGACATAATCGACACTGCTATTAGCCCACTGGCGTTTGGAACCGGTCACCCGAGTATTCAAACAATGTACTATGCTCTACCCGAAGAGAAAAAACCAAGAGTTAACATGAAGGTTATACGCGAAATAAGCGAATACCTGAATAAAGTGCTATTTACGAAGTACAAGGACTTGCTCGACGTGAAGGTCTTCATGCCCGACCCCAACGTATTAGAGCACCAAATACCTGGCGGAATGATTTCAAACTTCCTCACGCAATTAAAGCAACTAGGTGCTGAGGACAAGTTACCCGAGGTTCTAGAAGAAGTTAAGCGCATACGCGAGGACCTCGGATGGCCTCCGCTAGTAACGCCTACATCGCAAATAGTTGGCGCGCAGGCGGTACTAAATGTTCTTCACGGAAGATACCAAGTCGTAGCGAAGGAGACCTACAACTACGTGAAGGGGTTCTATGGCCGGCCACCAGCCCCTGTAAATGAGGAGGTCGTAAAGCTTGTATTAAAAGGCGAGAAGCCCATTGAAGCTAGACCGGCTGACCTCCTCGAGCCGCTTTATGAAAAATGTAAACGAGAAGTCGTAGAGAAAGGTTTCTACATGAAGGAGGAGGACGTGCTAACGTACTGCTTATTTCCAGACGTGTCGTTAGAGTTCTTCAAGTCACGCGTGCAAATAGCAGTGCCGAGCAGTAAACGTGAAAGGGATCTATGGGATGAGGTGCTGGGCTACTAATAATACCAGCTACTAGTCGCAACAGCTATTTTTAATTGCCTATTACCAGTAAACGGCATCCAGAGATTCTAGGATGCTAGGTGGGGATTTCGGATTAAAAGTACAAAGCGTAATGAATTCGCACCTTACCCTACCTAAGTCCCGACTTCAAACAGTCCACCGCGTAGGCCACTAGTGCCGAGATCTCTATAACATCGAATAGCCTTCTTGCAGAGTCTACTACAAACTTCACAGTATACGCGTCTAGCCGTTCAGCTATGTCACAGTCCTCGAGGAGGTCGGCTACGAGAGAGTCCCTCAGCACTAGTTCTACCCTATACGGCTTATTCAGCGTGAAGGTCTGGACCCTTCCGCTTTTAATTCTTTCACAGGCTTCTTTAATGCCGCCTCGTAGTAGCTGTTCTATTTTCTCGAGGCTGGGGTATACCGCTGCGTATCTCGAAATGCCCCTCTTTAACGGTACGAAAACAACCCAGGGGGTATAGGCTTCTACGTCCCTATTTAAGTGCTCATCACCTGCCAGCAGGGCCACAGGGACCCCCACTTCACCGGCGTAAAGGGAATTTACGAGAAACTCGCTGACCTTAACACCGTTCACCCTTACCTCGGAAAACGCCTTGCCACTAAATGTATGTTCTAGCACTCCGCGCGGTGTTCCGGCCGCTGCGTGATAGCCGATAAAGAACACTGCTGTAAAGTCCTTTGAGAGCCCAGAGATCATGCTGAATGGTCTTGGATACCCCTGCACGATCTGGGCTCTACCATCTAGTTCGAGGTAGTCTATGTTTGTCATCAGGCCATGGCTATCTGCAACGTGTATTTCTTCAAACCCCTGCTTGTAAAGCTCATCCACTACGATGTTCGTTAACTTCGTTGCGATCTTCGATGCCCTCGAAAACTGGCTACTCCAAGGGCTCAGCATAGTTCCGGAGACCACTCCGGGCAGACCTTCCAGGTCCACCGAAACATATGCTCTCATGCAAATCACCACTAAGATATACTGTGTCACGGTAAAATAAGCAAGCGAGTGACTAAAGCTAAAAGCTACTGCTAATTACTATTACCCACGCTTTTCATATCTTACCAGGGTAATACGTATGAGTGAGCTTGAAATAGAGCACGGTAAGATTCTCGCCGCGCGCGAGGCGTGTAAGCTTGTGGAAGGACTTGGAGTGGTTAAGGTGTTAGGGCTGGGGACGGGCTCTACCGTTAGAAAATTCATAGATACGTGTTTACACCTGTTAAGGAACACGAAGCTAGTTGCGTCCTCCTCCGATACAGTGCTTTACGCGAAATCGCTCGGCTTGAACGTGCTAGACCTCTTATCAGTGAATAGTGTTGACGTGTACATAGATGGAGCTGATGAAGTGAGCGGTAAGCTCGATCTAGTTAAAGGTAGAGGGGCTGCCTTGTTCAGGGAGAAGACGATAGCGTATCTTTCCCAAACAAGGATATACGTTGTCGACTACACCAAATACACGGGGCTAGATTACCTCTACGTAAAGCCCATACCCATAGAAGTCGTTCCTGCCGCGCTCAACTACGTATTAAAGACCGTGAGCAGGATGGGGCTCTTCGAGCCCTTAGTTAGGAAATGCGCTGGCAAGGAAGGGCCCGTTATTACTGACAATAACAACTACTTAGTCGACTTAAAGCCATTACAGCCTATAGTAGACCCTAGCAGAGTGCACTACGAACTTAAGAGAGTTCATGGCGTAGTGGAATCAGGAATTTTCCCATCGGAAGAATTAGTAGATGTGGTCGTAGTTGGTTATGCAGATAGAGCGTGCATCCTTAGAAAGGACGCTGGTGATGTTAAAAGCGCTTAAGTGCAGTCACTACCTATTATTAGGTTATTTAGGTATTATAGGTCCGAGGGCCTATGCCGTGAGACGGGTAACGCATGTGCTCTTCGCCACGGCACTGGTATCTGTAAGCGGGCTCTGGGAGGCAGACCTATTTGCTTTTTATACCCTCATAGCTATGCTCTCGTCCATAGTACCAGACGTAGACTTGAAGTATATGCATCGCAAGCTCCTGCACAATCTCTTCGTGCCGACACTGGTAGCGGTATCAATCTACTACTCCTTTATGTGGCTAGGTGTCAACGCATACCACCTAATATTATCATTCACGTCCGGGTGGCTTAGTCACATACTTTTAGACATGATTACCGTTAAAGGAGTTCACCCGTTTTACCCGTTGGTAAACAAGAGGGTCGCTTTAAAAATCTGTAAAAGCGATGGCTTGCTCTGCAACGCGCTATTGTCTGGGGCGTCCTTAATCGTGATCATCTATAGCATCAAGACCCTCGTTACCGGCTAGCTCTTTTCTTCGCTGAAGCTCTAAATGCTAAGAATCCCAGTAACGCCGAGATCGCTATTACTGATACTAGCCCGCTGGCTAAGTACAGCTGTGCGGTGTTCATGAGGTTTTCTGCATTCTTATGTAGTGCCTCTACTTCGAGTAACTTCACCTGGAGAACTTCCCTATCCCCTTCGCAAGTTGCTAGCTTGTTTTGAGTATCGGTTAGAGTGGTGTTGAGCTCGCTGATCGTACTATTTAGAGATGCCACTTGGTTCTTTAAATCACTTACCTGTATACTTAGTTGAAGCATTTCATCGTGCCTTAGTGGTAGTGCGTTGCTGTATGAAAGCAGTATTCCAACGAACTGCGACATCGTTAAGTCTACGCCTGGAAGTTCTACGCTAATGGCCTTCTTGCTTGCGAAGACGACATTCGCTTCTTCCTCATTTACGGCTAAGAATACTGCAAGGTAATTTGGTTTTCTAGGATCCGCCATGGCCGTGAGCATCGAGACCATGAGGTCGTATACATGGGTTTCATAGCCTACGAGAGACTCCTTATTAAGTAACTCCCTCGCAATCGCGATGTGGGGTACATAGAGCATATACGTGGTGCTCCCAGTATCCATTATAGCCCTTGCTAAGTACATTTGCGAGGTTGTTGCCGTGATGTTAAGCCACCATTCAAGTGCTTCGCCTGTTACATCTTTAGCTACGTCCTTGTACCTGGCTATGAGGTACCAATGCGAGGTCACGCCTTCAATTTTACTTATTCCAGGCGAGGTGTAGTTCGCGGTCTTAAGCGCTCCCGGGAAGAACAGCTTAATAGTGTTCTCGCTAATGTTCACCAAGTAAAAAGAAATATAGTACTCCCCTGCCCTACTCTCGGGCTTTGTAACGTTGACTGCACGCGGACCCAAGTACTTACTTGTAGTTACGTTGAACGAGGTTAACGATATATTGAAGTCTTCCAGTGTGACTTCTAATCGCACATCTGTGAGGCTTGTCTTGATAGTCGTGCCCAGCTCCTCCCAGTAGCTGGTACCGTTAATTGGTACTTCTATTATGGCTGGAGCTAAGTGTGACTGCTGAATGCTAAAAACCGGGTTTATCGCCGATGCGTGGTTGTGTGGGTCGACCAGGGGTATGTCCACTAATGTCGCATTACTCCATAAGGCGCGTATTCTCTCCTGATCGGCTTCACTGGTATACAGCAGGATATTCTTTTCCTCGGGTCTCTTCCCGGTCAAAACCCAGTAGAAGTAGTAGTCGGGACTCGCATCTATGTCTAGGTGGAGCTTCACAGTGGTAGAGTTCAATTCATACCTGCTGGTAATGTTGGCTATTTTCTCGGGGTCGGCGTACGGCACGTAGAACACGAATAAGTAACTGTAGCTGCTTTCATGTGCCCCGAGAGCCGGGTTAGCGTGTAAGATCGAGGCCACCAATAGTGTGACCCACAATACAGCTATCGTTTTTTCCAGCAACTTCTTCACCACGCCACCTTCAACTTGGAGTATAAGCCTATGTATATTAATAAGGCGTGTTTAAATAATATGCTCTAAAATATGGGTGCCACTTGAAAATGGCATTTACGCGGCTCACGGGTTCAGAGCTTTTCTTTAGTGTTCTCGATAGATTGGCCAAAGCCGCTCTCACACATAGTAGGGATGCTTTTACCGGCGATCTTCTCGAAATACTTGAAAAAGTGCTGGCTGAACGGCCTGCCTCCATGGCCACGATTAATGCACTCAGAGAGATATCAACGTATTTTCTCGAGAACGGCGTGGACGGGTTGGCCGAGTACATAGGTAAAGTGAGGTCTAATTACGATGCCGCACTATGGAAGTCCGCTGAAGTCGCATCACGTAGAGTTGAGAGCGGCGATAGGATATTCACAAACAGCAATAGTCTAGCCGTTAGGAGGCTCCTCAAGGTGCTACGTGACCAGAACAAGGACATAGCAGTATACGTCTCGGAGTCGAGGCCCGGGAACGAAGGCGTCTTAATAGCAGAGTACGCTGAAAGCCTAGGTTTCAATGTTTATTTAATGGTGGATTCCGCTGTAAGGTTCTTCGTAAAAGACATAGATAAAGTGTTCGTGGGCGCGGAGGCTATTTCCGCTAATGGAGCTGTAGTATCTAAAGTTGGAACAAGCCTGGTAGCCCTAGTGGCCAAGGAGGCGCGGAAACGCGTTTTCGTAGTAGCACCTACTATGAAATTTAGCTACGAGACCATTCACGGCGAACTACTCAAGATCCCTGAAGGTGGGATAGAGCTCATCACCGATATCGAGAAGGATCGCGAGCTTCCTCGAGGCTTTACAGCCAGGGTACCCCTCTACGATGTAACTCCAGCCGAGTACGTGGATGCCGTGGCAACGGAGTACGGTCTCGTGGCCCCTCAGGCTATTCCAATGCTTTTAAGAACTCTATATGGCACCTACCCGCCTACCGTTGCTTCGTTAAATGATGTACTCGTAAGACTTAAAGGCGGATCGTGCTCGAGGTGATTGGAATTGGGAATTCCTTTGAGAACTCTACAAATAGCAGACGATATTAAGACGATGAAAATACGCGGTGCCGGTAAGATCGCCAGGGCCGCTGCCGAGGCCGTTAAGATAGCCGCCATGGAGTATAGCGGCGTTCAACGCCTAGATGAGTTTAAGAAGTACATGATAAACGTCGCGAAGATACTGTTATCCACGAGACCCTCTGCTGTAAGCTTACCTAATGCCTTAACGTACGTTCTTAAAGCGCTACGCGGTGCTGGAGGCTTTTCTGAGGCAAGGGACTCCGTAGTGCTGGCCGCTGATGAGTTCATAAAGAACTCCCTAGAGGCCATTGCAAGAATTAGTGAAATGGGTGCTAGAAGAATTAAAGAGGGCTCGATCATACTGACGCACTGCCACAGCACAGCCGCTGTGGAGGTCATAGCTGGTGCCTATAGGGAAGGTAGGGTTCTTAGAGTTTACAGTACTGAAACGAGGCCTTTTATGCAGGGTAGAATAACGGCTTTACACCTGCTCAAGTACGGGGTTCCGATAGTCCAAATACCGGATAGCGCCGTAAGGTACGTTATGCACGAAGTGGATTACGTCATCGTGGGGGCCGACACCATTACGAGCAACGGAGCGGTGGTGAACAAGATCGGCACTAGCCAGGTAGCACTCGCAGCTAAGGAGGCGAGGGTCAGAGTTTACGTTACGGCGGAGTCTTATAAGTTTTCACCCATGACGCTTGTAGGTGAACCCGTTAAAATAGAATTCAGAAGCCCCGAGGAAATAGTTCCTAAAGAGTGGCTTGAAAAGCACCCTCGGATCAAGGTATTGAATCCCGTATTTGACGTCACGCCACCAGAGTACGTTGATGTTATCGTAACGGAGTACGGAGTCATACCGCCACCAGTAGCTGTACTAATATTAACTGATAAGCTCGGCTGGAAACTTGATAGTATAAGATACTCTGAAGACATTCTTGAAAATGTAGAAAAGCTTGTTGAGTAGGGTACTATGACATCTATTTTTAGGAGGCGGAAAATCAGCCCGGAGGAGATGAGAAGCGAAATTATTAGGCTAATAGATGAAAGCAGGGAGGTTATTTACAAAATTGCGTTTTACTCTCAACCAGAAGTCCAAGAGGTCCTTGAACGGGTATCAAGGCGCTGGGAAGAGTCCGGTTACCAAGGTAGACCCATAGATTACGCCAACGTGGAGGAGTTGGAAATGCTGTACAAGATAGCGCGGAGAATAGTTAGCTATAGCCCAGAAGAGCTATGGAGCATATACGGGCGTGAATACCTACCAACCGCGTGAACTCTATATATATAACTTCGCGGCAGTGTATACTACCTGTGAGGAGTGGTGTATACATGACGTCTCACGAGGACGTGAAGAGAAAGGTTTTAGAGGTCCTTGAAACAGTCATAGACCCGGAAATCGGGATAGACGTGTACAACCTCGGCTTAATATATGATGTCCAAGTCGTGGACGAGAAGCACGTGAAGATCTCAATGGGCCTTACCACGATGTTCTGCCCTCTAGCACCAATAATTCCCTTAATGATAATTGATCAGCTCAAAGAGAGGCTCGGGATAGACGCAGACATAGACCTCGTATATGATCCCCCCTGGACGCCTTTACGCATGACCGATAAGGGTAGAGCAATGTTCAAGGAGAGATTCGGCTACGACATCGTGGAAATGTATTCCCACACCACTAAAACGGAGAGAGAATAGCAACGCGGCTGAACACATAAAGTTTTATTTGCTCCATTCACCGTCCCGTTTCTAGGTAGGGTGTGCGACGTGAGCTGGAGCATATTGACGTTGCTTAGGGAAAACCCCGAGTTACTCAAAGAACACGTCAAGAAGCGTTTCATGGACCCAAACATCGTTGATAGGGCTTATAAGCTGGACGTTGAATGGCGCCGTCTCTTAACAGTTGTACAAGAACTTAGGCATAGGCACAACGTTATTAGTCGAGAAATCCCTAAGCTACCGGAGCCGGAAAGGCAGAAGAGGGTTGAAGAAGCCAAAAAGCTTCTCGAAGAGCTTGGAAAGCTCGAAGAAAGGCTTAAGTACCTAGAAGCCGAGAGGGAAGAGGCGCTATTAAGCCTGCCTAATATAGTCCATGAAAGCGTCCCCATAGGGCCCGACGATTCCTACAACGTGCCGATAAGATTTCACGGCGTGCCCAAGGTTTGGATAGGCTACGTTGAAAACTTTAAACAGCAGACCGAGAAGTACGGATTCAAGGTAGACTACGAGATCATAGAGTGGAGACCTATTGGTCACGCCGATATGTTGGAGAGTGTGCTTAGACTAGGAGATACCCTTAAAGCAGGCGAAGTTTCCGGTAGCCGTTTCTACTACCTCTTCGACGACGTGGTCTTCTTGGACCTGGCCTTGCTGATGTATGCCATAGACTTCTTGACGAGTAAAGGTTACAGGCTGATACTGCCACCATACATGCTACGGCACAAAATAATGATGGGGGTAATAGACTTAAAGACATTTGAAGACGCCATCTACAAGATCGAGGGCGAAGACCTATACCTAATAGCGACCGCCGAGCACTCCCTTGCCGCTCTACACGCATTCGAAGACATTCCCGAAGAAAGACTCCCCTTGAGGTATGCAGGCATTTCACCGTGCTTCAGGAAAGAAGCGGGTGCCGGTTCTAGGGACCTCAAGGGCATATTCAGAGTTCACCAATTCCATAAAGTTGAGCAGTACGTGTACGCTAAGCCCGAAGAAAGCTGGGACCTGATGGAGGAGCTCATATCTAATGCGGAAGAGCTATTCAAGGGGCTTGAACTACCGTACAGAGTTGTGAACATCGCGAGTGGCGATCTCGGCGCTCCAGCTGCCAAGAAATACGACCTAGAAGTCTGGATGCCAGCTCAAGGTCTGTACAGGGAAATGGTTAGTTGCAGTAACACTACTGACTGGCAGAGCTACAGGCTAAGAATAAGGCTCATTAGGAGGAAGGGCATGGTGAAGGAGTACGTCCACACACTTAACAGTACGGCTATAGCAAGCACCAGGACAATAACTGCTTTACTTGAAAACCTTCAGAACGAGGACGGCACCATTAACGTACCCCGAGTCCTTAGGAAGTACCTCGAGGTATTCAGCAAGGCACCGAGAGACTACATACACCCTGTTCAGAAGGAGAAAATTTACAAATAATCCCCATAATATTCGAGCTTACTCGAGAGCCGCCCTTCCCGGCGTTTCTAAGCGACGAGCCACTTTTCGCTGCGACTTTGGAGAGGATGCTTAGGAGATTACTTTTCTAGGTGGAGGCCCAAGTCGTTAGGCTTGAACGTTGCTCTATGAGCCCGTGAAAATAAAAGCTTTAGGCCTTCGAAAAGCCTGACTTCTAAGACTTAGAGCCGGCTCCGCGGCTGGGGCTTAAAAAGATTAAGATCCTATTAGCGTTTTAGCGTTATGGGCCTCTAGAAGGCCCGAGAAGTTGTTTAAGACCCGGTAATTCTCGCGCCGCAGTTGGTAGGAAGGTGTATTAGAGCTGAAACCTCAAGCTTGCTTTACCGACTCAACTGTTCCGGGATACTGATCTCGGGGATGGCTTCCAGAGTAGGGGCTACTGAGGTCTCGTTCACAGGCGGCTTTACCTGTTCTCCCGCCCATGTCAAGCGGTTTTACATGAGCAAAACCTTGATCTCGAGGATTTATTAGGGTTTCCTTGGAATAGATATCCGAAGGTGACATATGTGGCTAGTAGACCATTAACAGCACTCCTGACACTATCACTCTTAGCTCTGGCCATCGTCCCATTAGTGGGGGTAGTAGACGCTGTAGATGAGGCGATACCGGTAAGTAAATGTATGGAGATAGTTGAGAGCGGCTACTACAAGCTTGTGGCAAATCTCTCAGGGCTTTCCGAGAATGAGTGGTTCTGCGTAAAGGTGTCCGCGGATAATGTGATACTCGATGGAGGTGAGTTCTCAATAACTGGAGGTCCAGGCCATGATATCTCAGGTACCGGCATCATGGTCACCGGTAGTAACGTTGTTGTCAAGAACTTCGGTTTGATCAGCGGTTACGCTCTAGGAATTCGCGTAGAGGAGTCAAGCGAAATCACCGTAGCTAGCAACACCGTTTCGGGCGGCAACACAGAGATCCTGATCAGCGTATCGACGAACGTAAGCGTAGTTGACAACACGCTCCTAGGCGCAGAGACCACGGCAATGGAAATAAATGTTGGATACTCAAGCGGGATCACCATAGCTGGTAACATGATCTCGGGTGGCGGAGCAGGAGTGTTCATTGATAAGTCAAGTGGAGTCGTAGTAACCGGTAACACGATCTCGAGGACCTTAGCTGCCGGGATTAGCATGTACGAATCCGTAAACAATATTCTGTCTGAAAACAGGATCTCGGGTGGCGGGATTCACGGCCTGAGGATCGAGTCATCCAACAACAACACAATAGCTAACAACGTAGTTTCAGACGCTGCTATAGGAATCTACATAGGCTCATCTGAGGGTAATCATATATACAACAACCTCTTCAACAACCTGATCAACGCCATGGTGTCTGCCTCATCAAACGCGTGGAACACTACCCTCAAGCGGGGTACAAATATCGTGGGAGGTAACTGGCTCGGAGGTAATGCATGGCTTAATCCGCAGGGAGAAGGGTATTCTCAGACCTGCAGAGACTTAACAGAACCCTATGGAGTATGCGATGAGCCCTACATGATCGGGGAGAACAACGTCGACTACTTACCACTTGCAGTAACATCAACAGCCACGCCCATACCCACATTAACCCCTACAGTAACCATGATAACGCCTACACCTATTACCCTGCCTACATCTATACCCACTTCTACCATCACACTAACGACATCTATTCCTCCGCAAACTCCCACCTCTATCACCATATCCACTCTCCCACCTACCCCCACACCTACTCCCACGCCAACGGCACCTACCGCGACCTTAGCCCCGGCTGAAAAGCCCTCTATACCCGTATTTGAGGTAGTTCTGGGGGTCATGGCGGTAGCCATATTGACGGCGGCGGCTTACATAGTGAAGAGAAGGAAGTGAAGAGGGCTCGGCCGGCTTAAACATTTTTATTAACGCCTTTGGGTCGATACCGAAGAGGAGGCGCTAAGCTACTATCCGGCAAGCCCTAACCACCCTGGAGCGGGTCCGAGCACCTTGAGGGCTGTTTTCTTCTTGATGGGGGCCATGTGCCGTTTGGCTCGACAGCCACTATGAATCCACGCGGGTACCTAGATCTGCGTGGACGAGGTAGAAGTCCCTGGACATAGAATGAACGAAAACGAATATCCAGGGACAAACAGTCTCGGGACCGCCACCAGCTTGATCATCTCAGGGCCCTGCGAACTGCTTTCTCGGAGGTACTGAGTTTAACTGAGCTTAGAGTTTTCTTTTAATCTTTGCATGTTCTTCTTATTACTACATCTATGGTCTCTGCGAAAACATCCCTGCATTGGAGGGGGTGACGACTCTCCTACCCGGCGAAGTAGGGTACACTTTGCCGGTGACTCGGTGGTATCCCTTATTCGGGTTGCTTTACACAAGTCCGTTTCGGTGGCTAGGAGGGCCACAAATGAGTATCCAGTGCTTCGAGGTATTGTAAGGACCGTGTCTTTTAAACTATCTTTACATGAATTTCCTAACGGGATTTCCGTTGAACGTCACCAAGGTAATCGTGGAGGTTCAGCTGGATTTCAGCGATGAAAGCGATAAAGCTCTTAGGGCGCTTTTCAGCATAGCCGAGGAGCTTCTGGACAACTACGGTTTGTGGGTTGAGATAATACCTATACACCTTTGGTTCACGGACCCCCTTGAAGCGGAGGTATCAGACCTCCCCAGGATCTTCATTAACGGAAAGCTTAGATTTATAGGAAGGGCCCCTCGCAGAGGGGAGCTTATCGATGCGATACTAGAGCATGCTGGGCTACCGCCTAAACCAGGTGAGAGCACCTACAGCACTATTCCCACCAAGATAAACTTCGACGGCGGGTTACCCGAGGTCGCCTTAGTTAACGACGATGGAGGTATTAAATAGTTAATAGTTATAAGGGTCTTAGCCATAGAATAATTGGCCGAGCACCCCCACTGCTCGCTAATCTGACATAACGTAGCGGTCCGGCGTACTTTTGATGACTCTAGTAAACGAGCGAGCTTACGAATTCCAGTAAACAGTTAAGCTGATGAGTGGAAAGGTATTGCGGTGTGGAAGGCTGAGCGGTGGTGGTGCAATGAGGCACGTCTCGTCTTAAGCCATGCTGTTGTATATTCGTGTGCTTTAAATACAGAGCCTTCCTCATCGTGCTTCTCGACGTAGGTGTACGTGTAAACGGAGAGGAAGTAGTCGCCTGCACCAGTCTTATCGCTGGCAGCGTAGTAATCCTCTAGTTCATATACTTTGGATCCGTGTTTTGTGACCACCATGACCTTCTTGGGCCTGATCGTCACTAATAGTACACCGCGCAGTTTTTTCGAAATCTTGTGGACGGCGTCGGGAATACTCAGGCCACCTGCCAGCGCAGTGAACTCTTCGAGGTCTGCGTGCACGATGTCGGCGAGCTGGATCGCCAACATGGCATTGTCCGTGTACTCTAAGACAACACTACCACCTGCTAGCTTTCTTAAAAATCCCTGCAAATCCACGGCTAGTAGTGGAGACTTCTGCCTAACAGTTTTGAGCAGGCTCGCATCAACCTCTCCCAGTACCGGGTTTACGATAGAGTAGCCTAGGCTCCCTTGAGAGTTCCAGGAACAGATAGGAGGTGCCTTATCGAGTACGCGTATTCTCCTCCCGGTTCCCGTATACTCTAGTTTAAAGATGTTCATTCTCGTAGAGTACTGCATTTTATTTACGTACTTCGATACCGGGTGTGCTGAGAGTCCTGGACTGTATACCGCGTAAACTTCTACGTCCAGGCCTTTCTCCAAGAGCGGTAAGGCTGAATAATAGGAGCCCCCTCCATAAGCCACGTATACTGTCCCATCGGCTTCTTCAATGTAATCTAATGTTGGATTTCCGTAGATGTAGAAATTCCTCAAGATTCCTCCTCGCTTAGACGATCTACTAGTTTCTCTAGTTTTTTCTTTAACTCACCTAAGTGGTAGTTTTTCAAATGCATGATCAGGTCCTCTACCGAGTAGAAGAAGGAGTTTTCGTACTTGTAGTCACGGGGTACCGGTTCTCCGAGACACTTCGATGCAGCATGTACACATATAGGGCATGCTATTAACCCCGTAATCCTATCTTTACACGTTTTGAACTTTACTCCTTCGCGGTTTACTTCGAACGGCTCCCACTTGGGCTCCCAAGTATAGGCCATCTCGCCTCAGCCGGTTGATCCTTCTTCACCGCTCAGAGGCCTAAAATCTCAGCACCAGCATACTATACTACCCAGGCCACTTAATATAGCTACCGGGACCTCGTGCCTTCACCACAGCCTGCATTCTAAGGCGCTTGAAGCACCCAGTCTCTTACGACCTCGCAGGAGATGAGAAACCACCGTGTGCACTAACCTGTCTTCGAGGTGATGCGGGCTGTTCCCAGTATAGGAGTCTATGAAGCCAGGTGGAATGCAGGAAGGTGAAAAACAAGCAGTAGCATTAACCACTGTGACCCTGCACCGGAGCTTAATATTCACTACTGCTTGCCGTAGCAAAGAACTAAGGAGGTTTCACCACGATGACGCTGTTCCTGAACTCTGCTAAGTTGAAGCTATTAGTGTCTAGTTTAACTACATTATAGCCTTTGACCAGCTTTAAGAACTCGTCTACGGGTTTAAGCGGCAACGTAAGGCCCGTAATCCAGTAGTGTATCGGCATAACATTAACTGGTTTAGTTTTCTCGACGAGGCTCCACGCCTCCTCCGGCTCGATGGTAAATGTTCCACCGACCGGCACCATCAGTAAGTCTACCCCTTTAAGCTTCTCGAGAACGAGCTCTTCCGGTATGTCCCCGATATCTCCCAGGTGCGCTAACCTGGCGCCCTTAACTTCAATGACATAAACGGCGTTTTCACCTCGTCTCCTGCCTTTGGACTTGTCGTGGTAAGACCTCAGGCCTACAACTCTTAGGCTATCTACGAATGTTTCGCCATAATGCATCTTTAATACACGTGTTTTGTCCTTGGAGACAGCGTTCACAGCGTTGTGATCGAAGTGATCATGAGTTACCAGCACCAGGTCCGCTCTGGTGGCCGGTTTTTTCAGACCTATGCTCAAACCATCATGAGGATCAATTACTATTGTGTACCCGTTTACCTGAACAGATACGCATGCATGCCCGTGCCAAGAGATTATCACGCAGGCTACACCTCTACATGTAAAATACCTCCTTGAAGAGTAAAATATGTTTTGTGAGGGTGAAAGGTGTCTACTTGAGCCTCGAAGGCGTCGGTTTACTCGCGGCCATGCTTATAGTGTCATCTCAGTTGGCGGTATACATAGCCCATTCCTTACTCCTATCCGGGTGTCGGAAGAAGCACGTTGAGCCGATAGGTCGTGCTGGTGAGTCGAGGAACGTTTCTTTCATTGTACCTGTCCGTAAGGAACCATTAGAATACGTTGAGAACGCTGTACGATATGTAGGTTCGCTCGGAATACCGGGTTACGAGGTTGTAATCGTGTCGGATGACGACGTGGATGTAAGAGATGAACTCTTCGAGCTCGTTAAGAGGCTTCGAGAAGAGGGCTTGAACGTGTGGATCATGTGGAGGAGTGTGCCCCGGGGATTTAGGACAGGCGCCCTTAACGACGGGTTGTACCTGTCCACAGGAGACTACGTCTATGTACTCGACGTTGACACTAGACCTGAGAGGTGCTTCTTCGACTACGCGATCAGCGTGCTGAAATCGAACCCCGATTGTGTAGCTGTTACGGGGCGCTGGGAACCGCTCAATGCCGATACCAGGGTTAGCGAGGCACTCGCGCTCGGCTTACGGTTTCTCACTAGGGTACTATATAGGGCGAGGAGCTGTGTGGGATTGTTTCCCTACCCGCTTGGGACGGGGACGCTTTACAATGCTAGGCTCTTAAAGGAGCTACTGGGTGGTTGGGATGAGAACAGGATACAAGATGACATGGAGCTGGGGGCCAGGATCATGTACAGCGGGCTCAAAATAAAATACTTAGATGAGTGCGCGATCCGCGTCGAGAACCCTGGAACCTACCGGGGTTTTAGAATACAGCAGTCGAGGTGGGCTTATGGGGCGCTAGATGCAGCTATTGCAAGGTTCAAGTATATTTTCAAGTCCAAGTACCCCCTGCACGTGAAGGTAGAGGCCTTACTCTACTTGCTGCAGTACATTCCGCAGTTTCTGGTGTTCGGAGGCACGCTCATTCTCTCACTAGTCCTCCTTGTAGCGCCAAGGGACTACATGGCCATGATAGTACCACTACTAGCTGTGTGGATCGCCAGTCTACCAGTGTACATCTATTTCATGTTCAAGGAGGGGTTCTGGGAGCGGTCCCTCTGGAAGTTCGCCGTTCTTTCGGGTAGGCTCTCAGCAATATCAACGGCCGTATCACCCTACGTGACTGTGAGCTCTCTCAAAGCCGTGTTTAGGGTTCGAGAAGTGTATAAAAGAACTCCTAAGGGTGTATATCAAAAAACATTCACTTCGCTACGAATACCCTGGGAACTCCTGCTTGGATTACTGTATTGCGGTATTGGTCTTTACGCGCTGATAGAAGGCCTTGTTATCTCGGCCGCTTGGTTGATAATTTCATCGGCAGGTTACCTCTACGTTGTTTATAGGTTTTCACGAGATGTCTTCTACAAGTAGCGTTACACTTTAAACCCATTTAGCAATGACATTATTGTTAAGGAATGCTATCGGCAACCATGCTTACCCAGGTGTATTCAATGAGCTTGCATTACGCTGTTAACGAGCCTGACGAGAAGAGCGTCTTTGGGCTGCTTCGGCCCTATGTTAGTATGTGGTTTAAAGAGAAGTATGCGGAAATGACGCCAGTTCAGCGAAGGACTCTCCCCTTAGTTAAGCAGGGTAAAAACGTACTGGTTTCGAGTCCCACCGGTACGGGTAAAACACTAGCCGTGTTCTTAGGGATCATTGATAACATGCTCGAATACTACGAAAGAAATGGTAACCTACCCGACGCTGTTCACGTAGTATACGTTAGCCCGCTAAGAGCACTTAACAACGATATGCGGAAAAACCTGTACGAGCCTGTTAAGGGCATTGTTAAAGCGGCCCGTGAAATGGGCGTTGACGTGCCGGAGATTAGGGTAGCTGTCAGAACTAGCGATACCAGTTCTTATGAGAAGCAGAAAATGCTGAAGAACCCGCCTCATATTCTGATCACCACACCCGAGAGCCTAGCACTAGCACTCAACGCCCCTAAGTTTAGAGAGCTTTTAAAAAACGTACGCGTAGTCGTCGTAGACGAGATACACGACCTCGCTTCCAGCAAGCGTGGTAGCCACCTAGCACTAAGCATTGAAAGATTAGAAAACCTTGTTGGCAAGCCGTTACAGAGAATAGGGCTCAGCGCCACCATAGCGCCCTTAGAAGAAGTTGCACTTTTCCTCGTAGGCTACGAGGATGGCAGCACTCATAGGAATTGCTATATCGTGGACGCGCGCTTTGATAAGAAAGTAGATATACGCGTAATAGCCCCCGTAGAGGACTTAATACGCACCCCAGCCGACGTAGTTAACGATGCAATATACCGCAAGATAGTAGAACTCGTGCACAAGTACAGAACTACATTAATATTTACAAATACCAGAAGCGCAACTGAAAGAGTGGTATTCAAGTTAAGAAAGCTCATGGAAAAAGAGCGCATACTCGACGTTGACGAGATCGAGGCTCATCACAGTAGTCTAAGTAGGGGTGCTCGGTTAGAGGTCGAAGAAAAGCTAAAGAAAGGCGAACTGAGGGTGGTTGTCAGCTCTACTTCCCTGGAGCTGGGCATCGATGTGGGCTACATAGACCTCGTAGTGTTGTTAAGTAGCCCTAAGAGTGCCACCAGGCTTCTGCAACGAGTTGGTAGATCGGGACACCACGTCTGGGGAGTAAGTAAAGGTAGGGTAATCGTAGTTGACAGAGATGACCTCGTAGAGTGTGCCGTCCTTGCGAGGCTCGCTTGCGAAAGGAAAATAGACAGGATCAGGATACCGAGAAACCCCCTCGATGTCCTTGCGCAACACATCGTGGGTTTAGCCCTCGAGAAGGATTGGAGACTTGAAGACGCGTACAGGCTCGTTAAGAGGGCGTACACTTTCCACGACCTAGATTACAGCGATTTCCTAAGCGTAGCTCGCTACCTTGCAGGGAAGCTCGGAGACTTCTACGAGTATCAGAGGGTTTACGCGAAAATATGGCTAGACGAAGAGAAAGGCGTTTTTGGGAGGAAGAAGACGACGAGGGCTATATACTACCTAAACCTCGGGGTAATACCGGATGAGAGCAAGGTTAGGGTCTTTACAACGGATGGTAGATACGTTGGTGACCTTGAAGAGGGCTTTGTGGAGTACTTGGCACCGGGGGACCTGTTCATCCTGGGTGGGAGGGTTTATGAATTCGTACAGAGCAGAGGGTTTACTGCCGTGGTTAGGAGGGCGGATGGCCAGCGGCCTACCGTACCTACCTGGTTCAGTGAAATGCTACCTTTATCTTTCGACTCCGCCGTAGAAGTCGGCAAGTTCAGAAGAATGGTATCAAAAATGCTCGACGAAGTCGGCGTCGATAATGTAGTGAAGTACCTCGTTAAGAAGTACAAGCTACAGAAACACGCTGCAAAGGCCATTTGCGAGTACATGCTCGAACAGAAACTGTATACCGGTAACATCGTCCCCTCGGATAGGTTAATTCTAGTTGAAGTATTTGACGAGCCGGACAGGAGGAACGTGATCGTGCACTCGCTTTTCGGTAGGAGAGCTAACGATGCGCTGGCAAGGCTTTACGCCTATGTAGTTGGGTCAAAGTTAGGCGTTAACGTAAGAATCACCGTTACAGATAACGGCTTTATGATAACAATGCGCGGTCACCCTGACTTAGACTACGTTGAATTATTCAAAAACATCCCTGTAGAGCGTGCGTGGGACGTGCTCGTAAAGGTTATTAGGCGAACAGACCTCTTAAAGCGTAGGTTCAGACATGTAGCTCTCAGAAGCTTCATGTTACTAAGACGCTATAAGGACGCCGAAAAACCAATGCACAAGCTACAACTTAACGCAGAGGAGTTGTTAAGAGCCGTGGAAGAGATAAGGGATTTCCCCGTGCTGAAGGAGGCTTACAGGGAGATCTTAATGGATTACATGCACGTAGACGAGGCAATAACCGTCCTCGAGGCCGTGCGCAGAGGTGAAATAGAGGTTAAGGGCATTGGGCCGCTGGAGGTGCCGACACCCTTTGCTCACAACATCATAGTACACGGATATACCGATATCGTATTAATGGAAGATATGAGAAGGCTTCTTGCGAGATTGCACGAACTCGTTATTCAAAGGCTAAAGCAGATGAACGCCGTGGAAGCGCCAGGCGCTCCATGGAAAGTGTGAAATAATGCACCGTTCTAGGAACCCGACACCCCCTCCCTTTCTTGCTTAACCTTTTCATCCGTTTTATCACCGGTACGGCTGTATAGGAGTTTTTCAAGAACCTTATCGCTTACGCTAAAAACGGATTTCGCGATAGCTTTTACGTACTCGTCGCTCGGCACAGACTTTGAAAAACCAATCCTGATCGCTAGTGCTTTTTTAAGCGCTTCCTTCTCCTCTCTGCTTCTAACTTCACCTTTAAATATTAGCTCTGCGAGTTTCAGCCCAACAAAAAACTTTGCATAGTTCATGACCGTTCTCTCCTCTTCTGGAAAGGCCTCTAAGACCTTGTACAATACGTTCTTGAATTCTTCTTCGCTTAGGAAACCCAGTGTAAGCTTCGTTAACGGCATTCTGAGCAACCTCGCTATGATATTACTGTCTATGGTTCCCGAGGGCGAGAGTTCTTTCAGCTTTTCACGTGCTTCCTTGAGCTTACCTTCGAGGACGCTGTTTAAGGTACATTCCAGTGCCTCCTCGACGTAGAACACTTTCTCGAAGAGTTCAGGGTACTCCTGATCCAGTTTAAGGCCGTATTTGCCTATTATGTACAGCGTCGCCATCTCCTTGTCGTATATGTCCGGTGGCTGGGCTTTGCCACGTATTGGCTGGAGTTTATGTGCTTGGTAGGCTTTTTTCAGCATCTCCACCGCAATAGACCTATCCACGTTATCGAACGACTTTACCAGCTCGCTTAGTAGAGCTACTGCCACCTGCACTCGTTTTTTGTGAGGCGACTTCATGTCTACCAGCCATTTTCGACAGTTCCAGCCTGATAAGCCGCTTAAGCCTCAGATCTAGGCTTGTTCTACCCGTAAACACCCTGTACTGAAACTTATTTTTGTTAAAAATAAGCTTTATGGCCGAGACATCTATCATGTTTTTCTCTATTTTTAAGTAAACTTCATATTTTAAGGCCTTTTCACGGATTTCACATGAAGACACATACATGCCCTCTTGCTTCAGAAGCTGCACTACTTTTTCAACTAGCAATATTACATCCTGCGGTTTCAGGGTCTCCAAGCATATTTCACCTTTACGTGACCAAGCGCTTCGAGTATTTCGATATACCACCCAGCCAGCTGCCTTATTAATATTTTCTTGGCGTCTTCGCATGTCGCTACAACTCCATAGACCTCTTTGAAGGCTTCCCTGCAGAGCTCGCAGTGCACTAGGCGCCCCACCCTCTCCTCGACGATGCTGATGATCGCCTCAAAGGATAGGGGTTCTAGCTCCACCCTTTTCTCTAGTTCACTTAGTAGTTGTGAAGAGGGTATTAGCTGTGCACAGTTTAGTGCCCTCTCTCTGCATTTCTTCATGTAGGCTAATAGAAGGTCATAGTTTTCGATAAGGCTTCTAGTTGATAAAAAAGGCGTTTCATTGAACATGCCGGTAAACAAGCTTAAAACCCTGTAAGGGATGAGAGCTTTTCTTTTAATTCCCGCCTATGTCGCTCATCAACCGAGTTATAAAGCTTTTTCAGCGCCTCTACAAGGTCGTCTATGATGATCGCTATCACGGTGTCCTTCTCGTAAGGTGCCGCCTGCTCGATCGCCCTCGTTAAGATCTCGTCACTCGGATGTGAGAGTCTCTTAACGTACTTTCTAACGGCTGTAGGGGATATTCCAAGTATTCTCGCGAGCTCCGTTATGCTCCTAGTCGACAACATGAACTCTACTATCTTGTACCTCGCGTCTTTACTGACCCAGTGTACGGGAAAGTCTGTCCCATGTCTGGGCTGTTCACTCATACGAAGCGCACCGGGTTGCTTCTCACTACATATAATTCTTGAGGTTAATAAAGAGTAGCGTAATACCTCCTAATAGTAGGGGTGTTTTATTTGAAACAGCAATTGTTGGTATACAGCGGTCAACTAGAAGTCATCGAGTACCCGGGTGTGGTCGTACATGAAGGAGTCCTCGTGAAGCCTTTATTCATATATGTAGGTGATTTTGAAAAGGCTGTTCTTAGTGGGCATATACCGGTTTCAAGGCCCACTACTCTAGGCGCCGTAGGCGTGGTCAGAATAATAGAGGCTACAGGACCCTTTACGGAGTACACTGGGAAGATATACACCGTGACGCCGTTCGGGGCACGGGGCGTACTCGGAGTCGAGGAAAATGGTCTATTAGCCACGTTTACATCACTACACACATCGTACCTCGACGAGCCGCTATTAAACCCTTCACCGCTAGATGCTATAAGGCCCTTGATTAAGCACTCAGTAGAGCTAGCCCGCTCTTGTGAGGAACCCGTACTCGTTGAAGGTTGCGGGCTCGTGGGCGTGGCCGTGGGCATGGCGCTTAGACGTAGAGAGATTGAACCAGTATTTTACTGCGAAGATGCGAGAAGAAACGCCCTTGGCTATGGATTTACAGTTGCTTCTCACATTAGTGAATTAAACCGTAAGTGGAATGACGTTGTCTTAACGAGCACGAATACGGCATCTAAATACAGGATTTCAAGGGACCTTGACTACAGGAGACTAGTGATATCCAGGCTCTCATTTACATCCTGGATACCAGTTAAAAAAGGTATCTCTAGCTTAGAAGTAAGAGTAGTCGATAAGAGTAACGACGTCCCCACATCTCTAGTAAAGAGTATAGTAGGGGACCTAAGTAGAGGGGTTAAAATATACAATCTAGCTGGCTTAGAGCACTCGATCGGGCTTTTCCCACCAAAGGGCCTAGGAAGCATTATTTCATTGGGAGCTTGAACAAAAAGAGTATTTAATGCGTCGGTCTGGGAAGCAACGCTATCTACGCCTCTTCTACGAGCCTAGCCAGCCGTTTCACGCCTTCGTAGATCTGCTCGTGAGACGGATAGCTGAAGTTTAGCCTCATGCTATTTTCACCGGTTCCATCCACGTGGAAGCTCCCACCCGGGACATAGGCTACTTTGTACTCATCTATTGCTTTTTGTAGCAGTAGTCCGGCATTGAAGCGTTTCTTATATATGTACGTGAACACAAACAACCCCCCTACGGGCTTAGAGTACCATACGTATTCAGGGAAGTACTCTTTAAGAGCATTTAGCATGGTGTCCCGTTTCGCTCGGTAGTGCGGTAAGGCCTTAGTTATTACCTTGTCTACTACTCCACGCTTAATCGCTTCCGCTACAATGAGCTGGGCAAGTGTGGCGCTGTGAAGGTCTACGTACTGCTTAACAAGCTCTATTTTCCTAACTATATCCGCACCCGCTACTACCCACCCTATTCTAAGACCAGGAGCCAGTATCTTACTAACAGTACTCATGTATACTACTCTACCCTCCTTATCCATGCTCTTCAAAGTCGAAGTATCGACCCCTTCTTCAAATACCAGGTAGCCGTAAGGGTCATCTTCTACTATTAGTAGATCGTACCTGGACGCTATTTCGAGTACGTGCTTTTTCCTCTCCTTACTCATCGTAACGCCCGCCGGGTTTTGCGCTATTGGAACCGTGTATATGAACTTCACTCTACTGAGCTCTTCTTTCGGCATTTCCTCCAGTTTTTTCTCCAAGATGTCGGTTTTAAGACCTTTATCATCTAGTGGTACTCCGATGAACCTTGCACCCGCGTTTCTAAAAGCTCCGATGGCCGCTAGGTATGTTGGGTTTTCTGTTATGACAACGTCTCCGGGGTCTACGAAGACCCTAGCTACTAGGTCTAGTGCCGACTGGCTACCGGTGGTGATCACGATGTCTTCCGGGTTGCACGCTATATTCCTCCTCGCCACGAAGCTACAAACCGTTTCTCTAACTTCCGGTACTCCTTTGGTTTCACTGTACTGCAATGCTACGTTACCGTACTTCACTATGACCTCTCTGGCTATCTCTGCAAGCTCTTCTTTGGGAAACAATGCGGGGTCAGGTATGCCGCCGGCAAAGCTTATTACATCCTTTCTCCTACTAATTATAGCCAGTAGTTCTCTTACCTCGGATGCTTTAATACTCGTTGCAAGCCTACTATAGTACTTGGAGTAGTTAACCATACACCTCAACCATTTTTAGTATCCGTATACACAATATATAAGCATTTATACGGGTTGAAGACGTCATGGAGATAAACGTATGTAGAAAGAACGTATCACGAGTTGTAGCCAGGGTAGCGTACATCTATCCAAGCACCTATAAAGCGATGATCTCGGGGCTTTCCGCAGACATCGTGTATGGATTGTTAAACAGGCTCGATGAAGTCTACGTCGAGAGATTCGCCTGTAGTCGCCTCCACGGACCCGAAGACGAACCACGTAGCTTCGAGACTGGTAGCAGACTTAGGGAGTTCTCGTTAATACTAACGAGCATACATTATGAGCCGGATATCGTGAACCTTGCTAGACTGCTACTCTCCGGGGGGATCAGCGTACTAGCGGGGCAGAGAGGAGAGCACGTAGTCATTGCCGGCGGCCCCGCCTGCATGGAAAACCCGATACCGTATAGCGATGTTGTCGACGCGTGTATTGTCGGCGAAGCGGAAGAGACCCTGGAGAAAGTAATCAATCTATGGCTTGAATATGGTGGCTCAAAGAAGAGGTTTCTCGAGGAGCTGGCTAGTTTAAGCTACGTCTACGTACCCGGCCTAAGCAACGGCATTGTCGTAAGGAAATACGCTAGAGACCTCAATACATCGTTTTATCCCATAAAGCAAGTTGAAAACACAGACATAGAGCCCGTGTACGGTCGTGGATTTAAGCTTGAAGTTTCACGGGGATGCATTTTTTGGTGTAGTTTCTGCGTTGAAACGCGCCTATTTCAGCCCTATAGAGAACGGGGCTTAAGCACGTTAAAGGGCATTTTGGAGAGAGGCCTAAACTACTCCCTGGCCGGTAAGAGAGTGGTGATATTTTCACTGGTATTTCCCGCTACACAAACCCATTACAAGCTACTCGAGTACCTGGAGAAAGAGGGCTACATCGCCTCAATACCATCTCTACGTGTATCGCCTTACCTGGAAAAGGCACTTGAATTGATAAGGAGTCTAGGTCAAAGAACGCTCACTCTTGCTCCCGAATCGTTCTCGCCCATAGTTCAATCAGTGTTATTCAAGTATACCGGTTTACTCGAGTACGTGAATAACATCCTGGAAGAAGCCATTAAAATGGGGTTCGACCTAAAGCTGTACTTGATCTACGGGTTCAAGGGCCTCGAAAACACCGACCTCGAAGTTAACTCCGAGCACTTAAACAGGCTTATAAAAACAGCTAAGCAGTTTAAGCGTAGAATGGTGGTTTCTTTCACCCCCCTAATACCCAAGCCACACACGCTCTTCCAGTGGGTTGGGATGCTACCAAGGGATAGGCTCGCCAGTATTCTAAGAGCATACAGAAATAGATTAAAAGGACCAGTTGAAACCAGGGTTTATGATATTGACTGGGCCATCATACAGGCGCAACTAGCCCTCTCTCCGAGGCCTCTTGGCTCGTTTATTGAGCAGTGGGCTAAGTGCGGTGGCGGCCTAGCAGGTTGGAGAAGAGCTATGAGGGATCTCGGAGTTAACTATGAATACGTCTTTACCGGCTACAGCCCAGAGTCCCAGCTACCGTGGGGTTTCATAGCGCTAGGCGATGAGCACGGCGAGGTAGCTAAGTCTCAGTACGTTGTTTACGAAAAATTAGCTAGGAGCCTTTAAGCACGGGTCTAAACGCTACTCCGTAATATATTAATCCGTGCTCGCATTCCTCCCCTACTCTCCTTAGTACGGGTTCCATTAGCATGCCGGCCTTGAGGTCTGTTGATAGCACGTCTGTTAGCGGGGCGAGAATCTTAACTTTCGTGGTGGTAGTTTCCAGGATGCCTAGTATGAGGGGCTTTTTGTCTTCAAACCCGTCCATTACGCTATATATTACCGTCCAGGTGATTAGTCTGGCTTTTTCATCTATTAATTCCACGTCCTCGATGTTCTTGGAGCCACAGTACCTGCACATAGAGGAGGGTGGATAGGCTGCTCTTCCGCAGTCCTTGCAGCGAGTCGCAATTAATCTGTACCTGTGAATCCTGGTTCTCCAGGTTGGGGGTATTGAAATTCTCATCGCGTACACCTATCCTACCCTGTTAATTAGTTTCCGGTATTTAGCGTAAAGAGAGTAACTTATCAATTGCTTTCTCTGCAGGTAGTCGTCTACTGTTGGCGCCCTGTCCCGCCTCTCAAGTACTTTATCCGTCACGATTATGCTGAAGGCGTCGGATCCGGCGCCACTTCCGAACGGTGCTAGTAATATCCTTTGACCCGGCTTAGCGTGCTCCAGCACCCTCGCGAAGCCTATTAGAGCGGATGAGTTGTAGCTATTGCCGATGTAGGGGGTAACAAGGCCGAGAAGTACCTTCTCTCTAGGGAATCCGAGCATCCTGGCCACTCTAAGCGGGAATGATCCATTAGGCTGATGAAATACGGCGTAGTCGAAATCTTCGGGCTTGAGCCCTGCCCTTTCGAAGAGGGCCTTAACTGCACTCACTATGTGTTTAAAGTATGAGGGCTCACCGGTGAAGGCTTCTCCGTGGAGAGGGTACTTCGAACTATCCCTTCTCCAAAAGTCCGGAGTATCGGTGACGTAGGTAGCGCTCGCTTCAAAGTAAGCTACGGACTCCTCGCGGTTACCAATGATCAACGCCGTTGCTGCAGATGATGCTGTAAACTCTAGCACATCTCCCGGATTAGCCTGTGCCGTGTCGCTTCCTACAACGAGTGTGTATTTGACCAGCCCAGATGCAACTACGCCAATGCTAGTTCTGATGGCTTCACTGGCTGCCCTGCACGCGAATTCCCAGTCCGTAGCCATGGTGTGGGGAGTTATGTTCAGTGCCTCGGCTATGATTGTTGCGGAGGGCTTGACGGCATATGGCTTACTCTCCGTCCCAAACCAAACCGCTCCTATTTCCTTGGGGTTTACACCTGCTCTTCTTAAAGCGTTCCTAGCCGCTTCCCATCCCATGGTTACGGCGTCTTCATCCACTCCGGCAACGCTTTTTTCTAGTACGCCCAGTTCTTCTGGCTGTTCAGGGTTAAAGCCCCAAACCTCGGCTATTTCTTTGAGGCTTAGCCTCCATTTTGGTATGTAAACGCCCCAGCCCACTATGCCGGCTTTTTCTTCGGGTAGCATGCGCTACACCTCTTTATTGAAAACAGGGGTAAAGGATAAAAAGCTCTTCTACGTGTGTAGAGTCTCCGGGTGGGTGCGTCCTGTAGTGGTCGAATTAAGGCGCTTGGGGGAGTTTCACGATGGTAGGTTAGTGTACTGGGTGCCTCGCGGAGTACCTGCTTTCGGCTACATGGCATTCGGTGTCGTTGATAGGGCCACAAACGTGCTACAAGCAAGGCCTACAACAATCTGCCCGCAAAACTGCATTTTCTGCAGCGTTGATGCGGGTCTAGCGCCTATCCGTAGGTGGGCTGAATACGTCGTTGACCCTGAGGTGATCGTGGAAGGCGTTAAGAAGGCGGTTGAGGAAAAAGGTTGCAACGTTGAGGTTCTCCTAGACACGGTTGGAGACGTGCTGACCTACCCCCACCTAGTTAACCTGGTTAGAGAGTTAAAGAAACTCAGTGGCGTAAGGTCAGTTGCCCTTGAAACGCATGGACTACTACTATCCAGGAAGCTCATAGACCGGTTAGCCGAAGCCGGGCTTGACAGGATAAATTTGAGCATTGACACGCTAAACCCCGAAAAAGCGAGATACCTCTACGGCACCCCAGTGTACGACGTGAAACGGGTGATCGAGGTTATCGAATACGCCGTGAAGGAGACACCAATAGACCTCCACGTAACGCCGTTATGGCTTCCGGGTATAAATGACGATGATATAGTCGACGTCGTGAACTGGGCTGTCAGGATCGGTGCTGGCAAGAGATGGCCACCCGTCACGGTGCAGAAGTTCGTTAAACACAAATATGGTCGTGGACACGAACTGCGGAGCGTGCCGTGGAGTGAATTCTGGAAATTCCTGGAAAAGCTCGAAGGCGAGCTTGGCTTTAGGCTTAGGTGGACAATGAATGAGTGGAAGATGCACTACGCCAAGAGCATCGGTAAGGTCCTCAAGGAAGGGGAGTTAGTAGAGGTGATGGTTCTTTCCCGAGGTTTATTCAAAGGAGAGTTTTTAGGCATGTACCGGGGAAAAGTGCTGGTTGCGATTACGCCAACTCGGGGGGTTAAACTGTCAACGGGTAAGTACTACTTGGCAGAGGTGGTAAGTAGTAAGTATGGCCTCTACATCGTAAAGGTATTAAACGCTCTATGAATAGAGCTCGCCGCGCATGGCAAGTCTGCGCTTCTTCCTTCTAATAATAAACATGGTAACGAGCCCGTGAGAGGTCAAGGCTAGTCCCGCTAACGATAGGGCGTAGCAGAGCAGGCTTATAGCTATTAACAGATCGGGGTTTTCGATGTGGAATACCCTGATTACTACTAGGAATATTATCAGCCACCCTGAAAAAAGCAGTGCGATCCCTACAAGTAGTTCCAGGTTTTCCTTGGCAACTTTAATGCTCATAAAGCCAACACTTCACTTGTCTACCTTTCACATCAAACATTGGCGGTTCAGTCGTTTTGCACTTCTCCGTCACATACGGACACCGAGGTGATAGCCTACACCCTGGTGGCGGTCTAAGTAGGTTAGGTGGCTCCCCCGGCAGCGTCTTCTTAATAATAAACCTGTTCTGGGGGTCGGGGTCAGGTAGCACGTTAATTAACGCTTCTGTGTAGGGGTGCATGGGTTTGTATATTATGTCCTTGGAGTTTCCGAGTTCTACTATTTGACCCGCATACATTACTGCAACCCTATCCGAGAAGTATTTTGCCGTTGCGAAATCGTGTGTGATGTAAAGTACTGCTGCCTTGTACCTTTCTCTAAGCTCACGGAATAGGGTTAGTATTTCTATTCTAACAGAAGCATCAAGCATCGAGACCGGTTCATCTGCTACTATTAACTTAGGCCTAAGTACTAGCGCCCTGGCTATGGCGACTCTTTGTAGCTGTCCACCGCTTAGCATGTGAGGATACTTGTTAACAAAATCCTCGGGAGGCGTTAATCCCACTTCCTCGAGTATTTCGATAACTCTTCTCCTCTTTTCTTCGGAGGGTACCTTGTGAATCGTCATCGGCTCTTCGATGATCCTCCTTATTGGCATGAACGGCGGCATTGCCCCGTAAGGATCCTGCTGGATGTAACCGACCTGCCTAGAATACCACGATCTAACCAGGCTTGGCTTGAACCCGGTTATGTCTATACCATTAAATATGACCCTGCCACCGGTGATTGGAAGTAACTTCATAACTGCGCGTGCAAAGGTAGACTTGCCGCAACCGCTCTCTCCTACCAAAGCTACAGCTTCGTTTACTTTGACCGTTAATGAAACGCCGTCAACCGCCCTTATATAGCCTACGACTGAAAACAACTTCCTTACTGGGTGGTATATCTTTAGATCATCTGTTTTAAGTAATTCATCCGTCTGGATTTCCTCGGGGAGTTTAGGCTTTTCCACCATATAGCCAGCACCTCACGTAAGAGTCTGTACCTATCTCAATAACGGGTGGTTCCCGTTCGCAAATAGGCATGACGTGTTTGCATCTCGGTCTAAATCTACAACCCTTAGGCGGGTTAATAAGGCTAGGCGGCGTCCCCGGAATAAATGCTACAGGCCTCTCCGTTCTTAGCCTTGGAACGCTTCCCAGTAGGCCTTGGGAATAGGGGTGTGCCGGGTCTACGTAGACTTTTTCGGCAGGGCCGAGTTCTACTATTTGACCCGCGTACATCACTGCGACCTTGTCCGCGAGCTCGCTTGAGGTCGATATGTCGTGGGTAATGAATATGTATGATATCTTCATGGAGTTTCTAATCTCCTTGAGCATGTTGAGTATGTTTGCCTGCGTCATTACGTCTAAAGCTGACGTCGGCTCATCTAGTATTACTATCCGGGGGTTGGTGATGAGGGACATTGCTATTACGACTCTCTGTTTCATGCCCCCACTTAGTTCGAACGGGTATCTCCATAGGAATTCCTCTACAATGCCGACTTTTTTCAGGATCTCCGCTGCCCTCTTCACCGCCTCTTCTTTACTGGTCTTGAAGTGTATTATTAGCGGCTCTATTAAGTGGTCTACAACCTTTATGACAGGGTTGAGGGAGTTCATTGCTGCCTGTGAGACGTAGGAAATCTTTTTCCAGCGTATTTTCTCATCGAATTCCCTGTCGGATAGAGCTATCGTTTCAACGCCTTCGATCTTAATGCTTCCATTATACTCCGCTACGTTTCGGGGCAGGAACCTCATTATAGCTCTTGCAAGTGTTGTTTTCCCGCAGCCGGATTCACCAATTAGTGCTATCGTCTCGCCTTCTTTTAGGGTGAAAGTGGCGTTTTCGACCGCTTTCACGACCCCTATCATTGTTTTATAGTACAACTTCACGTCTTTAACTTCGAGAACCGTGGACATTTCTTGCCACCTCTTCATGCTTTATACTATAGTTGTCTGAGCCTTGGATTAAATACCCTATCTAGCGTGAATCCTATTGAAGCGAAAGCTATTGATAGTAGAAACAGCGCTGCCGATGGTGCGAATATCCAGTGCCACATGCCGCCAATTAAGGCTGCCTTAGCATAGGCCTGGTCCAGTATCTTGCCCCACGTTATTGCCAGCGGATCGGATATTCCAAGTATTGCTAGTGCTGCTTCCAAGAACACGAACGATGGTACAGAGGTCACAATGCTGGGTATTAGCATTGGCAATACCCTTGGAACTAGGTACCTGAATATTATCCTAAAGTTGCCTGCACCATACGCTCTTGCCGCTTCTATGTAAGGCATTTCCCTGAGCTGTAGGAACAGCGCTCTCTGGGACTTTAGCCCGCCACCACCAAGCACCGAGAACAGTATCACCACCCCCAGCAGAGTCCATAGCGTAAACCCGTAGAACAGCATTATCATTATGATCGTTGGAAGGAAGGGCAGTATCATGAATATTTCGTTGACTCTGGAAATAGTCACGTCGATCACAGATCTATACCACGCTGCGAACGCCGCGATCACCATTGTTAGCATCGTTGAAAGGAGCGCTGCAAGTAGGCCAAAGCTCAGGGCGTAGGGTGTACCCCACGCTATTCCCATAAATAGGTCTCTGCCAATGGTGTCCGTTCCGGCGGGCCCAAAGACTGTTCCTTTAAATATAGCCTTTAATTCAACGCTTTCTATGCCGGGGGCTAGCGAGTAATCGTAAACTAGCTTGTAGTTGCCTTTCAGCACTCTGAATTCACCTCTTTCCACTAAGTAATCGTCATCCGCGAATAGGGCTTGTATGTACGTTAAGTTAATGCCTTCTATTGTCACGTTATATATTCTTCTAATAGCCCTTCGGTACTCCACTAAAACCCTGGACTCCTCCCCCGGTGACGGCCTTATGGGTAACGGGTATTCCTCACCTATTGAGATTGTTCCGCTAAATATGGTCATGTTAAACCCATTCGGCTTGACCCACACAACTTTTCTTATTCCAATAGACCTGGTAACATTTTCGACCTCTGCTATTACGGGGATCAGCGACATCACGACGCCGGTTGGTACAACGTCGTAGTCGAAGGGTATAACTACCTCGACCTGCTCTAGTGTTACCCCGCCACTCGTATACCTCGTCCTAGTAATAAACCTTGGGCTAATGCTTCTAGTATCGTAGATTAGGGAACCCTCGATTTCTTTCCTACCGGTGAGCAGCTGTATCCATGCGGGCGGCACGCCTTCGGGGTATTCTCTCCAGGCCTCGGGATTGTTCCACGCGCTAATCGCTTGCTGATACGGCCACGTAACAGCCGCGTATATTGTCAGCCCGATGAAGAAGGCCAGGATCACTAGGCCTATCACGAATGACCTGTAGTGAAGCAGTACTTTAAGCGTTTGAGTCCCCCTTCTTGCTCTCGAGCCGGCCATCTCACTCACCCACCCTTACTCTCGGGTCAACTATGCCGTAAACGATATCTAAGACTAGTACACTTATAGCTAGTAAGTAGGAGTATATCGTTACAATACCAACTATTACCGGCGCGTCAATGAATACCCCTCCACCTATGGCCAGAGCCATCACTGTTCCTAGGCCAGGCCACCTGAATATCCTTTCCGTAATAATAGCGCCCATCCAGGACCCTATGACCATCAATACAAATGTCGTTATTATCGGCGGCAAAGTTGGCCTCAATATGTAACGGCGGAGTAGCGTCGACTCTGGAACGCCCCTCGCCCTAGCGTACTCTACATACTCCTCCGTGGAGAATATTAGGAAGAACGTCCTGTACGAGTACGCACCTATCGGTAAGTTAGCTATTAACCATGCTAGTATTGGTAGTACCATGTGGTACATTACATCTAGTGCTCTTAGGAGCGGGTTTTCGGGCGGATTCTCGCTTATCATACCACCACTCGGAAATATCGGGTACCATATACCTAATAGTAATAGCAGTATCATTCCATAAAACCAACCGGGCATGGAGGATAACGGTGCTAGGCTTATGCCTATTTTGTCCGCTATCGTGCCATATCGCCTCGACAAGAACAGGCCTATGACTATCTGTAGGAGGAATATTATCAGGTTCGCTGTTGTGAATAATAGCACAGTCTGAGGAATCGCTTCGGCGATGATTATTTTAACCTCTTTGGACCTCGTATGGTAACTGTGAATTTGACTTGACGTCCCGAACTCGAACGCTAGTACCCTTCTATAGTGGGTGAACATCCTGACCCATGTAGGCTGATCCAGGTCTATGCCCATGGCTTTTAACTGTATTTTCGCCTCCTCAATGGTGTGCTCATCTATGCAATTGTTAATACATTTCTCCATTTCTAGCGTAGTGTATCCGGGAGGTAGTATTGCACTGCACTTGACCTCACAAGACCGTCTAACTAATTGCGCATACTGAGGATTTATTAGCTGGTTTCTAACCTGCGTTTTAACCTCCTCGAAGACTATTTCATCTAGTTTTCCACCTAGATGTGCGATAAAAACTAGTAGAAAGACCGCAATTAGCAGTGATATCGCAATAGATGCTGTTCTTATGCCTACATACCTGGCAAACCTAATCAGTCCACTCCTTCTGTGGAGGGACACTGGCTGAACACCTCATAATTGAAGGTGCCTTCACTCTTAGGTTATCTCAGGGGGGGTATTTATATAGCTATGACGCTATCATGAGTGCGCGATGGACGTGTTATCAGGCAAAAGGAATGTAATGAGCTAATTTAAAGAAATGGGAAAAATAAAAACTACTATGTAGTGTGCTACTTTGCTATTTCCTCCTAATGAGAGTTACTATGCTAACTACTAGGTTCACAACCACTAGCGCTATTACCGCGTACACTACTGTTGATAGGGCTGCCACATCCCTTCTCGTGATTTCATTCTCTTCGCGTAGCCTCGTTTCAACGCTTCTCAGATCAGATTTAACTCCTGAAATCTCCGCCTGTATTGATGATTTCGCCTCGTCAACGGATCTTTGCGTTGCATTGACTGCTGAGGATATAACGTTCATGGCTGTGCCGACCTGCCCGGTTATCGCGTTCATCGCGTCACTAATAGTCCTGCCTAAGTCTTCAATAGCAGATGCCACAGCTAATCCTAACGTTTTTGTTATCTCCTCCCTCATTCTCGCCATCTGCTCTTCTAACGACTTCTGAACGGTGCGCATTTGTTCTTCTAGGGATCTCTGGACCCTTGTAATCTCCTCGAAGATCTGCTCTGGCGGTATGGTTATGGTGACTGTTTTAGCCTCTATGCTCGGCAAACCTATGATCTTCGATACCGCTATGAACCTTATTTCGGCTACACCAACCGACAGCTTTCCTGTTAGTTCAGGCGTTAGTACAAGCTCCCACAACCCCTCGGCTAGAGGCGTCGCCTTACCACTTAGAATCCCCCCTTCGTGAATTACCACGTATGACACGAACTCCACGAACTCGTTGGGGTAGGGGTTGCCGGCCTTATCGGTCAACTCTAACGTGATCGCGTATTCCCTGCCACGGTATATCGTAGAGGGCACCTCGACGTGAATTACCGGTATTGGCGGTTCTCCTAAGAACTCCCACTTAGCGGCTGATAACGGGTGCTCTCTATTGGCTTTCAGAACTATTGTCTTGGGCGCAGTCGTGAACGACTCTAAGTAAAACGGTCCGTTGGCGACCCATACGTGTTTATACTTGTCATACCATGCTAGCAGGTTCTGCCACCTAGCCTTAGCTTCCGCGGGGGTTAAGTACTTACCCAGTACTTCGGGGTAGGGTACGTAGCTCTTGTCGATATTGCTTCTTAGCTGGTCTATTAGTTGTGATGGCGGAATTAGGAAGTCTGCGCGCGGGACTTTGAGAGCTGTTGCCTTGCTCGTGGTGAACGCGACGATCTTAGCTCTTTCACCCTGCGCGAATAGCTCTACTGTGTGCCATGCTCCGGGCCCTTGGGCGTAGTACGGCCATATCTCGTCAGCTGCATCTGAAGCTATCCATTCGGCGTCCATGTACCACTCCGTGGAATACCACTCTATTATTAGTGGGTTGGTGCTCACTATCTTGATGCCTTTGAATGTTGGGAACCAGGCAGTGAAGCCAGGTATTGCGGCGCTATCGTAGAGGTCACTACCAATGCATACTCTATCGAATGCTATTGTAAACACGTACACCATATCAGCTATACTGAAGGGTGATCCGTCATGCCACTTGAAGACGCCGGTGAATAACCTGTCGTCGTACTCGACGACCACTTTAACTAGTGGTGGCTCGGTGAAGTTGTATGGCACGTTGAATAGTTCTTGTGTTATGTTCGGGTTCTGCTTCGCTTCACCCCAGGTCCATATCTTCTTACCCTTACAGTCGTAGAACAACCATGCATCGTCAGGTACTGTTATTTCGGATACGCGCTGCAGGTCAACCCAATCAAGAGTCTTGGCTACTGGTAGATCCTCGTGCACGTAAACAGTGGCCCTCTTTATCCACTGAGGCCAGGTTAGACCCGAGTACGGGTCGTAGTAGTACGGTATGTCAGCTGTAGCTCTAATGACCGTCATGTCGAATATCCAGTTAGAGCCTCCGATCGGGTTCCAAGGCTCTACTAGTAGCTGAGGTATGGCTATTCTCACCGTTTTGTCCCTATTCTGCTCTTTGGGTATGTCAGTGAACCTTATTGTCCACCCCCACAGCCACGCGCCGGAATATCCACCCGCGAGGTCCGCTGCGAGTACTACGTTGGGTCTCCTAGCCCATGCGGCAATTCTGTGCAGTATGAATATTCTCTGATTTTCAACCGTTACAGAGAGCCATAACGCCTTCTCGAACAGCTCTCTTCTCTCTTCAAGTGTTTTGAACTTATTGTAGTATAGCTTCTCTGCCACCTCGTAGAATTCCGGAGTGTTGATGATCTTCTGCCATAGGGGTTCCGGCCTGCCCAACTTTGAGTAGAAGTACCCAAAAGTTGATCCCTGGTCTCTGCTCACGATCGTCGTGATCCAGCCACCGGTGTATAGGTGGAATGTCCCGTCGTCAGGATCCGCCCTTATCCAGTACGGTGCTAACATAGCGCTCGTACCGTATACTCTCAGAACAGTGAACCCTAACCTCTCTAACTGCGACGCCACGTAATCTCCTATATCTTTTCTAACGTCTTCTGTTCTAATTAGGAATATCAGTACTACCGGCTCACCCTTATAGTACCACCTACCCTCTCTAAGCTCTGCGCCCATTTTCGGCATCTCTTCGAACACTATGTCCCTCGCTTTTGCGAGGTTATATGCTAGTTCCCTTTCAATTGCTAGTATGATGTCTGCGTACCTACCGTAATCTGGGAATGCAGGCGTTATTGAGGTGTACCTGGGTACTGCCAGTCCTTCAGCTATCTTCTCGGCCATGAATTCCCTGCTCATTAAAAAGTGTACAGCGTACCTTATTCTCCGGTTACAGAATGGGTTGAACAGTATTTTTCCCTCTACTTCCGGCCTAGGTAGCTTGCTCGGGTTAGGAAATACAGGTTTGATTATTTCCCCAGTAGTTTCGTTTTGTACACACCTGTAGTTCAGCGTTATTTCGTAATATAGACCATAAGACACCGCGTAAGGTAGCTTAGCTTCTTGTACCCTCCTAAGTATTGTAGCTGAGTCTATATCATCGAAGTGTATGTCGTAGTGTCCTGCGATGAGCTTCTCGACCGCTATGGCTGTGTCCGGTTCTTCGTAGAATCTTACTTCACCAACCCAGGGGCCACTGTAGGGTACCTGTGCATGGACCTCTGAGAGGTTTAGGATCGAGATTAATCCAAGCCCTACTAATAGTAGTAGTACTAGGCTTAGAGCTACTTTCCAACGCATTGGATACACCTAACTGTTTAATATTTATCACGGAAGGGTTTAAAAACACCTCATAGTTTGTGATCAAAGTAAGGAACAGGAACTAACGGTGATTGAACAGAATGGGCACGTACTGGAGCAACTGGTTAGGTACGTTTATTGGATAATAGAGATCGGGAGTGCGGGGGGTGGGATTCGAACCCACGCAGGCCTACGCCACCGGGTCCTCAACCCAGCTCCCCATTGACCCAAGCCCCTGGTTCATCACGTGGAGTTATCGGTTACGTGGAGTCATGGATTACAGATAACCATGTTGTCCAGAAATTCGTAGACTGGTGTGTGGGGAAGGGGACTAGTCTTGAGACGTGCAAGCAGTATGGGGCATACCTTGCCAAGCCGCTTGACTTGAACAATAAGTGGAGTAGGTTGGCCTGGAAAGCGTATTTCAAGTTTATGAATAGAGAAGACCTCTGGAGAGAGATCAAGACGAAGCGGAGCGGCGTGGACCTCTACGTCCCGAGCGATGAAGAGGTCAAGAGAGCTCTTACAGAAGCGTGCTCTGCGAGCGAGGCCCTATGCTGGGTCTACAAACTGCTTATTTACTCTGGCTTGAGGCTCTCAGAGGTCTGCAAACTGCTGAGAGAGCAACAAGAGGATAGGTGGATAAAGGCGGACGGCTTCTACAAGTACCCGCTCTCCTGGCGCAGAGGCAGTAAGCAGGTCTTCTACTGCTACACTCTCGAGAAGCCCCCACTTATTTCAATATCTGACAAGTGGGTTAGCAACTGGGCTGCGAAGAACGGTGTTCTGAACCCGAAGTACATTAGGAAGTGGTTCAGCACGAAGATGCTGCAGCTCGGCGTGAGCGAGGAAATAGTCAACTTCGTCCAGGGCAGAATACCCCAGAGCATCCTGGCTAAGCATTATTTGAAGTTTTCTGTGCTGGCTGATGAAGCATATAAAAAATATTTAGAATATTATTCTAGTTAAGAGTGCGAGCAGTTGAGCCTTAGTGCAACCCATGTGACCACCATTTAGCAATAATCCTTAGATAAGGAGACCCAGGCGAAACTAATGCCGTCTTCGCAGCCTCTGAAGTGTTCTCGCTAAGTATAGACGCCTGAGAATCGTCTTCGACAAGCGTATCTTGCCAGCCTTGTAGAGCTTTATCAGGTCTCTTACTGCTTTATCGCGTATGTCCCCTTTCCTCGTGAATGGGTCGTAACCTAGGAGACGCTTCAGCTTCTTTCTATTCCTCTTAAACCATGTGGTGAGAGCCCCTGGACGCTTAATAGCCTCCCGTATCCAGCTTGACACCTCCACCACCAAGTATAAACTAGCATGAGAGATGTGGAAAGCAGGAAGAGCTTGAAAAGGCTTAGAAAAGCTTAGCTACAGTCCAGGGACAACGGTTAGTATTGCGATTAGCACCATGATTATGTAGAGCGTGGTCAGCACGGTAGCAGTGAGCACGCTGCTTACCGCAAACCACGCGAATGTACCCCACTCGTTTCTCTTCTTGGCGAGAGCTGCGCCTATAAGAATCCACGCTACGGTGTTTAGAGCTACGTGTACTACTGCGTTAACAATATGGGATGATGAGAGCTGGTATGCGTGAACAACAAAAAGCACTAGTGAAACAGGTACTCCATTAATTGACATCAACCCTGCAGCAATACCCGCTACTAACCCCAGGACGCGCTTCACAAGCTTGGACACTCTTCCACCTTAAACACGTTATGAAGGGGGAGAAAAAACTATATTGTTCCCCGCTGAACAGCCTTAACTGATTCAACGTGCACGTACCTTGTTGGAGAACCTATGTCTGCGTAGGCATATCCCACAGCTCTCGCTGCTACACCTACTTCAACGTAGATCGTCCTCGTCGGGGTAGTGACGTTTATCACGACGTATATGGGGGTCGCGTTCACGCGTTCTACGAGTCCCGAGTTGTTCGCGATTACGCTACCGACTGTGATCGCCGTTGAGCTGAGAATGTTCCAGTTACCATCGTAGAGTTTCACGTGTAGCTCGAAGTCTGCGCGGAGCCAGCTGGAAGCACCTAGATAGTATTGCGATGCCCCGCTTACTACTACCGTGTAGTTTCCAGTTGCAGGTAGAATCAGCCTATACCTTGCATACTGGTAGCGGTACGACGATGATGCACAGGATTCTGCCCACGCGCGAATAAACCTTCCATCTGCACTTGTGCTTCCGCCTGAGCGCCCATTCCCAGAACTGTTCCCTCCACCTTCAATGAAGACTCCCTGGGGGAATAGGTACACCGAGGAATCTGTTGCTGTTCTGTACAGCTGTCTGTACAACCTCAGAGCTTGAATAGCCAGAATAGTTGACTCACTGTTTACAATGGTTGGCCACTCACCAGGCATGGGGAGCGCTGGCTTTACGGCTACTTCCCAACTGAAGTCCGATGGAGGGTTGACACCGAACAGCTTCAAAGTCTCCTTTACTGGATACCCCAGAGCGAATAATACAAATGAGAGCTTATCGAACGCTGTTGTCACCATGTCTATAGTCCCCCAGGCGCTCGGCTTCACTATTATCTCCCCGTCGACTATGTCGTAAGCCGCTGGCCACCCACCTCTGTGCATCGCGAGGCCCAGTGCCCCCCATGGCGTGTTCTGCTGGTGTATCCACTGTACTCTCACCAATATGCCAGCGAGCTTGTCCGCTATATCTAGGACATTGTACGTTGCTCCAGCGTATGTTATGGTCTCCTGCCCAGCTACTATGTAGTATCTGACGAGTGCGGCCAGTAGAACGGCGTTCAAGTAAACTGGGTATCCCTCGTAGTTGTAAACGTAGACGCAGTCTCTTGAGAGCGGTGCAAAAATACCGTGGAGTTGAATCGCTAGCGGCAACAAGGGGATACTTTCACACAGGTTTCCGTTGTTGAAGAACACGTAGTCAAGCTCAAGCCTTGCCTTTGATAAGCCGTATCCGTCCCATCCACCTTCGTGAAGCGCTTGTCCAATGAGGCTTGCAGCATTGTCCGCTCTCTGCGTACCGTACTTGTTCAACAAGTGCAGCGCCATCAGGAGCTTTGCGAGAGGTGCTTCTTTCCATCCTCTAACAGCTAGAGAAGCTAATCCAGCACTGTCGAATATGTAGATCCTGCTCTTGTAGGGATATAGGCTTAACTGGCTCGTGAATACCCATGGATGATTGCTGTAACCTGCTCCAAGCCATGTATCAGTTAATCCGTCAAAGAAGTCGTCTGGGTAGTTGTTGCTCCTCCCGAAGACTGGAGCGTAGACGTCGTACGTGAAGTTCAGCGCGTTCATGAAGTTGTGCAGTGGCTGGGAGAACCCCGTGTACCCGAGGTCCTCGAGTAGCCAAGCAGCTATCCTCGTGCTGTGCCTTGCAACGTACCTGTTACTGTAGTGACTGGTGTAGGTGTACCGCTCTATCCATATCTTAGTGTAGCCAGTGTAGATCACATCACCATTAGTAACTCTACCATAATTACCCACGTAGAGTTTTGCACCCGTTACACTACATCTCTCGACAACTATAGTTACACTATCTCTATGCGCGTCAATGTTCGTCACCGTTACCAGTATTACTATATCGTAGGTTAGATCACCATTCACGTTGAAGTAGAGTCTGACTGATATCGAGTTTGATGATACGTTGACTATTTCGTGGTAGTAGTCCCTGTCTCCTGGGTCTAGGAGCCCCCCTGCCATGAAGACTCTTCCATTCCACTCTACTGTGATCGGGATACTTGGGTGGTCTCTTATTACGGCTTTTGACTGATCTATAAATGCGATGCTTCTGATCACGTACTGAACCCCTTCTTCGATAGCGTAGTCGATAAGTGATGATTGCGCAGAGACAGGGTAGACTGTCAGCGGTATCGTTGAGATAGCTACTAGTACTAAGAGAACTTGAGCTATGGATCTCATGCATCACCCTGGGATGATTAAGGAGATCGCAGGTGCTGCTCGTGCGAGGTTATGTTGGCTTAAATAAGCTTCTTAATGAAACGTACTGCGTGCTTCATAATGAATGCAGCAATTAATACGAGCATGATCATTACGACCAAGTTAACCACGGTATTTCTCCGCCTTAGGAGCGCTATGTACTCTTTCGCTGTATCGTATAGTAGCCAGGGATCTCTAGTTTCGTTCGAAAAGCTTGGCTCGATCTGAGTTCTCTCGTGGTATTCGTTCCAGCTTGTAATCATGACTATGCTCACCTTGTCCGCGTTTCTGAGTATCCACTCCCACTGCTTTCTGTAAAGCCCCTGCGAGAGGTCTGGATCCAAGCATACCCCTGGTGTTCTAAAATGAGTATCGCAGTACCGTGGGATTATCGAGACCACGTTATCTCTTCTCACCCTGAGCTCAACGCTGTCTGAGTGTAGTAGGTAGTCAGGCCAGTAGTCCCAGTCCTGATATTTAGCGTTGTCGATATCGTTCCCCACGATCCTTATAGTGAACTCTGGGAAGTCAACGTCTGGTCTATACAATAAACCAATGGGGTTGAACGCGAGAATAAGTGGTTTACCGTGTAGGTGAAAGTAGAGGTCTCCGTAGGGTTCTATGTAGTTCACTCTAATGTATCTGGTAGTGTTCTCCCAAAAACTCCTGTTGTAGAGGGCTGGCTCATTACCTAGGTATGGTTCAACGAAGATAGTGAACTTCAGTCCATAGTCTCTTAGATGCTTAATAACGATCTTTGCTGCTTCGTCCTCGAAGCTTCCTGGACCCCACCAGCTGATCACAATGAAGTCTACTCCTGCATTCTTTAACAGCTTCAGCTGCCATCCTACCACGTGTTCATCCCGCGAGTCGTAGAACCCTATTACAGGTGTCTCAGTAACAGGGGTTACTGGGCTATCGTTCCAGTGTCTACTATCAGACGAGTACCACACGTAGAAGTAAACACCAACCGTAACACTCCTATCTACAGATGTAAACCCCAAAGTGAGAGCGACGAGTGCAACCACGACTACTAGCACTACCAAGTATACGCGCTTCCATGGCACTAGACTACACCAGAAATCATCAATATCGAAATGAGGAGAAAAGGAAAAAGACTAGAAGATCTTACCTATCGACTTGAACACCAGTCTTAGAACCAATAGCGGTACAGCAAGTATGACTACTGTGAAGATCAGCGGTATTATTGAGTATGTTACGTTCGTTATCTCGGTTGGATCAATAACTGTTGCTTTCTCGATGAATATTGTACCAGCTGTGAACGCTGGGTTTGCATCGTCGTTGCTGTGGACTCTCACGTCGTGCACGCGCGTTATCTGCACGGGAAGCTCGGTCTTATGTTCAGCGCTCAACGTATAACCTATCGATAGCACTACTTTATCACTGAAGAGTCCAACGTAGATCTCCGTGCCGTTGCCCCACTTCCCGAGGTATTCTGGTGCCCGATACGAATACCAGATCTCGCCGCCCGTTTTAATGTATATGTGGAAGAGCTCGTAGAGCTGCGGGTCTCTGAATGTCAATGCAACATTGTCCATTGACGCGTTTGCAACGAGATCCTTTAGTGTAATCTTGATCCACACTGGTGGATCAAGATTCAGAACGTACGATCGGTCAGTAGTCGAAGCTGGTATCTCGAGATAGAGAGCATATGCTGGTACGGCGATGGCCACTGCGAGAAAAACAGCAATTGCCGCTAACACAGCTCTCCTCGCTGTCGTCACTGCGTTCACCTCGGCGATGTTTGCTGTTTAGCTGAATCCGCCAAGGATCTTCTCAAGTAGCTTCATGATGTACTTCAAGAAGACCAGTGGAATTGCTATCGAGATCAATGCAATAATGAGCGGTATCATCGATGTTATGAGATTCGTCATTTGCGACGCATCTATCGTTTGACCGAGAGTTGCAGCTGCTACTAGCGCAGCTAGTAGTGGCTCCTTTCTAGTTCTAAGACCCTTCAAACCGAGCATTCTTCTCACCCAAGCTGTAATAACATGTAAATCGACACACGGGATACAAGCTCATTGAAGCTTCAATACTCTTCGCGAGGCTTCAACATATTTATTATAATAGGTGAGCGGATGGGTAAGCCCGTAAACTCGTTAATCACTCTCAGGGCTTATCTTGTCGATAGATCCACGGGCGAAATAGTGGCGTCTAAAGCGTGGAGGAACAGGCTTCCGATCTTACTCCTTGTTAAGCTGTCAAGCTGGCTCTACGCGTTAAGCGATGAATACGATCCACGAACGCATAAACTATTAGTTCACGTTGAATGCGAGAGCGAAGACGATAGGGTGATGTTCTTGAAGTCGAAGTTTAAGCAGTTAAACATAGCTCTACTAGAGGAACCGTTGCAGGTGGTTAGTTAATGGCGTGGTATGAGGATCCAGGTACATTCGTCTTAGTAGTGTTATTTACAGTTGGACTCTGCTATCTTGTCTACAGAATACTCAAGGAGATCTGGGAGAGGTTCTAGATTATCATGTCTACGAGTTTGATCAGCCAGTCAACTAGAGTTCTCCCCGCCTCGTATATCTTCTCCGCGATTTTAATTATCAGCTGAGCGAGGTTCACGAGTATAACGTACTGACGGTAGAAGAAGTCGAAGAGCGGCAGAACACTCATCTGATGCATGCACTTGAAGACAACGCCGAGGAACGCGAGCATGTAGAAGAGCCCAGCGTACGGTATCAAGCTCACAACGACTGAGAACGCGAGATACATATACGAGAACAATGCGCGGAAGATCTGCATCGCAACGGATAGCCAATCGCCTGGCTTCAGTGTAACATTGAACCTTGTGCTCTGGACAATGACATAGTTGCTGTATAAGTCGTAGCCGCGCGCCTCGAGCCAATCCTCCTCTGAAACCTTATCCAGTAACACGTATCCGCTGTAATTTCCGTCTTCATTGACTTGAACCTTCGTAATGAAGTAGTACTCGACTAGTTGCATTCCTCCAGCTGTCATTCCGTAGAGATCAGCGTAGTATATTTCGACCTCACTGTTCGGCTTAAAATTCTCCAATGTGAATGAGACGTTCACCTTGTTATCAGCGATCCTCACGTCTCTTACGATAAACTCAGCCTTTGCTTGGCTCGGCGGAGGCTGCGGTTGTGATGAGTAGTATCCGCATATGGCTTGCCACGCGATATCGTATTCTCCCTGCACCCAGCCTTCTGCGAATATGTGATAGTAGTATGTTACGCTCGGATCGGTGTCGGCACCGTAGCCGAGTAGCTCTAGTCTACCGATGAAGCTATCAGCATCCCGTGGGAGAAGCTGAATGCCCAGTGTATATGTTCCAGGCGTCACGTTTACTGTAAATAGCTGACGTGTAGCAAAATACTCCATTCCGTAGATAGTGAATGTCCTTTCAGCCACGATTTCGTTATCTCTTTGAAGATAAAACTTCACAACTCCGTACGGAGGTGAAGAAGGAGATGGCATTGCTCCGTATCCACTGTAGAACGTGCATAGTGCTTGAAAATCTACGCTGAATTCTATGCGTATGTGATCAGTATGCCAGTACCCCGTTCCATCCTCCGCAACAGATATAAGAGTGCCGCTAGATAGATCGATGCCTGGACCAATGGCGTTCGCACAAACGCGTACAGTTTGCAACAACAAGAACAACAAGATCATTAGCGCAAGAGATACTGGAGCAACACGCTTCAACTCCTCCACCAATAGTATATTTCACTACTTAGTGCTCGAGTCGAGTTAGCTCATTGTAGCTTAAACGCGTCTATTGTAGCTTCATTGATAGTTCACCTTGGTGATATCCCTGGTTCTCAAAGAATTTCTCGAGAGGCTCAGGCAGAGAGAAAAAAACGCTGCGATAAGACCGCGCGTCGTTGCTCTAATACGCTCTGGAGACATAATCGAGCTGAAGAGTGAAGTCTTGGAGCAGAACGATGGTTCTCTCATAGTCGATAAGAAGATGCTCTATAAACTAGAGAAGCCCGAGCCGTATATCTTACGCATGGGTTCGAAGCTCTACAGGCTCTATATACTTGATTCAAATGTAAACGCTTTCTACAGGTTTGAAGATCCGAAACCACCGTCAAACGCAAAGATAAACCCAGTAGTGTTAGATCCTCGGGTGCTCTACGACTATATTGCATCTTCCAGCGTGAGAAAACTGCTAGGCAAGATAACCGTTGGTAAAGGAGAAGCACTATTGTACATGTTTACGGGCATGGTCATAGTGTTCATCATCATCTTCTTCATCCTACCGCTTCTCGGTCATGAAATAATCATAAAATAATCATGATGTGATACAATGAAGAAAAGAAAGGAGAGAGATGAAATAGACAGCGTGGAGAAACCGATAGACTTTGAGCTAGAGGAAGATGATGAGGAGTTCTGGGAGGGTATCGGAGACGATATAACAGCTGCACAGAAAAAAGCGATCGAGCTGTTAGCACGCCCGCGGGGCATAACAAAATACACGTTATCGGAGCTGAGCAGTGGAGAAGTCAAAGCTTTAAGCATGTTGAAAGCACTAGCTGAACTCATTCCAGACCCCGCTCTCATCAACTTCATAAGAAACTACGTCGTACTAAAGAGAAGTCAGAGTCGAAAAGGAGTCAAAGAGCTTATCGCAGTAGCTGGAGGAAGAGCGTGGAGAATACTTCAAAACGTATCCCTATCACGTCTAAGACGTATCCATGAAAGAGAAGACGAGCTCTAGGTGATGCATTATAGAGGGGGATCCCCACATATACATTCAACAACAAGCAGTAAAGCCTCATCGCAACCTCTCAAAGCTAATCATGAATGAAATAAGGAACAACGACTCTACGACGATTGTAGGAATCTACGGGAGACCAGGGGCGGGCAAGTCTACTTACGCTATGAAGGTAGCGTACGACTTCTACGGGTCATGGGATGATGTGTTAAAGCGAACCGTGTTTACACCGTTCGACTTTCACGAGGTTGTCGACAAGCTCGAGAGGAGCAATTCGTGGATACCTGTTCTAATATGGGATGATGCTGGTCCATGGCTTGAGCTCTTGAAGAGAAACAGCTGGCACCCACTTGCCCTAGGGATAAGGGGCTTATTTGAAACCATGCGTCTGCGTATAGGAGCAGTGATCTTGACGATGACAACGGAGAGGAGCCTCCCAAGGAGCATCCTGTACAATGGAAACATATACAAGATAAGGGCTAGAGTTATCAGGAACGGCTCACAGGTGAATGGCAATCCCAAGTCGATTGCTGAAATACAGGTTAGAAAAGAAAAGACGAGCGAGTGGGGTTCTTACTATTGGGATACAAGCGTATTATACGTGGATCACGTGACGCTAAGGCTTCCAGTCTACGATATCTATGAGAGGCTGAGGAGGAAATACATAGAGCTCTACATGAAGTTAGTTGAGAAATCACGTGAGCTGGGTCCAGGAGCACTGCTTGACTATGTGTATAAAGAATGGAAGAAGATGAGGAGAGAATGAAAGCGTTGATCTACATAATGCTTTTGCAGATAGTTGATATTTTAACAATGAAGATAGCTCTCGATCGCGGGGGTATTGAGCTCAACCCGTTATACCACGCCTTTGGCTTGGAGTTGTTTGCTCTTGTGAAGATTGTTGTTTCTTTTATCATCGCATTTATTTACTATTACTCGTCGTCCAGATCGATTAGAGCGAGTGTTCTTGCCGTGTATACCTTTATTATGCTTCACGGCATACTCAGTAATGTCTATACCGCGCTTTTCTAGCACTTTAACAGCTTTCATTTGCAAGTAAACATCATCTGAGCACAACGCGAGATACACGAGTTCATCGTTGCTAAGTATTTGTAAGAGTGCGTTTAAACATGCATTAAACACCGCATCGCTTATATTGTGAAATCTTCTAACAGCTTTCAGCACATCTCTGCGTGTAAGCACGCTAATCACCTTGTTTTGACTTTAAATGACGCATGTAGACATCGATGAATTCATCGCGGATGGATACGTGTCTGCGTGCTTCTGCTATTGTCTTGTCGATGAGCTTCACGAGTTTCCCACCTTCACAATCAATATCGAGGCATTTCTTCACGACAAGCAACGCGAGCAGCGTATCTCTAGTTATACTTGTATATCTCTCAAGCTTGCTCTGCAGGCTCTTTACTTCGTCTTTCAACCGCTTCGTCTCAGTGCTCGCCTCGTTGCTTATGCTCGTTCGCAACCGTTCGATTTCGTTCTTCAGGTCAATGTTTTCACTGACTGTCTTAGCGAGTTCTTCTCTGAGCTTCTCGATCTCCTTCTTCAGTCTAATAATGTTGTCTCTGCTTTTGTCAACACTAACTATTTGCTGATTGATGTTCACGTTTAGAACAATGTTCCTGTTTTCAACCCTGATCCTCGACTGCTTACTGTACTCGAGAACAAGCTGTTCAACAGCGTCCCTGATGAGCTTCTTCTCGTCAGCCCCGAGGCTATCCCAAATTAATTTCACGCGTGGGAGAACGCGGATGCAGAGAACAGCGTAGCGCCTTCTCTCAGCGAACACGCTTCTAATCTCTTCAAGAACATCGTCTTCTACACTAACGCTTGTATTATTAGAAACATTATTATAAAGAGGCCGTGTATACAAACGTTTGTATACATCACCGTTTTTATTAATACTTGTTATACTAGTATCCTCTCTTTTTTCGTTATTAGAATTTGTATAATTTGAATGAGAAGAGTGTTCGGAGGGGGTGCTCACGCGTGCTCACTCTTCTTCATCTTCTTCGTCAATTTCGGTGCAATAGGTTTTGGGGTTTCGTACCACAACGTAGTCGTTCTTCGAGAGAAGTAGCTCTATTCGCTTGTCGTTGCTGAAGTATATCACGACCATGTCGCATGTTACTATGATCTTCTCGAAGTTGCCGAGCAGGTACCTATCGTCGCGGTATATCTCAGTACATTTGACCTCGATGACGGTCATTGTCTCGCACCCTTGTTGAAGAAGTTGAAGAACACGTAGAATCGCTGTGTTGGAACGTATATGACGATTCTCTTTTTCGTCTGGTAGGATGGTACGTATCTTCGCTCGAAGAACCCGTAGATTGCTAGCCTTCGTAGGCTTCTCTGTATTGTTTCAGTCTTGTACGCGGTTTTCGCATGCTTCTTTGCGAACGCTATCAGTGAATCATATGTTATTGAACGCTTGTCGGTGGCGTTCATGTACTCATGCACTAGCGATAATACATTGTAATCTGACGTGGTTAAAGTCATACTAGTCACCGCAGTAGCAATCGTTCTTGTGCAAAGAGCCAATTCTGATGAACATCCCGTGATCGTTACTGTATACCTCCAGTACTAGTCCATCTTTTGATACAATTCTGTAAACTCTCCAACTTTGAGAATATGCGTAGTCGTTTGTTACCTCAGAGTAGATAGCGTTAGCAAGCCAGTAATGCCAATTCACGTCAATTTTCTCGTCGTTTGTGTTTCCGTTATTGTATTCATCTATGTATTTCTTCACTATCTCATGTATTTGAGACAACTTAATCATCACTGGGACCCGACTCAATTATTTCCTTACGTATAATGTCCCTGACGAGTTCAGAGACGGTGTAATACCCGTGACGTTTCATGTATTGTTGTATCTTCTCAAGCCATTTCCGTGGAACAATAGTTGAGACTCGAATGTATTTGGGTTGGGTTTGGGATTGGACCTGGGGCATGTGTCTCACTTATGTTTCATATATGTATCAAAAGTTTTTAAGCTTTTTTTACATGTATGTATCAAATATGTAGCATAAATAATATAATGACTTGTCGAATACTTGTAACTAGGTGTGGTTCATGACTAGATGGGCTTCTGTTAGAATACCAGAGGAGCTGTACAAGCTCATTCAACGAGTCGTAAATGAGGGCAAGCACGGCTACACTTCTGTATCTGATTTTGTTACTGATGCTGTGCGCCAGCGTCTCCGTGAGCTCGGCTATCTCAAATAGAGTAGTTTTCTCATTATAGTATTGGGGCTGGGATTGGAGGCTTTGACGTTTTACATTAAAAAAATCAAGAACAAGCTTTATGTCTACGAGTGGGTGAACGGGGAGGAGAAATACATCGGTCCTCTCGACGAGATCGTCTTAAACTATTTGGCGAGTAAGGCCCAGATAAAAGTTAGCGGTCGCGTGAGCAAACGCGTGCTACGTCAATTAGCTAAATACATCGCCGATAACCTACAGCGAAACCAAGAGTGCGGGGGGTGGGATTCGAACCCACGCAGGCCTACGCCACCGGGTCCTCAACCCGGCCCCTTTGACCTGGCTCGGGCACCCCCGCGTGCTTCACTTATGAGTAATTACCGTAAGTGGTTTTAAACCTGATAGAGGAAGCATTAGCTGTGCGTTTTAACACCTGTTAATCATCTAGCCGGCCTCCTATACAACCGTGAAGCCCCGTTCTTTGAGGCAAGGAAAGCTCAGGGGCCGATAAACGGGTTCCTGAGGTCTGGGTATTTAACCCGTATCACAAGTAATTAAAGGGGGTGATTCCAGCGGTGAGAACCACACCGTGCGGAGAAGGTCGGACCGTGGTGTTTGACCTCTACGGTACACTAGTTGACTGGAAGTACAGCATAAGGTCGTTCATAGAGCTCTATGTTTCCCCGGACGCCGTGGGGAGGTTTTTCACGTGCGATATCAGGGAGATCCTAAACTATAGGCCCTACAAGCAGATACTTAAAAAGTGCCTCCTCGAAGTAGCCGGTAATCACAGTACACTTATGTCGAGCGAGCTCGTTGAGGCCTTTATATTGACCTTTGCAAAATCCCCTCCATTCCCAGACACTGTATACGGGCTCAAGCTGCTAAGAAAGCGTGGATTTAAACTAGCCGTCCTCTCTAATACCGATAGAGACTTAGTTGAGATTACTTTAAACGGCTTCAGAGAACTACTTGACTACGTAATAACGGCAGAAGACGTGAGAGCGTATAAACCATCTCTCGAAGCCTTCTTAAACGCATACAGGCTTCTCGGGGTCTCCACCGACCGGGTGGTGCATGTATCGGCATACCCCCAATACGACTTGGAGCCGGCGAACAAGCTTGGAACAAAGACCGTCCTCGTGGATAGAGGATTAGGGTATAGTTGGCCTATTAAGGTCAAGAACCTACTCGAGCTTCCCCGCGTTCTCGAAGAGTTTACTTAGTCTCAAACACTAATGTGTTCAGCCTAGTGGAGCGCTCTTCGATGAAATGTTTTCTAGCCACTACTCACCTTGGGGGCTTTCAACTTTATCTCCCACTTGTCGAGGGACTGCCTTATGGTTGGTATAGTAGTCCTAGCTTTTTCCACTTCATCCAGGAATATGGAGTGCTCGGAGTACTTTTCGCTGATGCCCATGTCCAGCTCGCGGTAACCCCATGGACTGAACACACCGCTCCTGCCGGTGAACATTTCACTGGTTTGATTAGCTACAACCACGTAAGCCGTGTTCTCGTGAGCTCTGGCCGACGCTAACTTGTCCAGTATCTCTTCCTTTAGGGGTCCCTTAACCCAGCCGGCCTGAACTACGAACACGTTTACGCCGAGTACGGCGTATGACCTGAAGAGCTCCGGGAACCGTAGATCGTAGCACACGGCAAACGCTATTGGAAACCCGTTTAGAGAAACTATCTTACCTAGAGATGTACCGGGCTCGAAGAACTCGGACTCTCGGTATCCGTAAGCATCGAACAAGTGCATTTTACTGTACACCGGTAGTACCTCACCGCGACTGGTAACTAGTACTACGGTGCTCCTCGACTTGGGAGGCACATCCGTTCTCTCTATAAAGTGTACTACGATGCCGGCTCCTAGCTCGTTGGCGAGCCTTATAAAAGTCGCTAGGAACCTACTACTTGTCGCGTACTCCGATAACTCGTACACTTTGAACGGGTCTCTGAGTTGAAGGGGGTTTGTCATGCTGTATTCTGGTAGAACTATGAGGTCTGCTTCCCTGTAATTCCGCTTTACAAGTGAATATGCTTTTTCGGCGTTTTCAGGGGGGTACGCGGTAAACGATGCCTGAACTATACCGATGACTATTCTCGACACGCGGGTCACCCTTAACCATCTGTGAAATCTCTCGTGAATGATTTTTAACCAAAAGTACCGTCACTTAAAATGCTTCACTTCTCGGATAGCCAGCATTCCCAGGTACTCTGTAGTACTTGTGTAGCTTGAAGTCCCTCATTGCTGTCAAGTCAAGATTCCGTAAAGCTTCAATGAATTTCTTAACTTCACCTTTCTTCAATTTATTTCGTAGTACGAGGAAATCAAACTCTTCCCAGGTTACCGGTATGAAGTCAAGGTCGTGGATGTCGGCGACGTATCCTACAGCTACGCCTGCATCCGCTTTACCGTGCTTAATGGCAATCGCCACGGCTGTGTGCGTTTTCACTTCATACGTATAGCCCTTGACAAGCCTCGGCACGCTACTCCACTGGATGCCGTGCTTCTCGGCAATGCTCTTTAAGTTTATGTCCACCAGAGCGCGTATCCCGGATCCTCTAGGTCTATTAACGATTCTTACATCACTTCTTAGGAAGTCTTCAAAGCCCTTAATTTTCTTGGGGTTACCTCTAGCGACAATTATTCCCACTAACCTGTCATACCCTCTTATAATTGTAGCCTCGCGTGTTAAACCGTACTTCTCTAAGAAGGGTACATTATAGGTTCCGCTCTCTGGGTCGAGAAGGTGCGTGGGCGCGATATCGGCCTCACCCCTAGATGTAGCTATCCAGCCACCCACGCTACCCGTATTTAGGATTCTACTAGTGTAAATGAGGCCGCTTCTCACCAGTATGTGTTCAAGTAGTGGATCGTTACTGCCTATGATGGTGAGTCTTCGTAATGGTGCCTTTTCGCTGAATGGGTAGAATGGGACTAGCGTGCCGGCTTCAAAGTAATCCGTGTTTTCGTCTAGTTCGATGAAACCGTCACTATAAGTAATTGCGTATACACTGCCACTACTAAGCGATACTGGGTATGCTGTGTAGCCGTGACTGGATTCTACTAAAATAGATGGAATAAGCCATGTCTTACCAACGCCTTTTCTGATCTTTACCGGGATCCTAACATCGATCCTCGTCTCGACGTACCGTAACCCCGTTAACCTCGTAATGATGGGTTTCACAACGCGGACTAAGATCATGTAGCATGAGAGGGGAAAGCCGGGAAGCCCGAAAAGTAATTTACCCTTATCAGTGGTGGCTATTAGGGTCGGCTTCCCAGGTCTGGATTTAAGTCCGTGCACGATGACCTCTCCCACATCTTCGAAGACCCGGTATACCAGGTCCATCTCGCCTGCACTAGTACCACCACTCGTAAAGACGGCATCATAGTGTTCTAAGTCCTCCTCGATAACGCTTCTAATTACCTTATAGTCATCTGGTAGAATACCGCGGTATGTAGCATCTGCCCCCCATTCCCTTAGGAACGAGGATATGAGTAGGCCGTTCACGTCATATACCTTGCCCTGTTCAAGCGGCTTACCGGGCTCTACTACCTCGTTACCGGTCGAGTACACGGCTATTTTGGGCTTTACGTAAACGGGTACTTCCAGTAGGCCGAACCCCGCTAGTAAGGCTATGTGCTCGTGCCTGAGGAGAGTACCTCGCGGTAGCATAAAGTCTCCCGCAGACACATCACTGCCTGTTGTTGAAATGTTCTCTCCAGGCGCTACGGGTCGGTACACTTTGACTACATCGTCTAGAGCCTCTGTGTACTCTTCCATGACGACCGCGTCGCAGTCCCGCGGAATGACCGCTCCCGTGGAGACCTTAATTGCCCCTTCTTCACAGCTAAAATCCTCTCCTCGTTCACCTGTTTTCAGCTCACCTAGAACTCTAAGTATAACCGGGTTCACCTCGGTCGCATGCATTACCTTATCGCTCTTAACCGCGTAACCGTCAACCTCCGACCTGTCAAATGGGGGGTAATCCACCGATGCGTAGAGGTCTCTCGCGAGAACCCTGAAAAGGGCGTCTTCGAGTCTTACTAGTTCAAGACCTCGGGGCTGGGGGTTCGCCTTCTTGATCACCTTTTCAACGGCCTCGTTGAGTGAAGATAGTTCATGGAAGACTTTAACAGCCATAAATGCCCCTCTAAGCTACTTAATCTGTTTAAGTTGTAATTAAAATACCGGGTGACTGGTCATCCATGCTTATAGATGAATTAGTAAAGTGGGGGCTACCTCTAGAATACGTCAACTTGCTCGGTGAGCGGGGGATACGGGAGCTAAATCCCGTTCAAGTAGAAGCTGTTAAGCGCGGTTTACTGAACGGGGTGAACATGGTCATCTCTGCCCCTACAGCCAGCGGCAAGACTCTAATAGCTGAGATGGTATTGGTTAAGACCGCTGTGAACGGCCTCGTCGGGGTGTACTTAACTCCACTAAGGGCACTTGCAAGTGAAAAGTATGCTGAGTTCTCAGTACTGAACAAAATTGGCGTCAAAGTAGGAATCACCACTGGGGATTACGACCAACCAGCGGAGTATTTAGGAGAGTACGATATTATCGTAGCCACGTATGAGCGTTTCGATAGCTTAATGAGGCTGAAACCTACCTGGCTTAAACGTGTGGGATTAATAGTGATCGACGAAATGCACAATGTGAACGACCCTGAAAGAGGGCCAATAATTGAAATGATCGTGGCGAGGGCGCTTAAGCGGGGAACTAGGATTATAGGCCTATCCGCAACCATAGGTAACCCCGCGGAACTAGCCCGCTGGGTTAAGGGTGAACTAGTAACATCGGCGTGGAGGCCCGTTAAGCTCGTAGAAGGCGTCTTCAATAAGAAGAGGTCCGAAATAGTTTTTGCTGATGGGAGGAAAGAAAGCGTCGAGGAGGACCACGACGAGGCGGTAGTGAACCTTGTTCTCCATAACATTAAACGCAACTACCAAACACTTGTATTCGTTCATAACAGAAAACGTGTCGAGGAGTTAGCTGAAATAACAGCAACCTACATTACCCCGATGGACACACATGGCCTTGAAGCACTGTTAGACGAGCTCGAAAGCGCACCTACTAGGATCGAAAAGGAATTTCTCAGAGAGCTGGGATTTAGGGGCGTAGCATTTCATCATGCGGGTTTATCGCAAGTATCGAGAAGGGTTGTTGAAGAGGCCTTTAGGAAGAGGTTGCTTAAGGTCGTTTACGCCACTCCCACCCTCGCCGCCGGAGTTAACCTTCCCGCACGAAGGGTTTTGATATCAATTAAGAGGTATGATCCCGCTAAGGGCAGAAAAGTAAACATCAGTGTCTCCGAGTATAAGCAAATGGCTGGAAGAGCCGGTAGGCCACAGTTCGACGAAATGGGAGAATCCATCATCGTGGACGCCTCGAACATAGATGAGGGTTTCAAGTACATAACGTCGGAACCCGAACCGGTACAGGGTAGATTGCTAGGTGAAAGAAGTCTTAGAGTACACGTGCTCTCCGCCGTAGCTTCACTCGAGGTAAGTAGTATCGGAGATCTATCTGAGCTTTTCAAGCTAACTTTCTCCGCGTCTACTGGTAAACTCACAAACATAAGCGAGCAGATCGAGGACCTCGTGGACTTCTTAGAGGGCCTCGGCATGGTGGCCAGGAGAGAGCCGGGTGTTGTGCCTACGAGGCTTGGCAGGATTACGGCATACAGTTATCTAGACCCCCTTACTGTAAACATGTTCTTCAGGTATAAAGGCACTGAGTACAGGGACCTTTATATACTGCACTTAGTATCGCTTACACCAGACTTCCTCAAGAGTGGAGTTTACATTCCAGGTAAAGTAATGGCGGCTTACGAGGAGCTCGCGGAGGTGTATGCTAGTAGCGGGTTATTAATGCCCACTACCAGTGAATACTACGATTACGATGACTGGCTACACGGGTTCATATACGCACTCGCACTTCAAGACTGGATCAACGAAAGAAGTGAAGACGAGATCGTGGAGAAATATGCCTTAGGGCCAGGCGACATATACAACTTGAAAGATACCGCGAGCTGGATAACAGGAGCACTTGGAAAGGTAGCAGGTGTAATTGGCGACGTCGTGTATCACAGAAAGCTAACGGCCCTTTCCCAGAGGCTGGACAAAGGGGTTAAGCAGGATGCGCTAGAGCTTGCATCGTTAAAGTATATTGGACGCGTTAGAGCCAGGATACTAATAGAACACGGGATAAAGACCCTCGAAGACCTCGCCAAGACACCTAAGAAGAAGCTGATGAGCCTGCCATCATTTGGGCCTAAGGTAGCCGAAGAGGTGTATAAGCAATTACACGAACTAGGTTATAGTCCTCGATCATAAAGTGGTGAAGAACATGGTCTAACCGATGACTTGTTTTGTAAAAATATAAGCTACCTCCAGCTAAACAGTAACACGACGCATTACACGCCGCCGTAGCTCAGCCTGGTGGAGCGCCGCCCTGGTAAGGCGGAGGTCCCGGGTTCAAATCCCGGCGGCGGCTTGACGGCTTTCCCGGGGGCTGTCTTCCCCCCATTCAGGCTTCACACCATATGAGGTCTCATTACCGGGTTTCTCGGGTCCCGCTAAGCACCGGTAAACTACTTACTTCTGGGCACTCTACGAATTCTAATACCGTTCTCCTCGCAGTAGGATCTAGCTTCATTAGAGACCTCTACTCCGCCACCATAAAGCACTACTATGGGCTTAGCCTTTAAGAGCTTAGCTTTCTCGTGAAGTGCCTTGACCGCGTCCAGCGTAACTGTTCCCTTGTCGAAAACGTCGATCGCGAAAACCCCGCCTTTACGAGCCACTACTTGAATTAGCCCGTATCTCGTTGGGTAGAATACCTTGACGGAAAATCCCGCTTCTATGTATCTACCGGCAATTACCCCTACGGTCCCGTATCTTCTTGCAAGCATCTTACTCGTGTGTTTCTGCCTAGCCGTAGCCATACTCAACACCCCAATTTACGGGGATAACTCCTATGTAAACAATTCCCGTAACCCGGTGACTTATAAACGTAAAAACGTAACTGAAGTGCTCGACGATCCGACAGTACCCGTTGAGTGTGTTACATAAACGTGAAAGGGCCCGGGCCGGGATTTGAACCCGGGACCTCCGGGTACCTGCCCCTTCATCTCGGGGGTCCACAGCCCGGCGCTCTTCCAGGCTGAGCTACCCGGGCCATATTTCAGCTACATGGCCTGGGCTCTTCATAGTATCCGTTCGGGCCCAGACAACCATATTTTACAAGAGGGTATTTAATTATTTTAGTTAATAGTGTCTGCAGGGATAGACGTGGGCTCTTCAAAACCTAGAGAGGTGTATTTGCCAACACATATCATTCAGTGTAATGAAAGGAGCGCGTGTCCATACTACGAGGTAGTGCAGTTTGGCAAGGAGCCCGATGTGGTGTGTATAGCCTACTGTAAAGCCACTAGTAGATACCTAACAAGGTCGTTCGTGAAGAAGTGCATGATGTACTGGGAGGCCTGCCCCTTCAAACACGCTCTCGATTTTCAACCAGCTTAGCGGTCATCAAGCATCCATATACTCTCCCCCGTTGTAAAACATCCTGAAATCAGCGTTTCGAGGGCTTTTTGAGCGGTATAGGCTTTCACGAGATCCGGCCCTGTGCTGTTCTCAATGTAGTTAGGGTTGCATCCACCTCGTACCCCTTAAAGTGCTTGGAGCGTCCTCTCCGCAACTTTAGAAACCGAGCTCTTTCCTCTTTCTGATCAGCTCTACAACGTAGTTCTCAAGCGCGTCTAGTGGACCATAATGTATTGTTATCAGTGTTGTTCTACCCCTATACCCCCTGCCACTAGGATGGGCTGTTATCACCCCTGCTCTAGCTAGGTTTTGTACGTATTCGTACAGCTGGGTGTGCCTGCGTGGTATTTCTCCATAAGATTCACATATCAGCCTGTACTCGTCCTCGACCTCGCCCATTTTCACCTCGCGCCTACCGGTCCTATGAAGCAACCTAATAATGCCTAGTAACACCAAGAGCTCGTGTAGTGTACTGTACCTTACAGCTTCACTCACGTTTACTATGTCTCTTGAAAGGCTGAATATCGCCTTCCTTGCATGCTCGACTGTGACTTTACGCGATCTCTCCCCTTCCGCTATATCGCCAGCTAGTAGAAGTGTTTCAAGCGCGTGTCTAGCATTACCTCCACCGCCTTTTTCGACGCCCTCGTAATTGGCGATGAAGTGTAATACGTCGTCATCATAAGTACCGTCGTACAGCGCCAGTGAGGCCCTATACTTCAGTATGTCAAACAGCTGGTCAGAGGTGTACGGTCTAAGCCTTACGACGTGTCTCAGCAAATACCCTTCCGTAGCTGGGTCCAGGAAGGCGAGTTTGGATGCGTCTGAGGCTATGAATATGAAGTTTACGTGCTTTAAACCTTCGTGAGCGTCGTATATTCTAGCAATGAAGTACACGGCATCGTTTTTAGACATGCTTGCAAAGTAGTGAAACTCGTCAAGGGCCACTATTACGTGGAGGTCCATTTCCTCGAGGTGCAAGAGAAGGGCATCGTGCATTTCCTTCGCTGAAAGACCCCTTGGGGGTAGAGGAATGCTTAATTGCCTGGCAATATCGTGTATCACGTTGTAAAGTGTTCTGTTTCGATGGCAGTTCACGTGAACGTATGCCACGTTATATCCCTTATCTTGAGCCATGCGAACGAATATTCTACCGAAAAGCTTCGAGAGAGCGGTTTTACCCGTTCCCACACCGCCCATTATGAGGACTCTTTGTGAAATACTACCCGGACTTGTAACTAAGTGCCTGAAGTAGGATACAAGGCTCCTTAGTTCCTCTTCTCGATGAGGTAGCCGGTCTGGCAGGTGTTCTGGCATGAGGCTTTCTCTACTCTTGAATATAGTCTGTTTACCTAGCTCTTCTTCGACGATTCTCCACATATCCCTCATGGTGCTACCACCGTACCAAAACTTTCACTCACCTAAATCCTAATGCCCGCCTTAAAAACTGAGCGGCAATCACATGCCCCAATGTAAGTCTTGTTGTCGATGATCTCTACGTAGAGACACACCCTGGTAAGAGGATCGCGAGAGACCTTCATGGTATTCAAGTACTCGGTCACTTTTTTAAAGAGGTCTACGCTAGCTCTTCGAACACCCCTAGACCTCACTTTAAGCTTAATCCTACTGCTTTTCACGACTTTTTCAAGGCATTCCTTGAGCTTAACGGTTTCTGGCGGGTATTCGAGTACACAGTTTACTGGTATGATGTTTTCTACAAAACCGTATTCTCTGTGTGACGCGGCTGCATATGCCTTTTCGGGGGTTAGTGCAGTATATACGAGTAGTACTCCAGGATACTTGGTCCTCTCAACCCTGATATAGGGGTCGCGCGCGAAGATTACGTTGCCAATTTCCTGTTCGCAGAGTTCAACGCTACTGCTTCTACAAGTTACTATAAGTTTCGGTAAGTCGTTCACAACCATTCCCGTAAACTTTATATACTTACTGCACTTAAACACTAGCAGAGCCGTAAAATGTGATCACCGTGGTAATGGGTACAGAGCTGTGCGGCTTTTTTAGGAAAGTAGTTGAAGACTTAGCGTCATTTCTACGCCGCCACTTCGGTTCAGAGGAGTACAGCAGGGTCGTTGGAACAGGCGTTAGTGGAGACCAATCAAGGTACATTGACGTAATTACGGAAGAGCTCGTCGTTGAGAAGGTCAAGAGCGCAGGACTTTCAGCGTGGGTTGTTAGCGAGGAGAAGGGTCGATGGGCTTTGAGCGAAAAGCCTGAACTAGTTCTACTCGTAGACCCCCTTGACGGTAGCTTAAACTACTCCCTGAGAATACCTTTTGCATCAGTATCCCTGGCAGTTTACCCCGGTATTGCAAAGATCACCGAGCCCGTATATGGGGTTGTTTATAACATCTTCACGAGCGACTCTCTTGAGCTCTGTAACGGGAAGGTGTTTCACGACGGAATACAAATAACTGAGTACCTAGGTCGAGGTTTCGAGGTAGTATCCATATACACGGAAGACCCGAAACACCTTGAAATTATTTCGAAGGAGTTTAAAAGGAATAACGTATCCGTTAAGACTAGGACAATGGGTTCTGCATCCTTGGAGGCCGTTTACGCCGCCGTGGGCCTAATTGGGCACTTTGTACACCTAACTGGTAGAATAAGAAACACCGATTTGGCGGTAGCGCTGGCCGTTGCAGATAGGCTGAAAACGAGAGTGTATACTGCTCCACCACTAAGTGAGATTGCCGTGGACCGTGTTCAGGAAATTAAAAAGGTCATAATTGCGTCTAAAAAAAGCCTTATTTGGAAGCTAATAGACGAGCTATAATGATTGCAGGACTTTTTCGAGCCTTTTTGAGAGTACATGGGCACCTTTCTTAGTAACCAAAACAACTTCTTCAACTCTAATCCCATATTTCCCAGGAAAATAGACTCCGGGCTCTACTGTAAACACCATTCCGGGTTCTAAGACGGTATCGCTTTGCCGTCTTAGGTAAGGCGGTTCGTGCACTACGATCCCTATGCCATGTCCGAGGCCATGTATGAACTTCTCTCGTAAACCATAGTTTTCGAGGACCTTTACTGCTGTCTCGTACACTTCACCTGCCCTGATTCCAGGCTTAATGGCGTCTATGGCGGTTTCAAGGGCTTCAACGACCGCTTCTATGCCCCTCCTCTCCTCTCTGCTAGGTCTGCCCCAAAGGATCATCCTGGTAACATCGCTACACCTGCCACCTACCTTGACGCCTACGTCGACTAGGACAAGATCTCTACTGCTCAGGCCTCTATTCCCGGGCAGAGTGTGAGGATATGCGTTGTTCGGCTTAAATGCGATAATGGGGTCGAATGCCGCCCTCTCAACGCCGTGGTCTCTAACGGTCTTTTCAAATACACCTGTAAGTGCCGTCTCCGTCACGCCTTCACGAAGTTCGCTATAAATGGCTAGTATACCCTTTAACGTTACCTTGGTGGCTTCTTTTATGCTCTCTAGTTCCCTGTTAGACTTGATCATCCTAACTTTCCATATGTCGTTTGACACGTCTATGACCTTACCTTCAAGAGTGGCCTGTACGGTTCCCTGTAGGGGGCTCACGTGCGAGATGTCTGCACCGATTTTTTCGACATTCCTGTACCTGGCAATTATGTCTTTCCAATCAAGATCCGCGATAGGTATGTGCGGCGGTTTGAGAGTTCTTGAAACAGCGTACACGTCAACGTGGGGAGGCACCATATCCCTGTACCTCTGGTATTCTAGGAGAGGGACATATAGCGACGCTGTGCCTTGCCTTTTATCGTAGATCATGAGGAGCACGGCGTCCCCGATTGTGGGGACTCCCGTAAAGTACTCAATATTGTCGGGAGCACTTAGAACTAGTACGTCTAATCCTCTGCTTTCAGCGATATCCCGTAAAGCTTCGATCAACACGGTACACCAAGGTTTAATAACACGCTAAGAAATAAAAACAGGTAAACTGAGGTGGAATAGTGAGCGAGAAAAACAACATCAAGTGTCCTAAGGACGGCAACGCGCTCGTGTTGATGTACGAGGCCGAGAAGCTGGGTAACACGGCCAGGGTAATGGTGTACTACAAGTGTCCTGTATGCGGCTACAGAAAAGACGCGGAGAGATTAGAGTTACAGAAAACCGAGCAAGGCATCCTGGTTAAGAAGTTTCTTTACCCTCCTTAGAGCGCCCTTTCCTCCCGCTGACGATCTCGGAGAGAATCGATTCCACAATTTTGCCCTTTCCAGGGGGTACTTTAATTACATAGTGACCAACGTTTAGAGGTTCTGCTACGGCCACTGCATTGTCGTCCACGTCGAGCAGCCTTGAGATCACCTTGTTTATGATGCTGGCAGGTACTTTAACGAAGTCCCATTCGCTTAGCGAACCTGGAGGGCTGTTAACGGAGATCCCCGCTAAGATGTGCCTGGTCAGTCGTTTTTTACCGCCAGATGTCGTAGTTTGTTCTATTTTCTTGGTTATAAGCATCCAAGCTCCACTACGTAACTTCAAGTATATGCGCACCGTGCACACCGGGTGCTAAAGAATATTAGAAAGCAAGCTACTAATAACCCTGGGATGACCTAGCAGGAACGTGCTGACACATGATGTAAGGTGGAGCGACGGGGACCGTTACTAAAAGTGCTTAATAGCTTATCCAAATATTGATAGGCAGGGGGAGCCTCTATGCAGTTCCCCGAAGTAGTGAAAGAAATAGAGAAGATACTGTGGCCGAGGCCCCTCAAGCTGTTCACTGCCGGTCCCGTTGCCTGCTTTCCAGAGGTACTCGAGGTAATGAAGCTCCAAATGCTTAGTCATAGGTCAGCCGAATACCGGGAGCTACATAAGGACACCGTTAAAAGGCTTGCAGATTTCCTTGAAGCAGGGAAAGCAACTGTATTGCTAATACCTTCAAGCGGAACGGGCTTCATGGAGGCGAGTATAAGGAACGCTGTATCCCAGCGAGGAAAGGTACTGGTTACGGTGATTGGGGAGTTCGGTCATAGATACCGGGAAGCCGTCGAGAGAAACGGTAGAACACCAGTTGTACTAGAGAAGCCCCTTGGCAAGCCCGTCTTACCGGAAGAACTTGACGACGCACTCAAGAATAACAAGGAGGTAGAGGCAGTTACAATAACGTACAATGAAACGAGTACAGGCGTCTTAAATCCCCTAAAAGAACTGGCCAAGGTGGCCAAGGAGAGAGATAAGCTGGTATTTGTAGACGCCGTATCCGCGATGGGCGCGGCTGACATCAAAGTAGATAGCTGGAAACTCGACCTCGTCTTCGCTAGTAGCCAAAAGGCTTTTGGGGTACCTCCCGGTCTCGCAATGGCCGCTATAAGCGAAGAGGTATTTGAAAGAGCCAAGAGAATTCCTGAACGCGGCCTATACTTTGACCTACTTGAAATCAAGGAGTTCCTACTATCACAGTGGTCTACCCCGACTACCCCGCCTGTACCGCAAATAGCCGGGCTAAACGCTGCCCTCAGGATCGTTGAAAAGATGGGCGGTAAAGAGGCTTGGCTTAAAATGTATGCTGAAAGAGCCGAGAGAATTAGAAAAGGTGCAATGGAGCTCGGATTAAAGCTGTTCGCCGAGCCGGGCTACTATAGCCCGACAATAACGGTGATTTACAACCCGCCCGGGGTCAGAGGACCAGTAATATACGAGGAAATGAGGAAGAGGGGCATTGAAATAGCTAGGGGGTACGGAGCTGTCAAGGATATAACTTTTAGAATAGGTCACATGGGCTACATAACAGACGAAGATATAAGCATCCTCTTTGAAACACTCAGGGAAGTGTTAATTAGTATTGGCTATAAGCCTCCTAGCTAGGTGGGGCAGTTGGTCAAAGTACTCGTTGCAAGCAGAATTCACAAGAACGGTATAGAGGTCCTCAGAAATAGTGGTGTAGAAGTGATAGTGGCCGAGGAGCCCAGCGAAAGAGAGCTCGTAAACCTAATCAAGGGTGTTCATGGCATAGTCGTGAGGAGCAAGCCGATCGTTACAAGAAAGGTTATAGAAGAAGCTGATCGGCTTCTCGTAATAGCGAGGGCCGGCGTCGGAGTAGACAACATAGATGTGGAGGCTGCTAAGGCTCGTGGCATAGAGGTCATAACAGTGCCGGAGGCTACAACGCAGAGCGTTGCAGAGCTAACAATAGGTTTAATGCTAGCCGTGGCGAGAAAGATAACCCTGTGCGATAGAGAAATACGTAGAGGTGAATGGCCTAAAAAACACGCTATGGGGTTTGAACTAGGCGGCAAAGTACTCGGCATTATAGGTGCAGGTAGAATAGGGTCTACCGTGGCCAAGATCGCGAAGTACGGCTTCGGCATGAAAATACTTTACTATGACATAGTACGAAACCCTAAAATAGAGGAGGAGCTCGGAGCCGAGTTCGTATCATTAGAAGAGCTGCTGAGAACTGCCGACTTCATAAGTGTGCACGTTCCACTAACACCCGAAACAAAGCACCTGATCGGCGAAGATGAGTTGAAATTGATGAAGAAAACAGCAATACTTATTAACACTTCACGTGGCCCCATAGTGGACACGAGTGCGCTCATAAGGGCCCTCGAAGAAGGCTGGATAGCGGGTGCAGGGCTTGATGTATTTGAAGAAGAGCCGCTACCAAAAGACCATGCACTAACCAAACTAGATAACGTAGTATTAACAGCACATGTGGGTGCAAGCACTTGGGAGGCGCAGGAAAGGGCTGGTATAGAAGTCGCCAGAAAAGTGATAGAATTCTTCAAAGCCAAGGGTTTGCTAAACTAGAAGGAGACCCGTGAGCACTCGAAGGGGAAACTTTTTAAAGGGAGGTAGAATCATTGTTAAAGTGGCGGGGCTAAATAGCGGGGTAGGGCAGCCTGGTAGCCCGCGGGAGGCATGGTTACCACCTCTTCGAAGAGGTGGTAACTATCCCGCGAAGCTCATAGGAGGGTGCCGTACCGCTCTCGGGGATACGCGTAAGGGTCCAGCCCGAGGTCGGTGGTTCAAAGCGGGGTGCCCTGAAGGGCACCCCGAGAGAGTCCACCCCCCGCTATCCCGCTGCAAGGCGGGCCCCGCCACTTCCACTCGCTCTTCCTTACCCCTAGCAAATTTCTGGGCGTGTGCTGCCTGAACGCGCAATTGCTACGTTGCGTTGTAAGTTTAGAGCACAGGTTCACTGCACGTTGAACCTCTTTAATGTTTTCATGGACTATGAAATAGAGTTGCTTTAAAGTCGGGTAAGCTCTCTTAAGATAGTTAGGCTTGACTACGCAAAAAGGTGCGTGCCACGTGTCAAGGTTTTGCGGGTGGATAATACGTAAGGCCAAGGTTGGTAAAGTAACTATTTTGGAGATTTGTGGAAATAATACCAAGCCCATAGTGCTCGTGTTGAAAGAGGACCGTGATGGAGAGCTTTACACGCTGGCAGACAAGTTGGATGCGGGCTCGGCCGTGTGCTTTGAGGGTGAGATAGCGCCAGAGCAGAAGAGCAAGCGTGGGGTCGAGTACGTCGCCAGGAAAATCGAGGTCTATGGCAAGCCTGTAGAGCCTCTACCGGTGGACGTGTCAGGTAAGGTACCGACACTTCTCGATACGAGGATAAAGTACAGGTGGTTACTTGCTAGAAACCCAGCTGAAAAAGCCCTATTTAAAATCAGATCCGGCGTAATTAGCGCCGCTAGGGAATACTTCGAAAAGAACGGCTTCGTGGAAGTGCACACACCTAAAATAGTAGCGGCAGGGGCCGAAGGGGGTGCCACGCTGTTCAAGGTACAGTACTTCGAAAAAGAGGCGTTTCTGAGTCAAAGTCCACAGCTATATAAGCAAATGCTAATTGCAAGCTTCGAGAAGATATATGAAATAACACCCTACTTTAGAGCTGAGAAATTCAACACTACGAGACACCTTAACGAGTCCTGGGGCATCGACGCAGAGCAGGGGTTTATTAGTGGGGTGGAAGATGTGATGCAAACACTTGAAAACCTCATAGTCTACATCCTAGACTACATAGCGCGTCATTACGGAGAGGAGCTCGAAGTACTCGGTGCTGAATTACCAAGAGTCACTACGCCGTTTAGGAGGTTAAAGTTCACGGAAGCCGTTGACATTCTAAGAGGCGAGGGCGTAGAAGTAAGCGAGACTGAAGACTTAAGCGATGCCGCCGAGAAAAAGCTCGGCGAGGTAATGATGGAGAAGAAGCACTACCTGTACTTCATTGTGGGCTTTCCGTGGAAATCAACTGCATTTTACTACATGAGAGAAGAAGATGGAATTTACGCTAGAAAATTCGACCTGGATTTCAAGGGGTTAGAACTGGCTAGTGGAGGTCAGCGGGAACATAGGTACGAAAGACTTATCGAGGCGATGAGAGATAAGGGCCTAAACCCCGTGGACTTCGAGTTCTACTTAGAGTCCTTTAAGTATGCCGTACCCCCGCATGGAGGTTTTGGACTGGGGTTGGAAAGGCTACTGATGAAGATGCTCAACCTAGAGAACATAAGGGAGGCGATAATGTTTGTTCGTGACAGGACGAGGCTGGTACCTTAAGAGGTTAATTATTAAAGTGAGGAAACGAAGGAACTATACTGTTTCTTATACTCTAAAGTCCTTGATGCCAAGCCAGCTTATTAACGCCTCGAAGGCCTTAAACTTAGATATCACCTTCGAAGCCGGGGGTCCTGGTTTCTTCATGTAGAACGCGTTTACTTCGTATACCGTACCATAGGCCTCTCTGTCAATGGCTACTCTTCCTAATCTCACAAGGTCTACTAACAGCCCTGCAAGCGCGGGGCTGTCATTTATTCTCCACACGATGTAGAGTTCATCTTTAAACTCACCGAAACTATAATATTCGATTACCATGGATACGAACTTCTTGTCTCCCAGGGGCTCTAGGTAGCCTGTTGGCCTGATGTAGTTTGGCGCCTCGTAACCCAGTATGTCGGCTACAAGAGCACTTTTGGTTTTCTTCTTCATTATGTTTCTCTCCGGGTAATTCAACGCCAGGAAGTCCGTGTTCCCGCCAATGTTAAACTGCGCGATATCAATAACTTTCCTATTTCTCTCGTACATGTGTTCGAGTAGATCCGCCGTTAGCGGGGTAGCTCCCGTTGCCCCGTCGTCTCCAAATATAACGGCTTTACTGGACTTATAGAAGCTGATAAAGGCCATATCATTAGCTATAGGTGAAGGGATAGCGTTTATGAATGCTGCACTCTTGAACTTGGAGGAGTAAAGCGCAGTCATATAAGCATACGTCTGTGAAGCAGTAAGCCCGGCTGTCTTAAATCTTTCGTGTAGCTCATTAACGTCTTCAACGGGTTCAACGGGCTCAGTAGTCATTACGTTTACTATTACATCCACGCCGAGGCTCTTCCACTCATCAATAATCTCCCACGCCGCTACTCCAAGACCTACTAGCTCTTCGCGTCCACGAGCTTTAAATGGTAAGCCCTTGAGGCTGTTGAGGTGTATACCCCTCCTTACAACGAGGTCTTTTAAGGTACCTGGTATGGGTCCGGGACCTTCATAGTATTGCCTGGCGAGCTCGTATACAGTTTTACCTACTTTTGACTCGTCTACGTCGTACGCGACAACGATTTCTACATCATCGTACTTGTATGGAAGCCAGTGCCTTAACGGAATGCCGTAATCGGATATTTCATTGCGTTTTAGCTTCTCCAACCCGACCTCGAAGTGTAGTGCGACGAGGCCCTGACCGACTATTCCAACCCGGATCACGCCTTCCACCCTAAAGCTTAAGTTTAGCAACCAGTTCTTCGAGGAATAACAACGCGGTACGGAATGCTTCTACACCTCTTTCTGTCGGCTGGTACTTTAGGCCTTCACCATCTCTAATCCGTGCTAACAACCCGTCTAACCCCATCCTGTAGATCACGGTGTAAACCGTTACGGCAGGTGGGTCTATTTCAAACCTGTCACGTAGCCTTACTTTGATATCATACGCTCTTAGAGGCCTTTTTTCGTCTAATAGAGCCTTTATTACGTATAACCACAGGTTCTCTATGGTGAGCTTTCTCTGCAACCTAAGTAAAGCTCTTGGAGGCCTTTCCAAAGCTCTCACTACCTTTCTAAAATATTTGTGATCGTGAATATAAACCTTTCCTACTAGGAAGCATGCTCTGAATTTAATAAATGCTCGTTAGTACAATTAGGTAATAATAGAGAGGGAGGAGGCGATATTGCTTGCGGGCTGTTCTGATAGGAGCGCCAGGAGCTGGTAAAGGCGTGTACGCACAGTACTTTAAGGAGAAGTACTGTATTCCGCACATTAGTACAGGTGACATCTTTAGAGAGGAAATAGCGCAAGGTACTGAACTAGGCGCAAAAGTTAGATACTACGTTGAGCGAGGGCTACTTGTCCCGGATGAAATAGTAATAGAAGTCGTAAGGAAACGGCTTAATCAACCTGACGCCATGAGCGGGTTTATGCTGGATGGGTACCCGAGGACACTAAACCAAGCGAGGGCGCTCGACGGGTTTGCCACCATAGACGCAGCAATACACCTCGTGGTATCAGAAGACGTGGCCGTAAAGAGGCTTAGTGGTAGGGTGGTCTGCCCTATATGCGGTAGGATATACAACCTGTACTATGAACCAAAACCCAAGTTCAACGAGGTCTGCGATCACGACGGCGCTAAGCTCGTCAGAAGGAAAGACGACGAACCAGCGGTCGTAAGACAGCGCTATAGAGTGTTTTACGAGACTTTCAAGCCGATCATTGAGTACTACATGAGTGTTGGGAAGCTGATAGAAGTCAATGCTGATAAGCCGCTGGGAGAGGTGCTACCCGTCCTGGAGAGAGTACTTATTGAAACCAGGGTACTAAAATTAAAGCCTTGCAGAGAGACGAGTAGTTCCTTGTAGGGGCTTGTACTAGTGGCCCCGGGTTTCCGAGATCCACGGTTGTCTGTGAGGAGGGGTGTGGAGGAACCGCGGTGAACCGCCTAGACTAAATTACAAAGCCTGGAGCGGAGAACAATTAACTAGGGCCCAAGCATTTAGCGTTGCTTTTTTCTTTAACTTAGCTCTCGAAGTACAGCGGGCATTCGCAAAGCGTGCTATCCATTACACGTTAAAGCATTTCCTCAAGTCCACTATCGTTGAGGGCCTTTCGGATGAGCGTGTGAACTGCTTGCTACTCTGAGAGGAGCTTTGGCGCCGCGTTCACGGATCCGAGCCAGCATCTCTCGCAACTACTGGGTGGTTTGCACTTTAAGTAGTTGTTTTTAAGTGGAATCATGTACCTCTCTGGCAGTATTCCATAGTCCATTGAAACCTCGCTTATATGACCTATTTTTGACTTCAGTGTTTCTACAATGCTTGCAATTTCGTGCTTATCCTTACCGTATACCACCATGAATACCTCATTACTGTTAGCCCTAAACGTTACTATGATCCTGTTGCAGTTTAAGAGGTTGTCTATGAACTGCTCTAGGTTCTGGCTTTTGATCTTGACAGCTGCTACTTCTTTGCCGGCTACCTCTGAAGATATTGTGACGCTGAGGGATAAGAGCTCCTTTGAATAAAGTGTATTGAGCTTTCTCCAGACGTACGTGTAGCTTAAACCTGTTTTAGCGGCGAGTTCTCGGATGCTCATTCTTGGATTGGACGCTAACGTTTCCAGTAACTGCACTAACTTCTCATCACTATGCAATCAAAGTTCACCATGGTAGAGACTTTCATAGCCCTTTTAATAGCTTACGAGTAGCACGTGAGCCGCGAATGACGTGGAGATAAGGGGTTAGTTGGTAATAGGCTATAAGGGGCTGAAATGGGCAAGTGCAAGTCGTGTGGGCGGGTGTCCGTGACGATCAGCGACATTATCGGCGTCTGTGCCAACTGTCTTAGGAAAGGCACTGTTCCCACCAGTGATCTGCATAGGGAATCGCGCAAGAGGTTTGGCTTGTCTACTATTCCTCTAAAGGAGGGCAGTGAAGAGGGGTTAAAGTGTATCGTGTGTGGGAGAGGGTGCTTCGTGGCAATAGGTGGCCGAGGTTATTGTAATTATAGGTTTGAAAGTGAAGGCGCATTGGCGACCTCTACAGGTAGCATCTACGAAGCTGTAGGGATGTACTACTATGATCCGCACCCAACCAACTGCGTTGCCTCCCCCGTGTGCCCGGCAACGACGGGCCTGGGCTACCCCCAATATGCACTTTCACCTAGTGGCGAGCACGGCTACTACAACATCGCTGTGTTCTACGGTGGTTGCAACTTCGACTGCATCTACTGCCAAAACTGGGAATACCGCGAAATGGCCTACAAGGCCAAACCCGCACTGAGCATTGATGTACTGGTCAACGCCGTTAACAAGAGAACAACGTGTGTTTGCTATTTTGGCGGGGACCCTGGACCCTTCGCGCCGCACGCAGTATTTGCGTCTAAGAAGATGGTTGAAAGAGCAAGGTCTATAGGGTTGCCCGTGTTCAGGGTGTGCTGGGAGACGAATGGGCTTTGGAATCCACTAATGCTGGAGGAGGCTACGAAGCTCAGCTTAAACACAGGAGGCATAGTTAAAATAGACTTCAAGGCGTGGAGCCCCGAGGTATATAGGGCTCTCTGCGATGTTGAGGAGAAGCACGTTAATTTAATCAGGGAAAACATTAAGTTGGTGGCCAAGTACGCACCTGCGAGAAAAGAACCACCCCTCCTTGTTGTATCGACACTTCTCGTACCGGGATACCTCGACGAGTATGAAATAGACCAGTTGACGAAGTACATTGCCGGCATAAATACCGAGATACCCTACGTGTTCCTGGGCTTCCACCCAGACTACATGCTAGTAGACCTTCCAGTAACTAGTTGGAACCACGCCGAAAAGGCGGTAAAAATCGCCAAGGAAAACGGCTTGAAACACGTGTATGTCGGAAACGTATTCCTACTTGGACACTCGTACTAGTAATAAGCATGGGAGTGCTGGTAACCGATTGGTAGGCGTAGAGGCCTACCTCGAAGTGTACTTAGCGTGGTAGAGACCTTAAGCCCGCCTATGCGTGATGAAGAGGAAAGATGCTATGCTTTTTTCTTAATGTAGTTTAAGTCCCCTAAATCAAGTCTCCAGCCCAGCGAGCCTAGTATTTCTTGTACATGTTCCACTTTCTCGGATTTGGGTATTGCGATCACGTTCTTGTGGCTTATGATGTAGTTTAATGCCACTTGTATAGGGGTTTTACCGTATTTCGAGGCTACGGATACCAGTACGGGGTTTCTTATGACGGAGCCCCGTTCAAGCGGAGTATACGCTTGTAGTGTGATACCGTTTTGAACACAATACGGTAGGAGCTCTTTTTCAACATAGAGCCTGTTCAGCACACTATAGTGAACCTGGTTTACGACTATCTCGTGTTTACGAGTAGACTGAATGCTTATTCTAAGCTGTGCTAGATCGAAATTACTTACACCAATATACCTCGTTAGTCCACGCTCAGCCAGCACTTCGAAGTTTTGAACCTGCTGCTGAATGCTGATCCTTTCATTGGGCCAGTGTATCAGGAACAGATCGACGTAGGGGATTTCGAGCCTTCTGAGCGAGCCTTCGGCAGCCTTAACTATCTTCTCCTTGTCATCTAATCTATCGGGAAGCATTTTAGTGGTCACGAAAACGGCGTCTCTTCCCACTTCCTTTATAATCTTACCTACGAATTCCTCAGCTCTACCTGCATCATACATTTCAGCCGTATCGATTACATTCACCCCGTGAGTTATCGCATATATGAAGGCGTCGAACGCCTTATCATAGGACCGGATACCGTAGGTTCCGATGCCGATGGCGCATACCTTATCCGAACCTATATATTTGTAATCTGAGAGGTCGTAGAGCTCGAGCATGGCTCTAACCCGTTATTACATTGAAGTATACGGGCTAATACTTGTTTTCAGAGAATTGAGGAGGTTATAATAGGTTTCTCTACAAAGTATGAATGCGGGTATCGGTCTAGGCTGGAAAAATGTACACCGTAAAAAGGGATAAGGCACGTGAAAAAAAGTTTATGGTTCTGACGAACACTGGCATACTGTACTTAAGTGATGGCGAGCCGGGCCCTTCAAAGAGGCATTCCTGCACCGCGTGCCCATTAAAGGCTATTTGCGGGGTACTTTAATGAACCCCATAATACAGCGCGGTGAAAAGGTAAACTTTACTTGTATAAGGTGTGGTAAGTGCTGTAGTAGCGGGCCAAATGTAGCGCTCACGGTACAGGATGTGTGTAAAATAGCGAAGTACATGAACACTTCGTGGAGGGATCTTGCGGGTAAGCACTTTTACGCCGTGATAGCCGATCACATCCCCGTGGCCGTGTTGCGTGGCATAGGAGACAAGTGCATTTTCCTGAAAATACAGGGTGGGCTGGCTACGTGTACTATATACCCGGCTAGACCAATGCGCTGTAGACTCTACCCTTTCATACCGGTGTCCCCCGGCGAGATCGGCAGGCTGGAGATATCAACCAAGTGCCCTGGAGTTAAGAGCGGCGAGCCCGTAGAACCCCCATGGAGCGACTTGGAGGAATATTCTAAGCAGGTTCGAGAACACTACACAAAGCTTTTTGATATGATTTTCAATAGGAACCTCGAACCTCTAAGAGCCTTAGAAGGGCTCCTCAACGATATATGCACCGACACCCGCTGAACTACTCTACGGTTACAACGTGCCTTAGAGGTACGTTGTCTGGAAATACGCGAATATAGTTGTCAACGTGCATCTCTCTACGGGATATTACTAGTCCACCGTGACTGGTCTCAAGCACGCAACTATCATTACTAGTTCTAGCAATATGACGACATACATTTTGTAGAAGGTTGCTTAACCCCTCCCTTAACGCTAACTGGAGCAGTACCCAGTCTCCTAACTGAGCCTTTTCATAGTTCCTACTCAAACCACCTACTGGGGACACGTAGAAGTAGAAGTACTGCTTATTAACAAAATCCAGGGATATCGGTACTACCCGGTTATCTAGGACACCATATACACCTAGCCCGCCATAAAACATTAGCGTGGCCTCCACCCTCTCTAACAGGTCGAGGTCATTAACGTTCCCTGTGAACACCGCGTAACACACTTCAAGCAGATGATCTACCCACTCTTTGCGCGGTATATTTGACACTACCCGGACATCTCCCTCCCTTGATACGAGGATATTGAGCCTTAGATTAGATAAGGGCAGGGCCACGTAACCACGAAGCCCTCCCTGCTCGAATTCGCCTAGTACGAGTGTGAGAGGGCAGCTAATGAGTTCCTTGTAGTGCCACAAGAGTATACCCGCCTCCCTGCTCAAATCCCTACATGTTTTAAGGTAACCTACAAATTATACTCTTCAATGAGGGAGAAATATTGAAACATGGATTCGCCACTACGGCAGTAATTGTACTATTCTGCGTGCTTACTACTTATAGTGGCATTGGCTTAGTATCAGCACAGGTGCAATTCACGGGAATTCATTACCGCGCCATTTACGACCCCCTGGAGAACGAAGGTCTATTAGAAGTAGTAGTGACAATGAACAGTGAGGAGCCTTCATGGCTAAGCATGCCGGTCAACATATTCGGTGAGACTGTACAGCTGAGATTTCAAAACTATAGCTATACCGGTGATATAGTACTTGGAGGTGTGAACTACGCTGAGGATCAGGACCTCGTAGAGGCTTTAACGTATGGTAGAGGAGCGCTTGAACTCTACTTCACCATTAGAGACCTAACCGTAGAAGCGAGCATAGGCGTATTCGAAATATACGTTGATACGACGATACTGGCACCTCTTACCAGGAATGTTACAGTAGAAATAGTGATACCTGGTAAGTATGAGCTTGAAAGCACTACTATTCTGGGGGAAACGAGGCTTTCGGTATCGAAGGAGCAGAAAAGCACTAAGCTGTACATTACGGGAATAGGCGAGCACGTGGTCACACTATACACGTATCTCGAAGAACAGGGGCCCGCCGCTCAGTACTGGCCAACAGGGCTTACGTATATTGCAATCGCGATCACAGTGGGCTCAGCGTCTACCCTACTAGCTTACTACGTACTTAGGAGGAAGAAGGTTAGCGTGATAGTGGAGCGGGTGGATTACGCGGATAACGTAACACGCGCAATACTTAAGGCTTTAAAAGAAGCGGGAGATAGAGGTCTTGTACAATCTGAAATTGTAAGGATAACTGGTCTACCTAAATCGAGCGTCAGTAGGAGAATTAGAAGACTCGAGGAGGAGGGCTTTATTGAGGTTAAGCGCGCCGGAAAGTACAACGTTATACATCTAACTAGCAAGGGGTTAGAGCTTTCCAAGAAGCTCCTAGATAAGGGGGGGTAAATGAACAGTGAAGTCGTACCAATATATGGACTTGGACTTTTCTTCGTAAGGGAGAGCGGTCTCGTGGAGCAGGTGGTTATATTTGATTACTACGATCCTCTTGAAGAGTATAAGGCAATCATGCTGGAGAGGAGAAGGCTCAAGGAGGAGAAGGCCCGCCTAGCTCAAAACATGCAGTACTTCTTAGACCTAGAAGAAGTTAAAATAAATGATAAGCGAACGTATCCAAGAGTGCGGGATGTCGAAATAGGTTTCCGAGGGGACTATAACCATCCCTATATAACCTTCTTCATAACTTTTACTGGCGAGCTCAGAGCGGGCTTAAACATCTATGAAGACTCCTACGAACCCGAAATAGCGGAGTACGACTACAAAGTGTACTGGGTCCTTCCTACAAAGGCGAGGATCGTGAGGGCTGATCTCGGAGTCCTGTACGAAGTCCGGGAAAACGGGAGGATTTTAGAGTTCTCCGTGGAGAAGGGAATGGAGATCCGGGGTTATGAGAGGATAGAGTTTGAACTAAGCCCGTAAGCAGCTTAAAGGGCTTTTAAAGGGCTCATGCAGTTAACTTATAGTAGATGATGTAAGGGGACCTCTAAAGACCCCTGATCAGTGATGTGGGGCCAAAGCGCTGACCACTACCCGGTCCTGTTGATGACTACGCCATCGAGTGAACGATGATCGAGCCTGACAGCGCTGAGGGGCGAGCTCATGCCGGTTAGGTTAAACTACATGTATTATCCATTTGCAGCGTCGCCACGCGATTACCCTAAGCTATTCATTGAAAAACCAAGCATTGTAGTCTTGAGCAGTGACCTTAAAGAAAAGCTACTTCATGTGTTAAAAAGCATCATTGAAAGAGGAGATGTACCCGTTGAAGCCTTCAGCAACCCGGAGGAATGCGTGCTGGTGTATAATGCCCTTCTAGACGTGGCTAAGTTCCTGGGCGAACACAGACTAATTAACAGAATAGCCTTAGCGTATTCTAAATCGGCTTCGAGGAAGCTAGATAGAGAAAAGGATGAAGTATTAGTAGCGGTTGCGAACAAGTTAGAGGTGTATGCCAGGCTAGAACGGATGAGCCCTCCATGCCTTCCCGTAGTTATGAGGCGTGGACGGAGGTCTAGAGTAGGTTTTACTCCCCATATGTTTACGATGCCCGTGGCCGAGTATCTGAACATTGTTTCTCGTAGATTAGTACACGATCCCGCATACTTGCTCGTGAACAACATTGTAAACGAGGGTTACGTGTTCTTGAACAGGCAGAAGTTCAAGCGAATCCTGGAAGAGCTAATCTTCCAAGCCGTTGTAAGGCAGATCGATCTTCAAGTGCCCCCTGTTACGGAAGAGTTCAAAAAACTGATCGAAGAGGTAAAGCCGCTTATAGCAGGTTTATACAATCACATCCACGGGAAACGGGCTATTCCAAGCTACGATGTAGATGTACCCAGGGAAGTCGTAGAAGGCCTTTTTCCGCCTTGCATTAGGAGGATCGTTGACATAATTGATAGTGGAGGTAACCCGAGTCACTTCGAAAGATTTAACTTAGCTGCATTCCTCGGAAGTGTAGGATTAGACGTAGACGGTATATTAGAATACTTTAAGAGAACGGCTGATTTTAACGAAAGAGTAGCGAGGTACCAAGTGGAACATATCCTAGGTCTAAGGGGTGGCAAGAAAAAGTATAAGCCATATAATTGTGACCGAATGAAGGCGACTGGCATGTGCCCCGTTAATGAGCATTGTCCTGGAGGTAAAAACCCTCTAGCTGTATATAAGCACAACCTCAAGGAGGCAAGGAAAACTAGTAGCAAGAGTACGTGAGCCGCCGGCGGGATTTGAACCCGCGTCCACCGGCTACCTTAACGGACCTAAGTGAACTCCGCTTACAAGGCCGGCGCTCCACCAGGCTGAGCTACGGCGGCTTCGGGTATTACTATAAGGAGGAGGGGTTTAAATCGCTGCCCCCGGATACGGGCGGTATTAAGACAATGATGTCACCGTCTTTTAAGGTTGTTGAAAGGCCTTGGAGCGGGGTCTTAGAGTTATGAAGTACTATGACTTCTGACTTCCCTCGTAGCACTTCTTCGAGCACCTTTGAAACTCCTTGCTTAGTCTTAGCGAGTTTTTCGAGTAGACCGGCTATTGTAGTATTTTCCGGGATTTCTACGAGTTCTTCGCTAGTACCGGCTTTTTGGGCGAGCCATAATAGGTACTTAACGTGGACTTTCAAGGCGCGCTTCCCGATTCTTTGTTTTTCTCTCTAATTCTAGCGCTTTCAAACAATTGCTTCCAATCCTCCTCCTTTAAGTTTCTATATCTTTCAACCAAAATACCTCTTTTCTCGCGATTCTTCATGAAGTAGTAAACAGTATAGCTACATATGGGTTCAATCAGCCAGTTATTTCTTTGTGCAAGATTAATGGCATAATCTACCAGCTGAGTTGCTATTCCCCTGCCCCTGAACTCAGAGGGGGTGTAGGTCTCGATCAATTTCATTACGTTGCCTTCAACCTGGTACTTCAAGTAAGCTTTACTTCCGCTTGGCAGTACTGCGTAGATGACTTGGCTGGTGTGTTTAATTACGTATCCATCTCCGTGCACTTCTCACACCTACTATGTATCCATGTAGCTTTAAATAAAAAATTTAAATAATTAACCGTGCATCATATATAGTGCGAGGAGTAATGACGATGATTACTGGAATTGTTCTGCTAGCACTACTGGTTCTTTCTAGCGCCTTCCCAATTCCAGTAGCTAGCAATCAGGCGAGCTTTACTATACAGGCCGTTTACGCGGGAACACTAATGCTTGATCTATCGGGACCCCTCTATGTAAGTTGGTTTTTAGGAGACCTCAGCGCCTATTGCGATGGGAAGGTAGATTCCGTGTCCTTAAGTGTTAGGTACGATTTAAACATTACCTTCGAACTCGTGCCCGGTGAAGGCATAACCAGCATATTGGGAGTAAACCTACTCGTCGAATCCTTGCAAGTAACGCCGGAGTGCGTCAGGGAGAAGGTAAACAGCGCATTCTCCGATTTCACCGTCAGTGAGAACAACGATATACCCCTACAACCTGAACTATGGAATAGCACGCTGACCCTGAAGGCACCGAGAAAAACAGGTGTCATAGTCGGTGTTGTGAGGCTTGACGTAGACCTTATTCACGTATCGAATCTTACCACCGAGGAAGGGATTTCTACGTCGGAATACACGAGGTACGATCTATACTACGAGCCTTTAACCGGCCTACCAGTCCACTATGTCGTGACACGTGTAAAGTCCTCGATTAATGGGCGCATCATCTATGTTTCATATACTCTACTTGATAGCGATCTAGAGGTCTTTAGGAGTATTCGGAGAAAGGTATTCGAGATAGCCGTTTCAAGCCCTAATGGCAACAGCACGGTTACCCTGATATTATTGTACCTACCCGAAGACCATGGAGGGCAGGCCGATCTAGACCCTTACATCGTGTCGGAGAACAATACCATCAAGGTGTCTTTTGCAACACCGCAGCTGTGCTTTATGCAATTAGGAGTGTTACTAGAAGAGGTTAGCGCCAATGTACCCCTTCAGGCCTACACAATCCCTGGAGGAGTCATTTACTACACCCCTAAGACGCTGAAGTGTAGTAGTATACAAGTATTTATCCCTGTAAAGCATGTTGCCGGGTTGAAAGAGCAAGTTGACTTCCCCGAAAAGGGATTACCCCCTCAAATGCCCTTGGAGGCACCTAGCGACTTACTAGTATCGGTGCCTATTGTAGCGCTTATCCTAGTGGCTGTTTACCAGCTTAGCGTAAGGATATCAGATCGGCTGGTGAAGGGGGAAGAATAAAATAATTACCGCTTCACATAATTTAATTCTAGATAAGGTGCTAGAGGAGTAGCCGTTATGCCCAAAGGCGGTTTAAGCATGATACCCGCAGTAAGTACCAATGGAGATTTACTAACTGTATTTAAACCCGTAGAAGAAACCCTCAGCAGCTACAACTCCAAAATACTGATGCCGATCAACCTTTTCAATAGAGGAAGTAGGAGGGTCAGTTACGCCATCTTAGAGCTCCTGGTAGAGTCGAGAAGGCCTGTTCCCGAGTGGAGATTGAAGCTCGATAACATAAGCATAACTAGACAATTCAAGCCAGCGTACTCGATAATGGCCGACGACGGCGAACGCGGAATGCACAAGTTCATCTACGACGTAACGAGCATACTAAATGCCCACGAAATAGTAGACAAGGAGTGGGTTAACATTCTCATCAAGTATGAAGGGGGAAACCCCTTCGCCGTCAAGTACATACTCCTAGACGCAATATACGAAGACCAAGACGCATACACCACATACAAACATTCATCGGGGTTAATGCTACTCGAGAACAGCGAAAAGGTCAGTTTCGCCACCAGAGAGTTTTGCGGTAAACCCGCTGTTCTAAGGCTAATTGCTTACACACCTAAACATGTTAAAGTTGAAATAACCGCAAACAACTACAAAACCGCCGCCCAAATCCCCCAGGAACGCGTAGAGGAATACACGTTAACCCTCGATAGAGGTACGGAATTCGTAGAGGTGGGGCCAAGCCCCGAAAAGTCTTCACCCTTGGTCATTTCCAGTTTAACGGTTTACAGTAGTGTGGTTAAGCAACCATTACTTGAGCTGTGCGGTGTAGATCACTCACTAGAAGGAAACAAGCTTAAATTCAAATTGCAGATCTGTAACAAAGGCGAGTCTCCGCCGGACAAGCTAATAGTGTCCTTGATGAAAAGGGGCAACGTACTGTGCTCTCTACAGGATTCTCGGGTAAATATTCCACCAGGTAGTACATTAGAGCGCGTAATTGAAGTACCGGGTAGCCGGCTCGATGAAATTAACATTAGGCTAGTGTGGTTTAAGTTGACAAGGAGGTGGGTGAGGGACGAGGTTGTCAAGTTAAGGTAACTTAAAGCGTTCAGATGTACTTCAAGTTAATACCTACTTCTTTCGAAAAGCCCTCCACGAGTAACCGGTGCTCGTACCTCGTACTCTTCTTCTCTACGACGACGCCATCAATGCGTTCACGGGTTCTTTTGATCATTGCGTATAATAGCTCTATGTCCAGGTAATTCAGTGCGTGTTTCGATGCTATGTGCCCATAGCATAAATTCTCTCTAAGAGATACCTCGGTATGTTTTCTCGGGTAATGCCCTCCTCCAATGCCAATAACAGGTGTACAGTGTATTGAAGGCGGGTAGGCTGATATAAGGGACTTCACGGCCTCTCCTACCACCGCGTGATTCACAGGATCAGCCCACTCGTTAATACTACTACCAATTTCAACGAAGAATACAGGTTTTGCTAGACTTGTGGGACCGTGATGCGTTGCCTCGTAGCTAACCTCATACTCATCTCTTCGTTTAAAGTCTAGCGATAGGCTGTTCAGCGATCTAAGTATAAACCACTCGGCGCTCGGAAAGGCTATGCCTAGCTCGCGGGGGCGCCCTCCATGAGATGTATCACTAGAGAAGTTCCCCGTAGCGTGAACGGTATAGCTTCTTACCCCAGCTTCGCTGGAGTGGCGTGACAGTACTATATAGAAGTCAATATCGCTCGGTAGCCTACTCTCTAGGAAGTCGAAGTATATTACATCTTCGTTAAAGCCCGCGAGCACGATGAGGTCTCCTTCTAAACACGCTTCCGAACATCTACAGACGCTCGACTTGCGTAGTTTAAGCTCTTTGACAAGGTACTCTGCTATGCCCTTTCCTGCAGGATCCCTAACGCTATATGCTAGCCCTATCACGGCCTAACCCCCTTCTTGCCCTAAAGAGAAGGGCTTTCAGCTATAAACCTAAACGCTGCTTCTGACATGTTGATTAGAGTGGTGCTAGGTTAATATGCGAATTAACCTCGCGAAGTGGAAGTCGAGAAAGGAGTACATGTGGAGGCGTATCTGGGAAGACCTGGAGATAGGTTACCTTGACAGGGACCTATTACCACTTTTAGTACTCGTAAATACCGATAGCGAACTCTATACGACGAGCAGTTGTAGTGGGAGAATAGTCGTCATGGACTCGGATTACCCTTGGTCAAGAGATGAAACGGGGATCGTGTTCAAAGCGCATATACCTGTAAAGCCCGAGGAGCTCGTGTTCGTGTACAGATTCGAACCTCACAAGCGAATATGGATAAACGTGACGGGCCCCATAGTACACATCTATTCCTCAACCATGAAAAAAGCCACACAAATACTCGAGGTAGCCAGGAAATCCGGTTTTAAACATAGTGGGATAATGCACTTAAGTAAGGCACGGGGCGTTTTCTTAGAGCTCGTGACGGGGATATTTGTGTCGCAACTCGTTAGAACGAGGGATAGAGTGTTTATTAAGTACGAGGACCTTGAAGCATTCATTAAGCTGCTTAACGCAGCACTTCTCGAAGGAAAGAAGAGGTTACAGAGGCTGTATGAAGGGTTTTTAAAGGTCCTCCCAGAAGAGGTTGATGAAGCGGTAAAGAAAGATCTCGACGCCCACCAGCTTCTTGCCGGTAAAACTCCCATTGAAATATTTCATGAAATGTGTAAAGAAGGAGGTGCTGAGTGTATGTGAACTTTATTAGGACCGGGGCTCTAAGTGGTCGTGTGAATGGTGTGATGCGGTTATGCTGGGTAGCGAACATATAAGCATAGATGAGTTTAAAAAAGTGGATCTTAGAGTGGGCCTCGTAAAGTCGGCGGAACGCGTGACGGGGAGCGATAGGCTGATCAGGCTATCTGTGGACCTAGGTGATCTGGGCGAAAGGCAGGTAATTGTGGGGCTGGCTAAGTGGTATCCCCCAGAGCATTTTATCGGTAAGTATGTGGTTATAGTCGCGAATTTAAAGCCAAAAAGAATAATGGGGTTAGAAAGCCAAGGCATGCTACTTGCTACAGATACGGACCCGCCGGTCATAATAACTGCTGAGAGGCCTGTTAAGCCTGGATCGCGACTTGTCTAACTACCTCCCGCTGTTTAGCTTTTTTATCTAAATACTCTTTGTACCACAACATCTTGCCAAGGGCGTTTATGGCCCTTTCAGGAGACGGGTAGGCGGGTATGTTATGCCTATTTAGATACTGCATCGCCTCGTAGGTGTCAGCCCCGCCAACAAACGATGTCACCGTTGTCTTCTCCACGTGGTTTGCTTCGTAAAATTCTACGATAGCCTTAGCGAGCTCCCTCGGCTCCAGTATAGCCGTTCTACAGTAAAGAACCACGATATTGTCTATTTCCGGCGATTCCACGGCCACTTTGAGAGCCTTAACGTAGTTATCTATCCCAGCCTGCCCCGTCAAGTCAACGGGGTTTTTAGGGCTTCCAAACCACGGCATTGCTTCTTTGAAGGCCTCGATGAGCTCTGAGCTCGGTTCAACGAGCTTTACACCACTCAATTCCGCCGCATCGGTAGCTAGCACTCCTACTCCACCGCCGTTTGTTATTATGATAGTGTTTTCTCCGCGTGGTAATGGCTGCTGCGCGAATGCCCGCGCGATATCGAACATCTCTTCAACGGTGTAGGCCCTAATAACTCCCGCTTGCTTGAATGCTGCGTCATATAAGATGTCGCTCCCTGCGAGGCTTCCCGTGTGGCTTGCCACGGCTTTCATGCCCTTACTGGTCCTACCCGCCTTGATCACAATTACCGGCTTCTTCTCCGTTACCTTGGACATTTTTTTAACGAATTCCTGACCTTTGCCCGGTCTAATGCCCTCTAAGTATATTGCTATGACCCGTGTGTGGGGGTCATCCGCTAAGAGCTCTGAGAGCTCGACTGCATCTATATCCGCCATGTTCCCTATACTGAACAGGGCTGATAAACCAATCTCGTTCATTATCGTCCAGCCCATTAGGGCTATTCCAAGGGCCCCACTCTGCGATATGAACGCTATATTTCCTTTTTGTATTTCGAGCGGGCCGAAAGTCGCGTTAACGTTGCTCGGCGTGTATGCGTAGCCAAAGATGTTGGGGCCCAGAATCCTAGTACCGTATTCCTCGGCGATCTTGACTATCCTCTCTTCCAGTTCAACGTTGCCTACCTCCGCAAAGCCAGACGTTATAACAACAGCTACTTTAATACCCTTCTTTCCGCATTCTTCAATGGCTTTCGGTACTTCCGGCGCTGGAATAGTAACTACTGCTACGTCTATCTCCTCGGGCACGCTGAGAACGCTAGGATATGCTTTCACCCCCAGTATTTCACTTGCGTGCGGGTTTATCGGGTATATCTTGCCTTTAAATCCGTATTCAATGATGTTTTTCAAGATAACGTAGCCTATTTTGCCAGGACTTCTACTGGCACCTATTACGGCTATGCTTTTTGGTTCAAGCAAAGCCCTAAGCAACTTTGCCCCGACACAAGTTAAATCAAGAAAAGCTTATAAAGGGTTGCTACGCCATCCCTTCTCTAGTGGGATTCATTGCCCACGAAGATACGTGCAGGCCGTGTAAATTTACGGCACGTACATTGTGGTAGAACTCTTCACCGAGTTCGAGCAGACCCATATATCCCAGTGCAATACTACCCGGTGAAAACACGTTACCCGCTCTACAGGGTTTTCTGCAAGAACCCGTGATGACTAGGCGCGGTTTAAGTAACTCAATGAAGCTATCTACAGTGTCCACCTTAGGGTTACAGCATCCATATTTAAAGCCAGGTAAACTTGAAATCACGATATCCGCTTTTTCTCCTTTAATGTTAACGCAACCGCTCAGCCCGATCCCATAGATCGATACACCCTCGATTTCAAGGCTTTTACATTCAATAAAACCATCGACACTGCTCAGAGCAGCTACAGTGGCTGCATTATCATATCTACCGAGTACGCCGAGCACCCTGGCACCGCATACTTCATGGATCCACTTCACGATAGTTGGGGAAATGACGTCGCCGAGCAGGATCAAGGCGTTCGCGCCGTGGTACTTTAAAGCATAGCAGAGCAGTCGCGATAACGGTTTTGAACCGTACAGGCCATAAACTAGCAGTAACCTCAGCTTGAGATCACCCGTAATACCTCATAAACCCCTTATACTCGTACGTTCCAAGTATCATTCGACACGTTTCAAGGTGATTACTACACTGCACCAACCCCTCTGCTTCGAACCGACCACCCTCGTAGAGTCCCGTCATGTAGACCGCTTCATAGCTCAGTAGGCGTTCTATGTCATACGGTATTCTAGTTAACGACTCAACGAGCCTATAAGAGAGTATACTTGCCTGAGCTGGGTAGTTAAGCGCCATGGGCCCTCCGTAAGCGTCGAGCACGATCCTGGCCACACCAATACTTCTAAACGCTGGCATTAGCATCACGTTTCTGTAGACACCATCATTATACATGAAGGAGTACTCCTTACCTCGGAAAACACCCCGACGCCAGTTACGGTAAAATTTCAGTATATCTCTAGGTGAGAGCCCTGTACTCAGAGCGGCGTTTTTAGCCCACATATTTAGCTTCTCGCCATTGAATGCCATGTACGTGTGCTTGTTACTAGCCAAGTACTCGACAACGTGAATGGACTCTCTTAGTCCGTACACTACGAGGTCGAGGTCGCTGTAGTGAGGGTTGTGAATTCCCGGAAGTAGGGATCCCGTAATGCCGGGTAAGACGCCGGTACTGACAGAAACATCTAATAACACCTCGACCGCTGTGCTTTCGAGACCATCCGACGCTTTGCGTAAAGCTTCCATGGATCTTTTGAGGGGGTCTAGCAGTCCGTCCACTTGTGTCAGCGGAATGCAAGGTACGTGAGAATCGAAAAATGGTACGTACGTGGACCAGGACGTATGTTCACGCACAGTATTAGCTCCGTAGGTCTTAACGAGCCTTTCGTAGAAAACTCCACCTCTACCACTCCACTGCGTCGGCCTGCCGGATGGCCTATACTTTACATAGCCCACTATGCAGTAGTCTACGTGCCAATTACCTGTAACAACAGCTAACGATCCATCACGTAGTAGAACGTAGTAGTGGTCAAGTGGCTTGATGCTTGAATACACCGGGATACCCTTAACGCTACATGGGCTCTGGTTCTGGGAGCTCACTTAGTTGCTCGAGGACGTAGTTCCTGATGTCTTCGAGCTTGGGTAGCTCAACAAGCAGTTTGCCGTTTTCCATGTACTTCTTTAGTAGTGGTTCGTAGTCTTCCGCTACTTTTACCGGTGCATCTAGCAATGTTACCACATCGTTCAATCCCGGTCTTTTTCTGTAAACTTGCTTAGCTCCCGGCAACTTACCCCTCTTAGTGATGGGTCTCCATCCGTTGTCTTCGAAGACCTCTACTATGTCGGCGCTAATGTCGATGCTGGGGGGCATGGCAATGCTCGTTCCCACCCCGAACGCGTCTACTATATCCCTCAGTTCTACGATTTCTTTCTCATCGATCCCCCCACTGACGACTATTTTTACATGCTTATACCCGTGAATGTCCAGCGTCCAGCGCACTTCTTCGACTATTTGCCTCATGTTCCCACGCCTACTGCTAGGGGTATCTAGCCTAACGCCGTAAAGCCTACTACCGAGCGCTTGGGCGGCCATTAGCGCTTCTAACCTCTCGTCGTAGAAGGTATCTACGAGCATTATTCTCGGTACGTCTTCCTCGATGACCTCGTCGAAGGCCTTCCAGGCAGTAACCGTGTCGCCAAGGGCTATTATGAGTGCGTGGGGCATTGTGCCCTGAGGCTTTAAGCCGAGGTACTTGGTGCTAGCAACGCCCGATACCGCATCTACTCCGCCAATGTACGCTGCCCTATCAACCATCGGTGATATTGCAGGGTGTAGTGCACGCAGCCCGAAGAACAGTACTGTTCTGTTTCCAGCAAGCTTCTTTATTCTCGCGGCCTTGGTAGCTATGCTACTGTAATGGCGTAGTATGCCGAGTAGTGGTGTCTCGTATACTGCGAAGTCATCGAGATAGCCTTCCACGATCATCAGAGGTTCCCCCGCTCTAAATATAGTGCCTTCGGGAACGGCGTAAACGGTTACTGGTTTATCCTTGAGTAGGTATAGCGCCTCTTCAAGGCCCGCGAACACTGCCCATTCGTGGCGTGAAGGAAGCTTCATCACGTGAAATTCCATTCTGACCTTCTTCCTAATACCTTTTGTTCTCAGAATTTTAGTGGTCCTGACGAAGTATATGTCTGTGACAACGCCGTTAAGGATGTCCTCTTCCGTCGCAATGTAGAATTTCATGCTCATTCACCCATTACAACTACGCAAACCTCTCTACCAGGTCTTGGACCATCCATTTCGAGGAAGAAGATGTTCTGCCACGTGCCCCTCAACAAGCGCCCGTTAACAACGGGAAACACCCTTTCAGCACCGAAAAATGCTGACCCTATATGTGCGTGCGCGTTATCGTCGACAGTATTATGCTTCCACTTCGGACTACCGGGTTCCGTTAATTCCTTGACTTTGTTTAGTATATCGCTAATGAGCCCTGGTTCCCGCTCATTCACTATGATCGCGGCAGTTGCATGCGGCGCGAACACGAGCACCAGTCCATTCGATACACCGGAATTCCTCACAACCTCCTCGACCATGCCCGTAATATCAACTAACTGAAACCTTTCACTAGTTTTAACTTTCAATACCTGCGTGTAGACCTTTACCAAGTCGTAACGCACCACTTCTCCTCCAAGAATAGTACAGTGAGGCAGGCAAATTAAAAACGTAGAATAGAAAACATTATTAGTAGGTTTAGGTAATCAGTCTACACGGATGTGGTGACTCTAGATGGGAGAAGATGAGTACTGGTGGCGTAAGAGGAGACGGGTGAGAGACGAGTTTGATGAGCTATTTGAAAGGATGCTTGAGGATATGGAAAGGTTCATTAGGGACATCGAAAGGAGATTTATCGGTGAATTAAGCCCCGAGAGAACGAGGGAAAGGGAGTACGAGAAATACGAGTATGGTCCTTACGTGTACGGATTTAGCGTAACTATAGGCCCTGATGGTAGGCCCATAATTAAGGAGTTTGGCAACGTTAGGAGAATACGCGGTAGACCAACGATAATGGAGGAAAGGGAACCGCTGGTTGACGTGTTCGAATCCGATAACGAAGTAACAGTTATAGCGGAAATGCCGGGTGTTGAGAAGGAAAAGATCGAAATAAAGGTCGCAGAGGACAATAAAACACTGATTATAAGCGCGAGTAATGAGAAGAGGAAGTATTATAAAGAAGTCGAGTTACCGAGCAAAGTAGAGCCTTCATCTGCGAAGGCCACATATAAGAATGGTGTTTTAGAGGTTAGATTAAAAAAGCTCGGTAAAGAAGAAAGTAAAGGCACGAAGATAAAGGTCGAGTAGTCCTTAGCCCCTAGCCCCTTTACGGAGGTCTTTTACGGCCGGGAGGTGCGTGTTTTTGATCATAGGTGTTATCAGTGATAGCCATGACAATTTACATGCACTCAAACTGGTACTACGAAGACTATTAGAACATCGCGTTGAGCTGGTAGTGCATCTCGGAGATATCATTAGCCCGTTTACAGTTAAACTCATGAAGGAGGTTCTCGGGGATATTAAGGTAATGGCAGTAAAGGGTAACAATGACGGGGATCTTTACCAGCTGTTAGCCCTCTTTACGCAGTACGGTTGGGTATTCAAGGTGGAGCCCGGTACTGTAGAGCTTCGTGGAAAAACTGTGTTACTTCTCCATGGGTATGGAAACGTCAATGAAACCGTATCTTTCGTAAACGCTCTTACCAGGTCTTTAAAGGTTGACATGGTGCTCTACGGACATACCCACAAGGTCTCCGTGGAAAAAATCGATGGAAAGCTCGTTTTAAACCCAGGTGAGGTCTGCGGTTATCTATCGGGAAGCGCGTCCTATGCAATAGTAGACCTCAAGTCCCTTAAAGCGGAAATAGCCTTTCTAGAGAAAGAGTGGTAACATGGAGAAGCCCAAAAGTGCGAGTAGGCCCGAAACGGAAAGAGGACTACAGTACCATTTAATGGTTAAACCAGGGGATGTCAGTAGATACGTGCTATTACCAGGTGATCCCGAGAGGGTGCCGCTGATAGCGAAGTTTTGGGATAAATACTGGCACGTGGCGTCACACCGCGAATTTGTCACCTATAGCGGGTACTACAAGGAGGTGTTTATATCGGCTACTAGCACCGGTATTGGAGCGCCTTCCACCGCTATAGCGATAGAGGAGCTTGCTAGAGTCGGCGCAGAAGTCTTTATAAGGACGGGGACGACGGGCGCACTCAGGAGAGGTATTAAAATCGGCGATCTAGTGATATCAAGCGGAGCAGTCAGGCTAGAAGGCACCAGCAAGCACTATATAATGCCAGAATATCCGGCAGTAGCCAGTTACGATGTCCTGCTGGCATTAGTTGAGGCGGCTGAAACCCTCGGTGTCAGGTATCACGTGGGGTTGACAGCCAGTAGCGATAGCTTTTACGTAGGCCAAGAAAGGCCGGGCTTTAACGATTACTTGCCTCCCTTCCAGAGGGGCTTACTAGAGCATCTTAGAAGTGCCAATGTTTTAAACCTCGAGATGGAGGCGTCTACAATATTCGTGCTATCCAACATATACAATCTGCGTGCAGGAGCGGTGTGCGCTGTCATAGCTAACCGGGAAACCGAGGAATTCGTTCCGGGGGCAGGAGTAGAAGACGCTATTAAGGTAGCTAATGAGGCCGTGAGGATCCTTGCGGGCTGGGATGAAGAGTTACGTAAGCAAGGTAAGAAGTACCTCTCTCCGAGCATCATAAAGGAGGTCTCTAGGCAGTAAAGGCATGAACGGCAAGAATTATACCCACGTAGCCGTGGGCAATCTCAATGTTGACATAGCCATATATGTAGACCGCGTGCCGGCTCCCGGAGAAGTACTCACTGCGTTAGGCGTTGACATGAGGCCCGGCGGAGCCGCTACGAACTATGCCGTGGCAGTGGCTCAATACGGGCACAAGGTCTACCTCGTAGCCTCAACATCTAATAGCGAGTACGTAAAAACAACACTTACTACCCTGAAAGAGTTAGGTGTTAACATTGATAAGATAAAACTAGTTGACGAATTTCCCGGACTAGTTGTTATAATAGTCCAGGCAGGCGGCGAGAGGACTATGATAAAATATCCCGGAGCGAATAGAGAGCTCTCAGCCGATGACGTTTCCCACGATCTCCTCGAGAACGCGCACTTAGTACACATGGCGTCAATCAGCCCAGACCTGGCCGCCGATATAGGTAAAAAGTGCACTCGGAGAGCCGTTCTGGTAACCTACGACCCCGGGATTTACGCGGATGCTTTAAGAAACGCTATACCGACATTGATAGAAAACATCGACGTGCTCTTCCTCAATGAAAGGGAGTTAATGCACATCGCAAAGCACGCTAAGGTGGACGTTCTGTTTAAGCACGGTCTTTCAACACTAGTAGTGAAAATGGGTCAGCGAGGTGCAACTGTTTTACTACCGAGCGGTACATGTTACCATGGAGTGGCGCAACCGATCAAAAGGCCCGTAGATTCCACGGGAGCAGGAGACGCGTTTAACGCGTTTTTCAACGCTAAATACCTTGAATCCAAAAACCTCTCGCTAGCACTTGCTTACGGCGTAGCGGCAGGGGCTTTAAAGGTTGGTTTTCGCGGGAGCTTCCTACGCCTAGATCATAAGCTATTTAAACTACAACTAAAAAAAGTAGTGGTTGAGAAACCGGCTGAGTGCCCGGCTGAATTCAATTAAACGGTAAATATCAATGCACACCTATAGTTGCTATAATAGGCTTTTCGAGCTCTTAATGGACGGTAAGCCCGCTTGTGATTATAGAACCGTGCACGAGAGTGAAGGTAAACTTAGAATTACAGGCAAAGCCGTACAGGAAATTTGCGGCGTAGATACAATGGTAATCAACACCGATAAAGTCGTCCTGGCTATTCCGTTCATATTCGCAGATGAAGAGACCGTAGAGCTCTTTACGAAGTACATGGAAGCGTTGAGAAAGGCTCACGCATTAAACCTACCGGTAATAGTGGTACTCGATGACTGCGATCCCCGGTTAGTGGCGTGCATTGGCGCTTTGCGCGAGGCGTTAAAACTAGTAGCACCGCAGACAGCCTTCATAGTTGCAACATCTGCTACTTTACTAATAGCGTACGCCGAGTCCACGAAGACCTACGTTCACGCGGAGAGTAATGAAGACAAGTACTTTGAGTATCAGCAAGCCCTTGAAAAGGTCGCACACTATCTGAACATACTCGTAAAGCTATTACCAACGAGCAGGGATGGGGAGGTGCTTTTAGACGTTGTCCGGGAATCCATAAGAGGCGTCGTTAACGTCAAGGAGACATTTAACCAGGTAGTAAGCGAGATTCTTGGCTTCCAATTAAAGTTCACTGAGATATATTCAATTAAAGGTGAGCTGGTGGAGTGCCCCGGAAACCTACTCGTAGTAGCCAAGGCGCTCCAACAACGTATCGAAGCCGAAGGGAAACGGGCGTATATTCTCGTCCCAAGGCAGGTAAAGGCTCTTCTAAAGAATTATCTGCCCGAAGAATTTTTAGTCGGGGTTTAACCAAGTGCCCTAAGGAAAATACCTGCATCATATATGTTTTCGTAAACTTGCCTTCTACCATCCCACTTGGCGAACCCTATCACCTCCATGTCACTAGAGTCTATGACAGCGTATAACCCCAGCTCTGGGGGCATTATTTCAACTACGCTTTGCGGTAAGATGTCGTTACCGTACAAGAAGGCCCTTACGCCCTTCTCGGCGACAACTATGGCCGCTTTCATGCCGTGCTTTTCGTAGATCTCTCTGATAAGGCATAATGATGGCGTGAGCGTGTTCTTGGCATAAAGCGCAATCCACGAGTCTTCGTAAAGTACGAACAACTTAGACGGTGAATACCGCGTACCATATATTATGCAAAGATCTCTGCCTAGACAAGTGTACCGTAATCCGCTTGTGATGTATTCCTCCGGGTTTACGCCATAGAGCTCCCTCAATGTGTTTCTGAGCCTCTCCACTACTCTACCCGGAACAACGCCTACTTTAAACTTAGCTACCTTTTTCTCAGAAGGCATATAGTGTACCCGAATAATCCATGTACGTGAGGCCAGAGCCTGATGCAGTTTTCCAACTCCCGTGCAAACTTCAGGTTCCGGTACTCTGTTAGTCCCTTAGAATAGCTTAGTAATTTAGGAAAGGGTTCCGAGATCTCAACGTCATTTCTATGCTTCAGAATGGTGTCTACGACATATTCGTTTTCCTCCGGCGCGATGCTACAAGTAACGTACGCTATCATACCGCCCCGCTCGGCTAGGTCTAGTACGCTGTGAAGTAGCTCTATTTCCCTAGCGACCATTACTGCTAAGTCTAGTATGCTTGTCCTCGATTTCCGTCCAGGGTCCACGGAAACCCGTCCTTCGCCGCTACAGGGTGCATCGAGAATTATTCTACCGAATCTGCGGTTAAGTCTGTGTTTGAGTTTACGTGCATCGCTCCATGTGATTATGACATTATCAAGCTTCATCCTCATAAAGTGCCCCATTAATGCCTTCAACCTATACAACACTAGGTCATTAGCGTAGATGGTTCCGCCTCTTTTCTTCAGGATCTGCGCTATGTACGTGGCTTTTCCCCCGGGAGCTGCACAGGCATCCAGCACATCTCCCTGGTAATCGTGCAACAACAGCAATACCGGGAGGAGGCTTGAAGCATCGCGGTGAACGTAATAGTATCCCTTGAGGTACTCGTGAGTCGCGCCTATGCTCGGTGAAGCAGGGTGTTCGCATACCCAGAACGATTCGGGCGACCACGGTATTTCGACTAGCTTGAATCCAAGTCGTTCGAGCCTGTGCTTAAGGCTTTGAGGCTCTATGAGCAACGTGTTTGTTCTAACTACCGGCTTGACGGGCTTTTCAAACGCGCTCAATAACTTGAGCGTGTCCTCGTACCCCAGCATGTCTATGTACCGCTGTACCATGTAGGGTAAGTAACCGTATTCGAGTGCGAGGTTCCGTGCTTCCTTAGAGGGCTCTACGAAGATTTGCCGGTAGATCTCAGATACCTCTACTTTCACTTAGAGCCTCTCCTCTAGTATCCTCTTCATCAACCTAGCATTATTGAGCATCCAGTGATTGTTGTTGAAGAAAACGTACACCTTACGTGGTGACAACTCTGCAATCCTTTTCGCGATATCCAGTAACTCATCTCTACTGTAGTCGTAACCGTACCAGACCTCTCTACCATGCATTCTGAGGTATATGATGTCCTTGACTGAGACGATCCATGAGGCTATAGGGGCATCTATTGACACGGTTACCACACCGTTTTCTCTACTCCAGTCCTCTACTTCCTTGTTAAAACAAGAAGAGTGCCTGAACTCCACGGCCATCCTAGTGCTCAACCCTGTCTTATCCTTAAACTCGACAATCTTGCTGAGGTTCTCTTCTTTGCACGAGTAATTAGGTGGCAACTGAAATAGGTAGAAGTCCACTAAGCCGTTCATAGCCTTGAATAGGTCATGGAACTTAAACCATATCTCAAGGGCTCTTTCCCTGAACTTCCTTATATGGGTAATAGACCTGTGAACTTTAATACTCCATCTAAGCTTCTGCCCCTTAACCGACCAGCTTTTAACCTGGTTTCTGAACGGAAATCTGTAGAAACTAGCATTCAACTCTACCGCGTTCAACCCGCTTTCCTCTACGTACCAGTCAAGAGACGCTCCCTCGTTCCAGTCATACAGCCAACCCGATGTACCCACATATATGTCGTACTTCATCGAGCGGGCACGCCTATAACGCTGATATGCCTCCATTGATAATTTAATACGCTACACGAACTTAAATCTAGCCGGAGGAGCCTTGGTGGTTTCTGGCTACGTCTAGTGGGTGTATGCCGTTGAAGCTATTCGGAACAGCGGGTATTAGGATGCGGTATCCTGGCGAGCTGGACCCCTTATTAATGCTGAAAATAGGCAATGCCGTGGGTAGGCTTGGATTATCGAGTAAGGCTCATGTAGTTTGCGATACGAGGACAACCAGCCCCGTACTCGCGCTCTCCTTTGGGGCGGGCTTAATGTCGGCGGGTGTAGATGTTGCGTTTGTAGGTGTAGCACCTACGCCCGTCGCCGCCTTCTCAGCTCGCAAGGAGAAGTCTATTGGTGTAAGCATTACGGCAAGCCACAACCCACCAGAATATAATGGTGTAAAGCTATACGATCCCGAAGGTTTTGAGTTTACGAGAACTTTGGAAGAGAGGATAGAAAGCCTCGTTAAAAGCACTAGCTACGAAGAATGGAGTAGGGCTGGCAACTTCGTGGAGGCCTCCAGCATTCTCAAGGAGTACACTAATAGCCTGTTGGAATTCACCGGTACGCCGAGGCCTAAGTGGACTCCAAGAGTGGTAATAGACTGCGCTAACGGTGCAGCATATAGCATTGTTCCCAGCGTAGTGCGTAGCCTTGGCGCCGTACCCGTAACTCTTAACTGTAACCCAGATGGGTTCTTTATGTTTAGACAGCCTGAACCACGTAAAGATGTTTTAGAACGATTTTTACCTCTGTACAGCGCCGTTGAATCCGCCGTCATTTTCAGCCATGACGGTGATGCGGACAGGGTGGCTGTTCTAGATCCCGTAAAGGGTTTTATCAGGCAGGATAGGGTCCTAGCCTTCTTTGCAAAAAAGATCTTAGAGAAAAGGAGAGGGCACGTCGTCGTAAGCATAGACACCGGGTTCGTCGTAGACGAGGTGGTTTACAAGCTCGGAGGTACCGTTGAGAGGTATGTTCTTGGCAAAACGCATGAGAGGGTAAAGGAGCTTGGTTTAAGCTATGTGGTCATGGCCGGTGAGCCCTGGAAGCTCATTCACACGTCATGGGGGCCGTGGGTGGACGGCGTTCTTCAAGTCGCGCTAATAACTAAAATAGTGCTCGAAACCGGTAAGCCGTTTTCAAGGGTACTTGATGAAGAGGGCATACCCGAATACCCGTGGGATCGCCGTAGCTACCTTATAGAGTCGGTAGAAGTGAGGGATGGTGTCTACATGGACATTGTAGAAGACCTAAAAGGCGCCCTCGGGGAGCCCCTTAAGGTTATCAGTATTGATGGGTCTAGATTTGAGTACGAAGACGGCTCATGGGTACTCGTGCGTAAGAGTGGTACAGAGCCCAAGATTCGAATATATGCAGAAGCACGTAGCAGGGAGAGACTGGCCGAGATCGTCAACAAGGTCGAGGGCATTGTGGTCAAAGCAGTTAAAAGAAGAGGAAGTAAGGTGGTAGAAGTAACTATAGGTTAGTATATCAGGGCTTAAACGGAGACACTAATGGAGGAGTGGTTGAAATGGCTATTTACAGGCCATCAAAAAGTAAGAAGAAGGCAATTGAAGACGTGTTAAGAGACCTGGATCCCGCTACACGTGAACTCGCAAGAACAGTGCTCGAAAATATCCTCAGGGAGGAGGCATTAGAGGTCAGCGTGGAGGAGTTACGTAAGTACGTTGAGAGCATCAAGAAGAAGCAATTAACACAGTAAAGTTGCTAAAAAGCACTTTTAAGGGAGTATTGGTAATAATATAGTTCCCGCACACGAGGGATTTTTGTGGGATACAGCGTTCAAAGAACATTTAAGCTTAAAGCGGTAGATGTCGAGTTCACGCAACCGCTAGCAATACTACATGAGGATGACGCCGGGGAGCTAGGCATTAAACCCGGTAATATAGTGCTCATTACTGCCGGCGGAACGCACCACTCAGTGGTAGTGGTGACGACAAGAACGGCTGTTCAGCGCGGAGAGTGCGCGGTAGCGCGTAGCCTACTGAGCGTACTCAGGGTTTCTGAAGGAGAAGTTATTGGCATAAAGCCCTTAGGCTTACCACAAAGTTTTAACGCGTTAAAGAAGAGAATGAGAGGTGAAAAGCTTACAGAAGGAGAGTTCGTTGCCTTGATCAGGGACGTTGTCGGTGGTGTTTACGGCGAGGCCGAAATAGCCGCGTTTCTCCTTAGTCAGCTCTATAACCCGTTAAGCAACGGTGAACTAGCATATCTAGTGAAGGCGATGGTTGAGACGGGGGTTAAAGTAAGGTTCGAAGAAACAGTGTACGATATACATAGCATTGGCGGCGTACCAGGTAACAGCAAAGTAGCGCTCTTAGCTGTACCGATAGTTGCTGCTACAGGGCTCTTAATACCGAAGACCAGTAGCCGCGCCATTACTAGCCCGGCGGGAACGGCCGATACCATGGAAGTTCTCGCGCGCGTGGACCTGGCAGTTGACGAGATCGTGGAGATAGCTCGTAAAGTTAAAGGCCTAATTGCGTGGGGGGGAAGGCTGGGCCTCGCACCAGCGGATGACATCTTTGTGAACATTGAGCGGAAACTTGCAATCGATCCCGAGCAGCAAATGGTGGCTAGTATACTCTCAAAGAAGCTTGCCATGGGTGTGGAAAAGCTGGTTATAGATGTACCCGTTGGCCGTGGAGCTAAAGTACAAGAGCTAAAAGAGGCGGAATCCCTCGCCTCGCTGTTCATCAAGCAGTCCGGGTTACTTGGCGTCGTGGTGAAGGTCGCTATCACGTATGGTGGACAGCCTATAGGCATGTCCGTGGGGCCCGCGCTCGAAGCGAGGGAAGCTTTAAGAGCACACATAGATAAACGAGGTAGTAAGAGCCTTATTGACAAAGCGATTATGCTCGCTGGGCTTGTCTTAGAACTGTCAGGCAAAGCGCAGGTCGGCATCGGCGCGGACGTTGCCAGGGAGGTATTTCTCGAGGGCAAGGCATATGAGAAGTTCAAGCAGATAATCGAAGCGCAAGGAGGAAACCCCAATATAAAGCCCGACGAAATACCTGTGGGAAGGTATAATTATACCCTCAAGTCGCCAATAGAAGGGGCAGTAACACACATAGACAATGCGGCCGTCACGATCATTGCGAGAGCGTGTGGAGCGCCTTACGACAAAGGTGCTGGAATAGAGTTTCATGCAAAGATCGGTTACCGGGTTAATAGGGGGGACCCTCTCTTAACGCTTTACAGTAACAGTGAGTCAAGACTCGATGAAGCGGTCTCGCTTCTAAGGGAGTACCAGCCCATACTTGTTGAAGGGATGCTCGTAAAGACCCTCCCCTAGCGTTTCAAATAAGGCCAAGTACGTCTCCACGTTGCTAGCCACCAGAGCCAGCGGTAAAACGTGAGCTTCTAAGCAAACCACGGGTAGACAGTACTACTTTTTACCCTGATGCGCAATTTACTCACAAAGTGTGGTGTCAGGGCTTGAACAAGGCTTACGATGTAGTGGTCGTAGGGGCGGGTGTCGCTGGGTTATATGCTTCCCTCCGGTTGGCATCGATGGGGTGGAACGTTGCACTAGTTGAAAGTAAGCCCACCAACGCTATAGGCAGTAAAGTTTGCGGAGATGCCCTGGGAGTACACCACTTAAACGAGCTAGATTTAACCGTGCCTGAAGCCGTGATAGATCATAAGTACCGGGGCGTGAAGCTCTATAGTCCAAGTAAGAACTACAGCATCATTGTACCGGGGGAGGGAGTTAGTTTAAATAGGTTAAAGTTCGGGCAATGGCTTTTAAAGCAAGCACTCGATAATGGAGTGGAGCTTCTCGACCGACACGTTGCCTTCGACGTGGTCTTAAAAGAAAACCGTGTAAAGGGTATCAAGGTTAAGAAAGTAGATAGTGAGGTATTAGAACTCGAGGCGAAGCTATTCATAGATGCCTCGGGATACAGGCCAGCCATTAGGAGTAAGCTACCGAGAGAATGGCCGATCTCGGAAAGGCCCTACGTATCCGATTACAATATCGCTTACCGCGAAATAGTGGAGGTGGAGGGGCGTATCATAGACGAGAATACCGCGAATTACGCGTTAATATACCTCGACGTGGAGGCCGCTCCTGGAGGGTATTGGTGGCTTTTCCCAAAGACACCCACGGGTACGGTAGTTAACGTGGGGCTTGGAGTTGTCAATAGCGGAGAATACAATCCCAAGATACAATATAGTAAGCACGTAAAGCCCTTACTTAAAGGACGGACACTTCACGCCGGCGGAGGCGTGGTCCCTACCAGGAGGCCTTTATCCACGCTCATTTGGAGAAACGTCGCGGTTGTGGGGGATGCGGCATATGCCGTTAATCCCGTCCATGGCGGTGGTATAGGTTCTTCTATGCTATCGGCGCACATCGTGTCCAAGTACGCGAGTTCAGCCCTCGAGGTCGGTGAAATCGGCGAAGACACGATGTGGCAGGCGAATGTAGACTACATGTACGCGTACGGGGCTAAACAGGCTAGTTTAGATGTGCTTAGAATGTATATGCAGAAGTTAAGTAATAATGACTACGAGTGGATCATGGAGAACAAGATAGTTGATGGGAGCTCAGTATATGACTTAGGCGTTAAGGGAGACCTGGTGGAGAGAGTAGCGCACTCCATCTCAGTGCTCATAAAACTGCTTGGAAGGCCCAGCCTGCTAAATCAATTGAGGCTTGTAAAGAGCTATATGGGTAAGGCACGCGAACTCTATAGTACACTGTATCCCAGAAATCCAAAAGACTTGAGGCGATGGATACCGCTGGTAGAGGGGCTATTCGAGGAGTACGTAAACGTAATTGGGTATAATAGGGGTAGCCTCGTAAAATGGTAACTTTCTGCTCCGGAGTAGACCTTGCAGCTAAGGAGAGCAAACCTAGCGGTGTCTCGGTAATATCTGTAAACGAAGACGGGCGCATGGAGCTTGTATTCGTAGGTAGGGTGAGGAGAGATGAAGAAATAATAAAGCTACTAGTAGATTACCAGGTAAAGGCCGTCGCCCTGGATTCCCCCTTATCCCTGCCCACAAGTGGCTTTTACAGAGAACTAGATCTCGAGCTCAAGAAAAGGGGTTTCAATGTTTTGCCACCGGCTTGGGAGGCTATGAAGAAACTAACGTTGAGGGCAGTGAAGCTCGCAACTCTTCTCCGGGCTCTTAGAGTAGAGGTCCTTGAAACGCACCCTTCTAGTTGTGTGAAATCTAGTCAATGCCGTTCTTTCGATTCCCTTATGAAGGCGCTGGGCTTAACGGTGCCTGGAACACTAGGCAAGGATGAAAGGGACTCAGTCATTGCGGCAGTCGCGTGCGTTTTTTACCAGCTTGGAAAGGGCTTTTTAATAAGCGCAAGCGAAGGCTTCATAGTTTTATTGCCGAGGATCTGCCGCGAGTAGGTTCTGCCTTAGCACTCTACTCACTAATTCGCTAATGTAATTTAGTAGGATCTTTTCGTGAATTCTCGAGAAGAATTTAACCCACCACGGTATCGAAATCTTCGCGCCGGAAGCATATACGTGCCCACCTCCGCCCAGTCTCAGCGCGATTTCACGTACATTAACTCCCCTGCTTCTAAAGCTCAGCTTTCCGTCACCAGATGCCAGTATAGCCATGTCTGCCGAACGCCTACCTAACAGGTAGGCTGCAAGGAAGCTGTTTTCGACCTTTTCGCTGCTACTAGCAACCACTATTTTCAATCCGTTTATGCTTTTCTCAACCAAGTTTAGCGTACTCGAAAACACTTCAAGCTCTCTTTCAACGTGCTCCACTACCTTTTCTTCAAATTCGGGAGCCCAGTACCTACCAGACACGAATAAGTTCAATACCCGCCGCCTCCAAGAATCCTTATCCCGCCGCCTTACAAGCCTTATGTAGTAAGGCCCTAGCCAATGGTCAAACCTCCACAAGTCGCCTGCGCAAATGCCATCCACCAGTTCCCTGACATAGTCCTCATCTACACTACTGCGCATCGGTTTAGTGTAATTGGCGACGACACCTACTGTGCAGGTCGATTCATCAATGTACAGCTTAACGCCAATGCTTTCTAGGTCGTGGATCCATGTATTTGCCCACAAGTGGTGGTCGTACCAGGAAACATCTATGTTATGTTTTCTAAGAAGGGAAAGATACTCTAAGACGTCCCTGTATACTGAAGGATTTATCCCGAGGTCGAGAATTACTACTTTCTCGTAGTAAGCGGATGCTACTTTGTCTAGTGCCCTGTGCAGTAGGAACGGCTCGGTGAAAAATACCCTGTACTCAGAGATACCCGTCAAGTACAGGTAAAGAGCGGCTGCGCCGATGCCATCTACATCCGTGTGCGCTACAATTGCTTGTACCATCCCGACCACTTAAATGTCTTTCAATGAGCTATTAGCATCTAAGCCTAAAAATGTCGACGATGGCGTGAAATACTGCTTTATAAACCCCTTGTCCCTGATCTAACACAGGGGATCTCCGTGAGCGAGGTTAAAACCGTTAAAGAAAAGCTATTGGAGTTCTTAAAGCAGCAAAGTAAGCCGTTAATGCCTAAAGAGATAGCCAAGCTAACCGGCCTAAACTACAACACGGTAAGAGCGAGACTTCACGATCTTAGAAAAGAGGGCTTAGTTGAGAGAGTAAAGGAGGGCTGGCTCGCGAAGAAATGAGTTCTATGTTTAAATTAATAGATCTAGACTCCTTTTTCGTTATTTAAATGTCCTCACCGTAATTACCCCCTAACACAGTCCCATATTTCGAGGGATTCTCGGAATATAACCGTTTAGAAGGGCACGGTGATAATCGTGGAGAGTTACGGTGTGACACTTACTTGGAAAATGATCAGCGATCCGCTTTACGGGTACGTATACTTTAACACGGAGATCGAAGAGTCAATAATAAATAGCATGCTACTACAGCGGTTGAGGTACATCATGCAATTACAGACAGCGCACTTTGTGTATCCGGGTGCTGTTCACACCAGGTTTCAACATAGTATTGGCACGATGCATATAGCTGGGTTAATGGCGGAAGATATGGTTTCGAAAATAATGTCGCTATACGGGCAGGAAGCTCTAGAAGGATACTCGCCCTTAACACTAGTAGAGGCATCCAGGCTTGCCGGTTTATTGCACGACGTAGGTCACGCTGCCTTTAGCCACGCTTTTGAGCACGAGATTCTATGGAAAAAGAACCTGCCGAGAGAGGTTTCAAACCACGAGAGGATAGGGTTATATCTGGTTAGGCAGCTTCTCGAGGAGGAACTCGACAAGGCGGAGAAACTACTACCTGGGCTGAAAAACGCGCTCTTCTCTCTGCTCGGAGTCGACGAGCCAAAGGGCGTTCTCAGACCCTTCAAGTGGATCGTGAAGGAAGGTTACTACCCTGCCGACGTCTTGGACTTCTTGAGAAGAGACAGCTATTATGCTGGGACCGTGGAATACGGATCAATACTGTATGAGCGTTTATACAAAAACACCTACCCGCTAATGAATGGAAGCACGGTAGCGCTTGTGCTCGACAGAACGGCTCTCGGCGAGTTCAAGCGGTACATGTACGCCAAGGCTAACATGTACGAACACGTGTATTACCACAGCGTGTGCAGGTCTTTCGACAAAATACTTTACGAGCTCCTCAACATATTAGAAGATGAAATGAACTTCACTAAAAGGGTGCTCTCGATAATAGGTAACAACCCGGAGGACTACTTAGAGCTAACGGATGCTCTCCTTTACACGATAATGATGCAGAAAGCTCTACGCGATGATACGAGAGTAGGATACCTGTGCCGTAAGATGCTCATAGAGAGGAAGCCCGAGTGGAAGCGCGTGGGTAGGGAGGTCTCAGTATCGGCGAGCAAAGGGCCTGAGAGCCTGGAAAAAGCGCTCATGCTGATCCTAGACTCCGAGTACAGGGACAAGGTAGTGAAAGTTATAGAAGAGCACCTGGAAGATCGTTTAAGGTCCAGGAGCATAGAGGGAAGTGAAATATGGGTTGATGTACTAGATATAACGCCCTTACCAAAAACCCTCATTTACCCCGGGGGCGAAGTACCCAGGAAGATGTTAACGCTCTACGTCGGCAAGAAGATAGGTAAGAACGTCGTTGTATCGGAAGACATAGGTGTTCTATTAGAAGAATTACCTTTGGAAGTGGTATTTAGAGTGTATACGCTGAGGAGTAGATATAGCGCGGAGCTGGAGCCCTTGGTGACATCGCTGCTAATGGAGGCCGTGAGCAGCTCCCTAGGCATAGACATAAACGCTACCAAGAGGGTCTTTGAAAACATATATATGAGCTACGTAAATAGAGACTACTCGAAGTATAGGTTAACTTTATAGATAGGGAGGTTGCTTCTTGCCCAAGGTAATAGTATACGTTAAGCCCAAATTCGAAGAGTACGAGGTAAAGGTCTATACCTACGATGCCGACGGCAAGCTCGTTGATGAAAGGGTTTTTTCGAGCGTGAAGCAGGTAGTTATAAGAAGCCCCGAAACGAGACTAAGTAAGCAGCTCTTCCACGAATACGTAGCCCTCATAGTAGATGCAGAAAAGCCTAGAATAGAGGTCAGGAAAGAAGGGGTCCTTTACATACACGGATAGGCATGTGGGTGCATTCCATTGCTCCACGAAGTCGGGGGCTTTAGAGTAGAGCGCTCGGTTAGTAGGAGTGGGAAGCACTTGCTATATAGTACGGTGTTCGTCTACAAGAAGAATGTGGGGCTAGTACCTTACACGAAGTGTGTTATCTCCGAGCAGAAGGCTGAGCCGTTATACGCGAAAGGCGATGCGAAGGTTGTTAATTTAAAGACGGAACATGGAGATCTAGTAGTGCACGTCGTCCTCGTCAAGAACCCCATGAATAGAGTTAAAGGCTACATATCGGTGTACAACTACCGCGGGGAGCTACTATACCGTGCAAAGTACTTAAATGGCTTTATCGTGAAGAGTAAAGGTAACTCCATATATGCGTGGGTTGTTAGGCTTTTTCTAGAGGTGGCAAAAATACCTGTTACAGGTACTAAATTGGGTGATGAGAAATAAGCGAATACACGCTCTTGGCCGAGAACATGATTAAGGCGTTTAAGAGGTTCGGGTGCTTCGTGTTCGAGGCCAAGGAACTGGAAAGAGTTAAAGACCTGGTCGTGAAGGCCGAGATCAGCAAGCACGTTGAAGTTAGACTCGTCGACGAAAGGTATCCTTACATATATGCCGTAGTGGTGTCAAGGAAAAATATCGACAAAGAGTGCTTATCGAGAATAGAATCGATGCTTTCGCGCGGCGAGCTACCTCACAATGAGTACAAACGATATAAGAGAGAGCTACTCGAACAGTGTATTCTCAGTATGGAGAAAGAGCGGGTTAAAGAGGTCATATCCGTTCTCGAGAAATACGTTGCAAAGATATCGGGGGGTGTAACATAGAGTGCTCGCGTGTGACTATAACCTATCTCATCCAGAATCCTCGAGAAGATAGTTACGGCTAGGGGTGTCGGAAAGTGCCGGGTATGGAGAGGTGTTTAGTTATTGCCAGGTTCCAGCCATTCCATTATGGACACCTTTACGCAATCGAACACTGTTTGTCAATGTTCAACGAAGTAGTCATTATCGTTGGCATGGCTAGTCAAAGCCATACGCCTGAAAACCCGTTTACAGCCGGCGAGCGCATAGAAATGATTAGAAGGGCCCTTAAATGGAGATCTCACGACCTTTCAAGGATAGTAACCGTTACGTTACCCACGCTAGAAGTCAGTAAAGTAGCTATACATTACATAAAGCTCTACAGCCCGGAGTTCAGCGCTGTGGTGACCCTAAACCCCATTGTTAGGACAATATTTACGGAGGAAGGCTATAAGGTCTTAGAGCCCCCTCCCCACAACAGGGAACTCTATAGGGGGTCTGTAATAAGGCGGCTGATGGCTCGTGGGGATAATAAGTGGAGAGAGATGGTGCCACCACCGGTAGCGAGCTACATTGACGAGATAAATGGAGTCGAAAGGGTTAAGATGCTGTACCGCGAGAGGCTACCAGGCTACTATGCAACAACATAACCTGGTGTTTTAATGCAGTTTACCGATAATTTACCAGTCTTTGTTTGTGATATGTGCGGTTCCTGTTGCAGAATGTCACCTATTTCTGTACTACCGCACGAGGTGATAGTTTTAGAAGAGCTTGCAGAAAACCTAGGAGTAGAAGTACGCTTCGTACACGGATATGTGGTTTACGAAGCCGTTAATGACGTTAACCTCGCATTCAGCTACGTAATGCAACTAATTAGCGACAAATGCCCGTTCCTTAGGGAGAACAAGTGTAGCATACACTACATTTACAAACCATATATATGTAGAAGTTTCCCTTACATTCCTAGGCACGTCAAGTACAGTATCGACGACGTCAATAGATACATAATGGCGTCAGCCGACTACGGTTTGAGCTTGGCGTGCCATGTAGTTAAAAAGGATCGCGAAGTACTTGAAAAACATGCATACTCACCTAATATACTAACGCACTACTTGAAAGGGGAGCGCGCGGCAGCTATAGAGGCCGAGAACGCGAGAGCGATACTGCTACTAGCACTCTCCAAGCTCTGGAGGGACGGATTAGTAGACATAAAGACTAGTAAACCCGGAGCCCTAGCGATTAACCTGTACGAGTTCCTGAGAAGATTTTACCCGGACTTACCCAGTGTTCTAGGAATGGATAAAGTTGCAGTGAGGATGAGAAAGTGGTTCAAAGCCTATTAAACCTAGAAAAAAGCCTCTTCATAAAGTTAGAAATATTGAGAATAATGAGTAGTAGGGAAAGCGTTGATCTATCGGAGCTGGCAGGCGAACTGGGCCTCTATGAGTGGGAACTGGTTGAGTTGGTGAACGAGCTCAAGAACAACTACATGATCGTCCAAGATAAAAGCCGCGTGCTGTGGTTCGCGGGAGATAACCCGTCTAGAATAAAGCCCTGGGGCTGGAACTACTCTTACAAGCTCATAACGGGCTCTACAATGATTAGGGCGAAGTATAGCCCGGTGTGGAGCATAATTGTATCGGAGTGGCAGTATGGGGGGTACGGGAGGCATGGGAGGACGTGGATAAGTAATTTAGGGGGCCTCTGGATGACGTTAAAACTGGAAGTATCACCGCGCACAGCGCAAATACTGCCCATGATCGTGCCAATCGTGATCTGCCGTTTTCTCCAGGAGAAATTAGGAGTTAAAGCCAGAATTAAGTGGCCTAATGACATCATAGTTCGAAATAGAAAGCTTTCGGGGTTTCTAATAGAGGGAGAAGTACTGCTGAGTAAGGTAATCGCATACCTGGGCATAGGCATTAATGTAAACAACGAGCCACCCCTTGAAACGGCAACGAGCTTAAAGTATATCTTAAACAAACTCGTGCCCCGAAACAGCATCATAGCGTACATAGCAGGCACTTTAAACAAGGTCGAAGGACTGGGGGAGTATACTCAGAAAGTGCAGATGGAGTACCTCGAGCTCTTAGAAACCCTTGGTTTAAGGGTTAAAGTAGTGACGCGTAGTGGAACGTACATCGGCATAGCTAAAAGTGTTACCGAGAACGGTGACCTACTTGTTGAAACTGGTAGCGGTTCGTACAGGTTCAGTAGTGGAGAGGTACTCGAATTGAGGCATATAGAATAGTGTAACCTACGCGTATAGGGCCCCAAGGACTCAGACATATATGGTTCTCTTGGAAGGGCCTCCTGTACTGCGAAGTCTTGGAGAGGCTACTAGTGTAGGCTGGGCTTGTTCATGCATTAAAGAGCTCTTTGAGGAGTTAATCACTAATAGTAGGGTAGTGCGGATTGGCTGAAGGATACAAAGACCAGCTTACACTCGACCTGAATAGATACCTTGAGGGGAAGTATCCTAGATCGGGGGCGAGCGTAATCTACGAGAAGGTAGAGGAAACCGAGGAGCCTGAACCCGGTCCAAGTATTTATGAAATAGGACTACAAGAGCAACTAATAAAGGTTCTAGAAAAACGAGGTATTCAGCGGCTCTACAGATTCCAGTATGATGCTTATAGGCACATCTTGGATGGAGATAACGTTGTAATAGTAGCCGGTACTGGTACGGGAAAGACAGAGGCGTTCTTCATACCCCTCGCTAAAAGGATTCTCGAGGAAAGGGCCCAAAATCCACGTGTACTCTTGCTATACCCGACCAAGGCGCTTGCGAGAGATCAGGTAAAGAGATTTATGGAGTACAGCATTTACGGTAAGCTCGGCGTGAACATATATGACGGGGATACTCCGGTTAGCGCTAGGCGCAGAGTAGCTAGTAGTCCGCCTCCAATACTCGTTTCAAACCCTGATATGCTTCACGTGGGGTTAATTTATAGCCCCCACATAGGAAGATTCATTAGAACAGCTGATGTTTTTGTGTTCGACGAGCTTCATGTTTACGAAGGTGTTTTGGGGTCGCACCTGCACCACCTAGTTCACAGAATAAAGCTCACAAGAAACAAGAGTGCACAGTTCTTGGCTTCCTCGGCAACAATTGGTAATCCACGTGAACTGGCAGAGAGCATTTTTGAAGAGAAATTTGAGGAAGTCAAGGGTAGCCCGGCGAGAAAGGGCACTGCAGTGCATATTCTGATTTCAACTGGTCACACGAGTAGATGGAACGTGGTGTCCTCGGTAGTGAAGTTCCTTGCCAACAACGAATTGAGATTCCTAGTTTTTGTTGATAGTCAACAGCTGGCGGAGGTCCTGGCCAGCATAATTGAGTCGAGGTATGACGTGAATGTAGCTGTTCATCGTGCCGGCCTACCCCCTGACGTGAGAAAGGACATTGAGAGTAAATTGAGAGAAGGGGTACTACAGGGCGTAGTAGCAACGCCGACCCTGGAACTAGGAATAGACATTGGAGCCCTAGACGCCGTTCTAATGGCGGCTCCGCCTCCTTCATACGCTAAATACCTACAAAGAGCTGGACGTGCTGGTAGGAGGAGAAAAGGCTACGTAATAACTGTTCTCGGGGAGGACCCCATAGATTTCTACTACGTCACAAAGCCCTCGACATTCTTCGACCAGGAGTTAACCCCTAGCGTTATAGAGCCCCTTAACGAAGAAGTAATAAAGCTACACGTCGTTTCATATACTTTACAAGCCGGGAAAGTGCACGTATCAAGGATTCCACTAGAGTGGAGAAAGGTGCTGGAAAACCTCGTGCAGGATCGCTTAGTTAAGAGAGTTGGGCCATACATTATTCCGGTATATAGAACGGGGCGCGCTTACGTGGCCGAGAAAGGGGGTATAAGAGCGCATGGAGAAGTCATCGAGGTAGTTGACTTGAATGGAGACCGGGTTATTGCCACTCGGGAATTACCGATAGGGGTTTTAGAGCTCCATCCCGGCGCAATATACTTTTACATGAAAAGGCCTTACGAGGTGGTAAAGCTCGATATTACGAACAAAAGGGCGTATGTAAGAGAGGCTACTAGCGGGATGGAAGTCTACACTAGGCCCCTCTACACTGTCAACGTGATGGACTACGATATAATTGACGAGAAGGCAAGTAATCTTGGTGTGCTCTCGTATGCTAAGGTACTGCAAGAAGTAATCGTTAGTGGTTACGTTGTTAAGAATGTTTACAGCGGTGAAACATACGTCTCGGAAACTCTCAGCGAGCCCGTGACGTATAGGTACGTCACACGGGCGACGTTAATCAAGATCCCGCCCCCCGAAGACCTCGATGAGCGTGGCCTAGCAGAGGCGTTCCACGCAATAGAACACGCCTTAATATCAGCGTCGAGGATAGCATGCGGAACCGGGCTGACCGATCTCGGCGGTATAAGCTATTCGAGCGGGGACATTGTCATATACGATACAGCTATAGGCGGTTCCGGGGCCGCGAAACTACTCTACGCAAAGTTCGAAAGAGCGGTAGAAGTGGTTTACGAGCTGATGAGCAGATGCCCATGCGAAGATGGATGTCCAAGGTGCATATATAGCCCATACTGTGGGAACAACAATAAGGTGCTATCGAAGAAGAAGGCCATACATGTACTCCACGAGGTGCTTTCTGGAAGGGCCGTAGCGGAGGCAGGGCCTCTCATAGAAAGAGCTGGTAGGCCTCTAGCATAGCTGACCAAGGCGCTACCCGTAAAGTAAATTAATTTGCTTTTTCCTAGAGCTTGTTTTAGGGCTGTCCATGGATACTGAGGGAATGACAGTACTCGTTACCGGTGGCGCAGGTTTCATAGGTAGCCACCTGGTTGACAAGCTCGTTGGACTGGGCTTGAAAGTAAAGGTCATTGACAACCTCACTTCGGGACGGCTGGATAACATTAAGAAACACATCGAAGAAGGGTTAATAGAGTTCGTAGAAGGCGACTTAAAACGCCCAGAGATGATAAAGAAGGTGGTGAGAGGTACCGACGTTGTATTTCATTTCGCTGCAAACCCCGAGGTCAAGGTCAGTACGATAAATCCCGAGGTTCATTTTAACGAAAACATCGTCGCGACGTTCAACCTACTCGAGGCCGTAAGGCTTGAAAACGTCAAGACAATAGTGTTCGCGTCGTCGAGTAGCGTGTACGGTGAACCCCCAGAGATACCTGTCAATGAAGATGCGCCAGTGAAGCCTGTTTCCGTTTACGGGGCCAGTAAGGCTGCCTGTGAAAACCTGTTACACGCTTACAGCAAGCTGTATGGTTTAAATGTAATAGCTCTCAGATACGCGAACATCGTTGGTCCGAGGCTGAGGCACGGGGTGATCTACGACCTGCTCGTAAAGCTGTTCAGGGACAGAGAGGTACTCGAAGTACTTGGCGATGGAACGCAGGTGAGGAGTTACCTCCACGTGAAGGATGCCGTTGAGGCGACTATACTCACCTGGCTTAAATCCGGCAGGGGCTTTAGCGTTTACAATGTAGGTAACGTTGACTGGATTTCAGTGAAAGACATTGTAGAGATACTACTGGCGAGGCTCGGCTTAAAGGACATAAAAGTCGTGTACAAGCCAGTACTCCACGGAATCGGCTGGCCCGGCGATGTCAAGAGAATAGCACTAGATGTATCTAGACTTCTCACACTCGGTTGGAAGCCTACTATGAGCTCCAAGGAAGCTGTTTACAGCACTGTTGAAAGCCTCTTAGAGGAGCTTCAACTGCGCTTTTAAGAGGCACTTAACCTAGTGTTAGCGTTAAAGTATTTTAACGCTACCACTCCTGATTCTCTAATAACAGGGTGCATTGTAAAGTTGGTTCCCGGCGTCAAAGCGTTGATCTTGGCCGGTGGCGTCGGTTCGCGGTTTCACCCCTATACCGAGATCATTCCTAAACCCATGTTCCCCATCGGTAAGACGGAGAAACCCGTTCTAGAGCTCATCGTACGTTGGCTTAAACGTCATGGGTTAAAGGACTTCGTCTTTCTCGTAGACTACAAGTGGAAATACATATACAACTACTTCGAAGACGGATCAAGGTTTGGTGTAAGAGTAGCGTATTCGCTAGATGAGCAAGAGGGCTACAAGAACACTGGCGGGGCTATTTTAAAAGCCTATAGAACAGGGCTTGCGAGCTCGCGTGGGCTCATATGGTATGGCGATATATTAGCGCCATTAAACGTTAAAGAGCTGCTGGACTACCATGCAGATAAGAGAGCGGACCTCACCCTCGTCATTGCTAAGAGGTACCGCGTACCCGTTGGCGTGGTGGAACTGGACAACAGCTATAGAGTTAAAACCATGTCGGAAAAACCGGAGCTAGACATTTCCGTAACGATTGGAATAGCCGTAGTAGAAGAACATGTATTCAAGTCGGAAGTCGAAGAAGAACTCGGCAGGAACTTCGACTTCATGGGCGACTTCGTGCCTTGGTTAATAAACAAGGGGTACAGCGTATACGCCTATATCTACACCGGGACCTGGTACGATGTAGGGAGCTTGGAGAGGTACAAGAAACTCGATATTAAAAACCTGTCTGTACTCGAGGAATCAATATAGTCAATAAGTCTTTAACGCTATTCCCAGCTCATCAGCTACACTTTCGAGTTCACTTATCGCTAAGGGTATCGTAATGACCGAGGTAATTAGTACTTTTAGCTTCCCCAAACCTTAGGAAAAACTGTTTACTATGGAGTTTCGAGGTGGCCTCTATTTCGGCCTCCTTTACTTTAACATCAAGTGGCGTTTCAACAACCCGTTCCTCGACATCGTAGTCCGTTATCTCAAGCCCTAGTATACGGCCAGGCCTGATAAGACCTTCTAACCGCTACTGGGAAACTAGGTCTAATATTTGTCGTATAGCAGTTCTCTGTAAATATTCCTATCTGGAAGAACCGGTGCAAACGATGCAACTACGTTTTCAACGTGCTTTTTATGTACACCGTTTACGACATGGTATTCTGAGATCGCCGTCTTCAGGGTAGACGTAGCTATACCCGTTATGGAGGAATAGTACTCGAGCATCTCATCAGGCTTCCTTTTATACTCTTCAAGCGCGACTACTAGTGATCTTCTAATAGTATCTAGCAAGTCTTCGGTAACGGTATTTAAAGTAGCAAGTGTACAGCAAAACTCGATACCGAGGTCTTTATGAGTTAAGATGGTACTATAACCCAGTTTTGAGAGCTCTAGGTATACAGGGTGCCAGGTAACAACGTATCCTCCTCTCTTCGCAGCATGCATTAGTTGCGAGGGGTTTTTGTAGTAGTGCGTATTTGAGGCCTCTATGATGCCCATTTTTAAAGCTAAATAGCGTGCGTAGTCCATCGTGCTGATCATACTCGAATATATGGTTTCACTACCCGGCTTGTGAAGTACTCTAAAACCTCCCTTAACGCCGCCACCGACCACCTTGTAGGTTCTGTAAGCTGGGTAGAGATATAGCTGACCTACGAACGGCGAAAAGGCCATGTCCACTAGCCCCTCTGCGAGTTGCCGCGTTGCTTCAAAACTATCCTTGAACACTTTAACATCAACACTAATGTTGTTTCTTAGCAAGCCCTTAACGAAGAACCCTAAAAAGAGGTACTCACTCGAGTACACTATCCCCAGCTTGAGCTCCCTCGCCTTTGCCCTCTCAATTGCACCTCGGAATGCTCCTGGCATGATGTGAACTATATTGACCCGCCCCACAGAGACTCTCTGTATTAAGCCTTCCTTCTCAAGCTCTCTTAGAACCTCTGAAACCCTGCTTTTAGATACTTTGAGTGACCTGTGAATGTAAGATTGGGGAATGTATTTACCTTCAAACTCCGAGAGCAGTTCAATAACTCGTTCTCGCACGCGTGATTTCATGTTTTACCCGTGCAACAAGTAGTACACGGTCTTCCCTATAGTTTTAGCTCCTTAAATGTTTTTAACCCCCAGTTATATAGTTACCGGTGAAATCGAACACGTGTTCGGTGATCATGGTGAGGTGGGTGTACGTGCTCGTGCAGATCGCGTTGATACTAGCGTGCTATGTTATCCCCTACACGTTGCTTAGACACGCAAAAGACCTGTCACTTTACCTGTTCTGGGCCGTTGCAACATCAATTTCAATACTCTTAGCGATAATTAAACTGCATACTAGTAGATCAGGTGATGTAAGATGAGGCTAGAATTCATTATAGTGCTCGTGACATACGTTTCCATGGGGACGATCATAGCCCTTCTTTCGAGAAGATACGGCATTAGAACTCTTCGAGACTACTACGTTGCCGGAGGCATGCTTAAAGGACTTATAGCAGCCGGAACCTATGCCGCGACGACTTACAGCGCCTTTATGATGGTCGGTTTAGTGGGTTTAACCTACGCGACGGGCGTGTGTGCTTTAGGCTTCGAGTTGCTATACCTTGCTGCCACAGTGTTCCTCCTATCTACGGCTGGCTACGAGATCTGGAGAATCAGTAAGCAACGGAACTGGATCACGCCGGCTCAAATGCTCGGCGACCTTTACGGCTCTAGACTGACATCACTAACAGCCGCAGCAGTGTACCTTTTCGCCATGATCCCCTACCTAGCCGCCCAAGTGCAGGGATTGAGAACGGTGTTCAGGTATGGTGGTTTTAGTGAAGACGTCGCTCTCACGATCTCGGCTACAATCACCTATGCGTGGATCGTTATAGCCGGCGTGTGGAGTGTTGCCCTGACAGACCTATACCAAGGAATACTATCCCTTACCAGCGGGATCGTATACCTCATATGGGCAGTCCTGTATCTCGTGCCTTTTCTCGGGCTAGATCACGGCACGGTGTTCAAGCTACTCGGCGAGAACGGGTACCTGGGGGTAACAGACTTCTGGAAGGTTCACGTATTCCTCGCGTACACTATTCCGTGGATTTTCTTCGCCATTACAAACCCCCAGGTGGTCGTGAGGCTCTACATGCCTAGAGATGAAAAGTCGTACAAGAGAATGGTAATGCTGTTCTCGCTATACGGTTTCCTATACACCATCGTTGTTGTTACCGTGGGACTCGTTGCGGCCGGAATAGCGCTGACAGGTAGAATGCCCGCGAACTTGAAGTGGGATGAGGTGACGCCACTATTGCTCGGCTACATGTACCCTCTGCTAGGGTCCTTAGTAGCGGTCTCGATAATCGCGGCCGCGATATCAACCGCTAATAGCATTGTACTAGCTGTATCCAGTAGCATTACAAGAGACCTTTTATCCACGGAGAAGCTCATAGTGGCGAGGCTAATTGATGCCTTTCTAGTCTTAGCCGCTACCG